>JANNPH010000221.1:0-72109 GCA_031399965.1 Gloeobacteraceae cyanobacterium SOY_34_metabat_159 | reverse complement strand
CGCCAGAGCAATTCAAGCAGACAGTGGTTAAGCTTCGAGCCGAAAATGGCGAGGCGCTTGGGCTGCCTGGCAAGGACCAATTGCCAGGCCATCGCAAACTCCTCAGCCAGGACAGCAAGCCGAGCGCGGAAGCCGATTTCGTCGATTTCCTCATGCAAAAAGACAAACTCCAATCGCATGAAGAAGATACCTTCCTCGGCAATATGCTGGTCAGAACAAAGAATGTTGCAGCCTGCCTCGAAAACGCAGCGAGACACCGCAGCAACAATGCCCTGGCGATCTGGGCAAGAAATCAAAAGAACAAAAGTGGGACGACTCATCATCAGCACAACACTTCAGAGGTGATTTGAGCACAAGATGCCGTTGGCGTGGCAGCTGCTGAGCATAGTCTGTCAGAGCGACAGGGTCTTTAAACCTTGTGGAGATCCCTCTGACTAAGCTCGTCGCGCATTCGCCGGGTCTAGCACAGTCGTTACTGTCAGGCCGGCTCGTCCGCTATTCCGGGTAGATTGCTGCCAACTGAAACGTGAGCACCATCCAGTGAACCCGAACGACCAAGCGGCTTGCGGCCCCGGCTTACCTGATGGATAAGCCAATGCTCCTCGGTCTGCACGGCGGTGAACCCGGCGGCGGCAAGCCACGCATCGAGGTTGCCGGCGGCGTAGGTTTCGATATGCGGTTCTTCAAAAATGCGCATCAGCCAGGTGACCTGATGAAGCGTCTTTTGTGAGCCGTCAAGAATCAGACACTCGCCCCCAGGTGCAAGCAGCCGAAACATTTCTCTCAAAATGACCGGGGTCTCCTCGGGGGGTGTCTCGTGAAAGAGAAGGGACGCACTCACCAGGTCGAAGGAGCCCTCGGCAAGCCCGGTTGCACGTGCGTCGGCATGGAGCCAGGTAATCACCTGGTCGAGGCTCTGCGCTTTAAGCTCGGCGGCAACCAGCATGTCCGGCGAAAGGTCGAGACCGACGACATCCGCTTCTGGAAATGCCTGCTTGAGCAACACCGTCGTTGAACCCGTACCGCAACCGATGTCGAGGATGCGACGGGGCCTGCCGCTCACAGCATTTACCAGGCACTCGCGCACCCAGGACTCGTTTGGGAACAAGACATATCCGGTAATCGGGTCGTAGGTGACCGCCGCCCGCATACTCAAGTAGCCCTTCGGGATGCCGTGGAAGTTGCCGGTGAGATAATAATTGGGGTAGCAGACGGCTGGATCGGCGATGCGGGCAGTCGTTGCCGCCCAGTCGATTGCCCGGTAGGGGCGCAGGAATGCTTCTTCGTCAATCACAAGCCGCAGGACCGGTGCCAGGAACTGATCAAAGAACGCTTCCCGAGTCATCCGCTACACCAGAATGCGACAGTCCCCTTCTAACACTTGCCACCAGTAGAGCGTCACTCCCGCACGTTTGAATCAGTACAGGCTCACGGGTTAACTTGAAAAAAGGCCACCACCAGTGAGTTCGATTTGGGTTACTACCGCACACAGCCGGACGCCTTCGATCCGGTTTATCTGACGAGTCTTGCCGGCCAGATCCTGGCCTGTGAGTATTTTGCCGTCAACAACCTCAACCGCGACTTCGTCGGCACCCGCGGTTTCTCGGTCGTCTTCCGGCATGAAGGTCTCGATATGCTCGCCCGCCAGTTTCCATTCTTCTTGCCCTACCTGGAGCAAGCCCTGGAACCGGGCTGCAATGCTTTTTACCTCAACCCACTGTTGATGCGCGAAAACTCACGCGTCGATCCGCATATTGACCGCAGTCTGCGCTCTTATTGCAAAACGGTCGAGCCCCCGGCAACCGTCAGTGTGCTCTACGTCCAGGTACCCGTGGAGTTGAGCGGCGGCGAACTGGTGTTGCGCACCCCCAGACGTCAGGTCGGCCAGATTCGGCCCCAGGCCAACACGCTGTTGCATTTCCAGGGCGACCTCACCCACTCGGTCAATGCGCTCAAAACCGCCGCAACCCGCCTGAGCCTGGTGTGCGAGCAGTACATTCTGGATGAGCCGGAACTGGAGCAAATACCAGTCTTTACGATTGAGTCGCGCTCGGCAGCCCAGAAGCGGCTCCAAAAAACGCTCACTTGATTGCATCCGGCTCGGACTGTCAGTTCTATCCAGAGCGCTCGCCGTGGACCCTGGACTGGTGGTCTGTAAAGTTATAATTCGGTAGTGAAGCTCCTGGCTGCGCCTGCGCTCAGCTCATTATCTGGATTGACATCAGCCATCTATGACAGACCCAACCATCGATCGCGAGCTACAACTGACCGCAGCCTGGGATAGTGATGCCGAGCCGGACGGTTCCTCACAAGCACTGGCACCAGCCGATACCCGCAGGACCACTGAATCTCTCGACTACACCGACGAGTTCGCGACCCGGCATATTGGGCCTGACAAAGTCGATGTACAGCAGATGCTCGATGCCCTCGGCTACCCGACTCTCGATGCGCTCATCGACTGCGCCGTACCGCCGCAGATCCGCATGGCAGGACCGCTCGCCATCGAAGCCGGCAAGAGCGAATACGCAGTGCTTGCTCAACTCCAGGCAATTGCCGATCAAAACCAGATCTTCCGGTCGTTTATCGGCATGGGTTATTCCGACTGCATCACCCCCGCTGTCATCCAGCGCAATATTCTCGAAAATCCAGGCTGGTACACGCAGTACACCCCTTACCAGGCCGAGATTGCCCAGGGTCGCCTCGAAGCGTTGCTCAACTTCCAGACGATGGTGATTGACCTCACCGGGCTTGAAATCGCCAATGCCTCGTTGCTCGATGAGGGCACCGCCGCCGCTGAGGCGATGGCGATGAGCTACGGGCTTAAGACTAAAGGCAGTCCGAGAGCCTTCTTCGTCTCGCAGGATTGCCATCCGCAGACCATTGCCGTGTTGCAGACCCGCGCCCTGCCGCTCGACATCGAACTCGTGATTGGCGACCACCGTTCTTTCGACTTTGCTGCCCAGCCCTGTTTCGGTGCTCTACTGCAGTACCCGGCGAGCGACGGCACTGTCTACGACTACGGTGCATTCGTTGAAGCAGCCCACAAAGCCGGTGCCCTCGTGACGGTCGCCTGCGATCTCTTGAGCCTGGCTTTACTCAAGCCGCCGGGAGAATTCGGAGCCGATATTGCCGTCGGCAGCACTCAGCGCTTTGGTGTACCCCTCGGCTTCGGTGGACCGCACGCCGCGTTCTTTGCCACCCGCGACGCCTACAAACGCCAGATCCCCGGCCGCATCGTCGGCGTCTCCAACGATGTCCACGGCAACCCGGCCCTCAGACTCGCTCTGCAGACCCGCGAACAGCACATTCGCCGCGACAAGGCGACCAGTAATATCTGTACTGCTCAGGTACTGCTCGCCGTGATTGCGGGCCTGTACGCGGTTTACCATGGCCCGACCGGCATTCGCCGCATCGCCCGCCGCGTACACCGGCTCACCAAAGTGCTTGCTCTGGGCCTGACGCGCCTCGGCTATCGGCCGACCGCCCAGCACTTCTTCGATACCCTGCACCTGCAAGTCAGCGACCCCGCTGCCTGCGAGACTATCTTCAGCGATGCCAACGCCCGCCAGATCAACCTGCGCCGACTCGGCGACCAGGCAATCGGCATCAGCCTCGATGAGACCGTTTCGGCCTCAGACCTGGCCGATCTCCTGGCCGTCTTTGCCGGTGGCCGGGCCTTAGATTTCACAGTCGATACGCTTGCCGCCGAGGTTGATGGAGCAGTCAGTCCGGCTTTCGCACGCACGAGTCCCTATCTCACTCACCCGATCTTTAATCGCTATCATTCAGAGACCGAGTTGCTGCGCTACATGCACCGGCTCGAATCCAAGGACCTTTCGCTCAACACGTCGATGATCCCGCTCGGGTCGTGCACGATGAAGCTCAACGCGACTGCCGAGATGCTTCCGGTCACCTGGCCCGCCTTTGGCAAGTTGCATCCTTTCGCGCCGCCCGAGCAGACCAGGGGCTATCAGATTCTCTTTGCGCAACTAGAAGCAAGCCTGGCAGAGATCACGGGCTTCGCAGGCGTTTCTTTGCAGCCGAACGCCGGTTCTCAGGGCGAATACACGGGCTTACTGGTCATTCGTGCCTATCACCAGAGCCGAGGCGAAGGCCACCGCAATATCTGTCTCATCCCACAATCGGCCCACGGCACCAACCCGGCGAGCGCCGTGATGGCCGGGTTCAAAGTGGTGCCTGTTGCCTGCGACTCTGAAGGCAACATCGACCTTACCGACCTCACGAAGAAGGCTGAAGCCCACAGTCAAAATCTGGCTGCCCTGATGGTCACCTACCCTTCGACTCACGGCGTCTTTGAAGAATCGATTGTGGGGATCTGCGAGCTGATGCACCACCACGGTGCCCAGGTCTACATGGACGGAGCCAACCTCAACGCCCAGGTCGGTCTTTGCCGTCCGGGCGATTTTGGGGCGGATGTCTGCCATCTCAACTTGCACAAGACTTTCTGCATCCCCCACGGCGGCGGTGGACCGGGCATGGGTCCAATCGGCGTCGCAGCTCACCTGGTCCCCTTCCTACCGGCTCACCCGCTGGTGAAAGTCGGTGGCGAACAGGGAATCGGGGCAGTGTCGGCCGCTCCCTGGGGCAGTGCCTCAATTCTGACGATTTCCTGGGTCTACATCACCCTGATGGGTGGACCTGGTCTGACCGAAGCCACGCGCATCGCCATCCTCAACGCCAACTACATCGCCCGCCGTCTGGAGCTTTACTACCCGGTGCTCTACAAGGGCAACAGCGGTCTTGTCGCCCACGAGTGCATCCTCGACCTGCGCAAGCTCAAGACCGTCGGTATTGAGGTCGATGACATCGCCAAACGCCTGATGGACTATGGCTTCCACGCGCCGACCGTCTCCTGGCCGGTGGCCGGCACGATGATGGTTGAGCCGACCGAGAGCGAATCGAAAGCAGAACTCGACCGCTTCTGCGAAGCCATGATCGCAATTCGTCGCGAAGTGGAAGCGATCGAACTCGGCCAGGCCGATCCCCATGACAACCCGCTCAAAAATGCTCCCCACACGGCGGTCGCTCTCATGGCGGACGAGTGGACCCACGCTTACAGTCGCGAGATGGCAGCCTTCCCGGCCCCCTGGGCCCGCGAACACAAGTTCTGGCCCTCGGTGGGCCGCATCGACAACGTCTACGGCGACCGCAACCTGGTCTGTTCGTGCTTGCCGATAGAAACTTACGCGGCGGACTGACGGTGCACGGCTTACCCCCATCCTGGTCGCCTAGAGCGGCTGATTGAGCCAGTCGATCACCTGTTTGAGGCGGCTGGGGGGCTCGGGTTCGCCGGGCAAGACCGGGGCTTGACTGACCGGGGTGCGCTTGCCAGGAGTACGACTCTGCTCGTGGGCAAGTGCCATCTGGAACTGGGCAAAAGCCTCGGAGGGCATACCCATCGCCTGATAGCACCGTCCGACCAGACGGTAGTAGCGCTGAAGTTGCTCCTCAGGGACCTGTAGCCTCTGGAGCATCTTGAGGGCTTTACTCGCCTGACCACCTTTGAGTAAGGTCTCTGCCGTACTCAGGAGCTGATCGATCTTGGTGGGTGCTTGTGGCTGTTCAGCTTTGAGTGGTGGGCGGGGATCTTTAGAAGGTCTGGATGGTACGGTCGTGTCGCGGTGGTGCTGCGAGTAAATGACGAATGCGGTGTTCAGACGGCTGAGCCGTGCGACGCGTTCGTCATAGGCGTCAAGCTCAGAAAAAAGCATTTGGCTGCAACGGCTCACTTCTTGTTCGTATAGAGCGCTGAGCTGTGCCTGGGAAGTTGCGGTGGCGAGTCGAGCCACACTTGCGTCATGCCCCAGGCTGCTCGCACTGACAGTAGCGAGGAGATGGGCACGATAAGTCTCCAGGTAGTAAGCACGCACTGCGTGAGCGCGCAGGGTGCTGTAGGCCGGAAGAATGGACTCGGTGAGTAAGCGGTTGATCTCTAACTGACGCGGATCGGTGGGGGGAAAACAGTTGGGGTGCAGGAGCTGAACGACCCGCTGGTAGGTGCGCTCGACCTCCGAATCCATCGCTCGCAGGCTGATGCCCAGGTAGGCGAAGTAATCGTGCATGGCGGCCCTCACAGGGGTACTGACATCTGCACTGTAATGCTGGTTGGTGTTTGCGCGTAAGCGTGGATTCGCTGAGTTGTCAGCCGCTCAAAATAACCACATCCAGGTAGATACACGCATCAGCTACGTTCGGCTACTGAGCACCGTTTGCAATGCTGTATCGAACTGAACAGATTCAGTCAGAACCGACCCCGCAATTTCTCCTAAAATAGAGCCATGGTTTTGCGGGGCGTTCATGGTCTTCAACTGGTTCAACCGTTTTCGTAAAGACGAGAAGAAGGACGAGCCGGCTCCCGAGGATGCAGCACAACCGGGACCGCCACCTGCACCTGAAGCCGAAACTGAGCCCAGGGCCGAACCAGATTTCATGGAACTGGCCAAGGCTTACTACAACCAGGTTCAGAGTGCTCCAGCGCCCGAGACTCGCGTAGAACCGGTACCCGAGGCAGTCGCCGACTGGCAGAGCGTACTCTACGGCAACACTTCAAGTCCACCTGCCCCACCCGTAGAACCGCCGCCTATTCAGAGTGTCACCCCGCTACCAGCAGCACCACCCGTAGAAGTAAGCCCAGTAGAGCCGACACCGCCACCGGTCGAAGTCGTGCAAGAAGCGCCCAGACTCAGCCAACCCCCAGTCCCGCCGGTGCCGCCAGTCAAGCCGCCAGTTGCGTCGGCTGTGCCTCCTCCGCCTGAACCTCAGCCTGCCCCGGCTTTTGATTGGCGCCGCATCCTTTACGGACGTTCCACCCCAGCTCCAGAGCCGGAAGTGCAGGCCGAGCCGTCCGTCGAGCCGGTAGCAGAAGTACCCGCACCTCAACCAGAGCCACCGGCAGTTCTGCCAGAGCCGACACCTGCTGCCCCTCCACCCGAGCCCCAGCCTGCCCCGGCTTTCGATTGGCGTCGCATTCTCTCTAACGCTAACCGTCCACCCAACCCGCCTCCAGTCGAAGAACCCCGCATCGATGACAAACCGCAGCCCGCGCCAACACCGCCTGAACCCACCCCTGAGATCGCCTTTGACGCCGGGTTCTTGTGGTCTGCAGAGGTGCTTGCTGCTCAGGGGCGTCGCCCGGAGGATGTGACGGCTGAAGAAATTACCTGGCTACAGAAGCTGCGCTTCGGATTGGGACGGACCCGTCGCGGCCTGGTCAATAGCGTCAAAGCGGTGGTCGGACGCGGACCCATTGGGCAAGCAGAGCTTGAAGAACTCGAAGAAATCTTGTTGCAGGCCGACGTCGGTCTCACCGTCAGCGAACGGGTTCTTGCCGCACTGCAGGCTCAGGTCCGCAAGCAGGCCCTCGCTCCCGAGCAGGTCCTGCCTTTTCTAAAAGCAGAACTGCGCAAGCAACTCGAACTCGCAGGCGACGACCCGACCAAGTTTGCACCCACTCGCGATGTCCTGAATGTCTGGCTGATTGTCGGCGTCAACGGTGTCGGCAAGACCACTACGATCGGCAAGATTGCCGCCCTTGCCACCCGTTCGGGCTACGACACGCTCATCGCAGCAGGCGATACCTTCCGCGCCGCCGCCGTCGAGCAACTGAAGATCTGGGGCGACCGCTCTGGAGTCCAGGTGATCGCCAACCCCTCGCCCAAGGCCGACCCGGCGGCAGTTGCCTTCGACGCGATTCGCGCCGCCCAGTCGCGCAATGTCGAGTTGCTGCTGGTAGACACGGCGGGCCGGTTGCAAAATAAACAAAACCTGATGGACGAACTGGCGAAGGTGCGCCGCACCATCGACAAGCAGGCAGCGGGTGCCCAGGTCGAATCGCTGTTGGTGCTGGACGCCACTACCGGCCAGAACGGACTGCAACAGGCAAAAGTGTTTGCCCAGACCGCCAACCTGACGGGCGTCGTCCTTACCAAGCTCGACGGCTCCTCTAAGGGTGGTATCGCCCTCGCTATCGTCAATGAACTGAAGCTACCAATTCGCTTCGTCGGCGTCGGCGAAAAAATCGACGACCTGCGACCGTTTAATAGCTATGAGTTCATCGAAGCGCTGCTCAGCGACTACGAGGTTTGACATTCTCCACGGCTGAAACCAGGGGTCGCCTGTTTTGGTATACCTTCCTGACATGCGGGCTTGTTGATGACGCTCAACAGCGAACCGAGCCGTGTCCTGTGGATGAGATAGCTTTTAGCTTTTGCGGTTTTTGCGGTAGAGGCCAAACATCCGGGTGGAGTCGGCTTGCGCCTGCTGCTCTTTAAGCCTGGTGTAGCGGGCTAGTTCCGGTGACGGGCTTAATCCCCGAGACAGTTCGGGTGAGGTTTGCAAACGGGGAGAGACCGTAGAAGGCTGACGCCTGGCAAGACTATACCGGCGAGGAGCAGACCTGGCTACCCGGATCGGCGCGGTGCGGTTTTTGCTGCCTGAGACACGTTCGCGCGACTTTGATGCGACAACTCCCCTGACGCTGCGCTCAGCCGTATTCAGGCGGCTCTCGGTGCTGTTGAGCCGCCTGACCACCTTCTGCAACTGCCGATCGGTACGGTCAACTTTCTGTAGCTTGCCTTCAGTCCGGTCGAGCCGCCGGACCACTGTGCCGAGTTGCTGCTCGGTCCGGCCAAGCCTCTGCTCGACTTTTTCGATTTTCTGCACTCCACTGCTGCCGACTGCCCTGATTTGTGCCTCGGCGGAGGTCACTTTTTGGTTGACGACCTCCAGCTTTTGCTGAGTCTGGCGAGAGTAAAGACCGAAAAGGGCTGCAAGTCCGAAAGGTAAAAGTAGAGCAACCACGACCGCGATCAGCAGCAGGCGGCTTCGCGACTGGTCTTTGGATGGCGGGTCATCGAGGATAGTGACGGCCCGTCTTAAAGTATGCAGTTCCGGCAGGGCAAATAGAGGAGCGAGGCGGACTGTCCTGGACTGGCTGCTGCCCACGATTGCCGGTGCTGGTAACGGTTGTTCGTGGGCAATCAACAGGTCGATGAGCTTACCCTGTTCAAGTGCCGCGTGACCCTGTTGCCGGTGGAGCGCCCCGACGCGCACCCCCGGCCGGGCAGGCTGATAGCTCCACAAGTCTGGAGCATTCACCGGATCGAGCTTGACCGGCAGCTGTTGCCGCGTCGGTACCGCGACCGGTCCCTTGTGCAGGCACATGAAAATGCTCTCCAGTTGCACCGCGTTGAGCGGTCCAACCAGGTGATAGCAGACGAAGTAAGGAACGTGGCCACGACCCAGTTCGTCGTTGCCATCGTCGTAGAGCCAGCCGAAGAGCGTGTGCAGCGTATCGACCTGGTGCAGGTAAACGGCGCGATAGCCGGCATCGGGAGGATCGTAGGCGTTCCAGTGCTGGTGGACAACCTGTTCGACAAATATCTGCTCGACCAGGGACGGTACCTGTCCGCTGGTGAGCAACTTGAAACCCGACTCGGGGGTACTGGTATAGATAAGCTGGCTAAAGTGTGTCGTCATAGAAGTAGTGCTGCCATACATTTTCTTTTGATGCCAACTCGTAAACCCGCCCACAATTTTTCAGGACAATTTCTCAGCTTGCTCCCGGATCTGCTGCTTGCGCTCTTGCGGAGCGACCTGCTCCGCTCTATCAAATAGCTCGCGTGCCGCTTTCGTGTCGCCCTGCTTCTGGAGTATTTCCGCCTTGCCAAGGAGGGCTGCGAGGTTGTCTTCCTCGCGGTCAAGCACACGATCAAGTGCACTCTGGGCGTCAGCCAGTCGGTCTTGCTGCAAGTAGACCTGTGCAAGGGCAAGTTGCCACTGGCTGCGCTGCGGCTCCTTTTGCGCAAGCTTCTCCAATAAAGGCAGTGCCTGGCCCGCCTGATCGGTTTGCTGATAGAGACCAGCAAGAATGCTCAGGGCACTGAGGTTGTCCGGGTCGCGCTCCAGAATCTGCTCGTAGTTGACGATGCGGGCACGCAACTCCGAGTCACCGGGACCGGCACTCGGGATCAGCACCCGATAACCGACAAATGCAACCAGACCAACCAGGCTCACCAGAGCAAGCGGTCGGCCGACGGTCGTTACCCAGACTGGCAGGCGCTTGGCGCTACTCGCCCGGTCGGCACGGTTGATGATCGTCTGCATAGCGCCGCCCCTGGTCGCCTGACCGCGGCTGGGAGGCCGGTCGCTAAACAAGCCGGCAATCAAGCTCGCCTCTTTTTGCAACAATTGCCCGGCAAGCCACAAGATCGCCTGACCGCCGCCCTTGGCCTCCAGGCGTCCACCTGACTCCCCGGGGATCACAGGCATGCGCGATTGGAAAATCTCGAATGCAGCCCGGTTCATCTTCAGTCTTTCAAGCAGCGGTCGCAGGCGGCGCATGAGGGTCTGTTCGGTCGATGCCCCGTGGGGAAGTAAGTCGCACTTGGTGAGCACGATTGCAAAGGCGTAGCGCAGGTTGTTGAGCGAGGTCAAAGAGGCAATTGCAATGGCTTGATCGAAGATGTCGTTCATCGACAGCAAGTAAGCGCCGTCGTAGACGAGTGCGTTTGCATCGACAAAAATGCAGCACCCGTGAGAGCCGAGCACCATGCGCTCGAAGTCGAGGGTCCCCGCCCGACAAATTTCCCCTGGAATGTCCTGCCAGTCGAGTTGGCAGAGTGTACGCTCCACCTTACCCTGCTGCTTCAGTGCAAAGCGAAAATCGGTAATCTTAATCGTCGGCGGCGGATACTGACTACTCTTAGAAATATAGTTAAGAATCGCCTCGATATTTTGTTGCGATTGCTTGTCCTGACAGACGATCTGGATGCCTTCAAACTGGCCCGTCTGGCGGGCGGAGAACAACTCCAGATAGCTGCCGACCAGGAAAACAGTCTTGCCAACTCCGCGGTCACCGAGGGTAAGCAGGTTCAGAGTTTCAGCGACAGTTCCCGACGGTAAAGACATCTTCTTCTTCGGCCAGGAAAGAGATTACAGCCCAGTGTATCCCACCAGGTCGTGGGTTGGCGCAGGGCTGCCCGTTTGCGTATCTGGGAGTACGTTCTTGCGAACCTGCGCAGCTGCACAACCGGGAGGCCGCACAGCCGGCCAACCCGAAGTTACCAGTTGCTGACTTGAAAGCTAGAGAGATTCGACCTGCTGAACAGTTGCTTGCCGGACTGAGCGCAACCGTTCGGTCAAGCCGGCAATTTCGGGCCAGCCATTCCAGACCTGGTTCGCCCCGGCTGCAACCAGTTGTTCTGTATAGTGTGCGGCCCGCTCACTATGCTGGATGTGCGGCGGCAGGAAGCCAATGCCCAGGTAGGTGCGCGCCCGGTCGACGACTCGGGCGCGCACAACCGTCTGCATATCAGCAACCGTGTCGCCAATATAAAGAACTGTCGAAGCTTCACCGGCAGCCCTGTCGCATAGAGCGATAAGACCGGTTGGATCCGGCTTTTCGGGGGCTTCGTGCATAGCGACGAGGGGTGGATCTTGAAGTCCGAGCCGCCCAACCAGGACGTGCTGCGCTGAATAGCGGCTGGCTCCACTGAAGAAGCCCCAACCAATACCGGCACCATCGAGGATCTCGAAGTGTTCGGGGCTTATCAGCAATGGTTCTGAGGCAATGTAACCGGACCCTGGCGGATCTCCCAGGTAGCGGCTTTGAAAGTAACTGACCAGGATGTCGAAGTCGGGCAGAGTGCCCTCGCCGTGCTCGCGGCGCAGGAGTTCCTGGGCCGCGAGCCAGTCGTTGTTCCAGCAACCTTCCGCTTTGAGGGCATCGATATCGGGCATCGCCGGACGTTTTGCGCCGAAGTGCTCAACAGTATCGGCCAGTGCACGAAGATAAGACCCGGAAACGTCGCGGATGACGCCGTCGATGTCAAAGGCGACGAACAGGCTCACAGCGAGGCGATCGAAGCCTCTAGGCCTTCCGGGGTGAGCCAGAGGGCAAACTCGTCGCGCCGGTAAACACTCGGGCGGTCACGGCGACCAAAGCGCACCAGGCTCGGCAGACCATTCACTTCGATTTGAGCAAGAATCCAGGAGCGGACGCCCTGGCGCGATCCTGGGGGAAATTCCGCCAGATGCTGGCCAAACATCAAGACCAGAGTATTGCTCGATTGGAGAAGCGCATCTTCGCGCATCAGGCGAGGCAGAGGGCTTTTCGGGTTTTGCGTAGGCTCAATACGTATACTTCTTCTTTGTTCCATACTAGGTCTCTAACGAACCTTCCTGACGAGTGCCGGGTCGTTTCCGGTGGTTCCCGTGGGTTCACTTGCAATTGATTTAACACTCGGCGCGAACTAAGTCACGACCCGGTGCGCTTGACAGAAAGTAGATTACTTGACGCCAGTCTATCAGCAACAAACCAATTCGACCAGGTTTCGGTTAGAAACAGCTGGCTGCAGCCAGGGTCTGCGGTTGTTTAAGGTAGATGCGCCGGTCGCTGCTGATTTCGATCAGGCCCCGGTCGCGCAACTCACCCAGGAAGCGGGTCACCGTCACGCGCGTCGTACCGAGGGCGTTGGCAAACTGCTGATGGGTCAGGCGCACGTCGATGCGAATCCCTTCAGGGGTCGGCTGGCCAAATTCGTGAGCCAGCAAGTAGAGGAATCCCTGCAGACGGTCTACGACCAGCCGCTTGCCGGCCAGGGCCAGCAGGGCTTCGACCTGGCGCAGGCGTCTTGCCATCTGCTCGTTTAATTCGCGGGCCAGACGAGGAGAAGCTTGAATCTCTTCGACCGTCAGCCTGAGCAGATCGACATTGGAAAGAGCAGTCGCCTGGTAGGGATCGAGCAAGGTGAGCGAACGACCGAGAGGCATCAGCGGTCCAACCAGACCCAGAAGGGCTTCGTCGCCGGAGGGCTGCAGAGTAGTGACCTGCACCAGTCCGCGGTAGACGATCCAGACTTCCTGAGTGCGCAGGGGAATGGTTTGGCCTGCTTTGAAGAAGCGCAGAGTACGCTCCCGGTAAAGTTCTTCAAGTAACAGGCGAAAATCTTGATGGGCATCCCGGTTCAACATAGCGCATTGGTCCCTGGTAGCAGGTTCCAATCACCCTACCTTCCGCAGGTAAAGGAAAGGTAATCACAGCACCGAGCGGGAGCGCCAGGACTTATTCGCGAACGGTGTAACCGACTGACCGCACGGTGTGAATCAGTTTTTTCTCGCCCTCGCGCTCAACTTTCATGCGCAGGTAACGGATATAGACTTCGACGATATTCGATTCGCCATCGAAGTCCTCGCCCCAGACATTACTCAAAATCTGCTCACGGCTCAGGACTTCGCGGGCATGTTCGAGCAAGAAGCGCAACAGGTGAAACTCGCGGGCGGTCAGCTCGATAGTTCGGTTGCCGCGATGGACTTCGCGGGTGCGGGTGCTGAGTACCAGGTCCGCCAGGCGCAGAGTGCCGTCGTTGTTTCCCTGGGAACGCTTGAGCTGGCACTGGATGCGGTCGATGAGCGCTTCGGTGGCGTAGGGGTGGAAGATAAGGTCGTCAGCCCCAGCATCGAGTCCGGCGACGCGTTCAGCAATGTCGTCACTGTCGAGCAGCATCAAGACCGGCAGTTCCACCCCGACCCGTCTGAGATTGCGGCAAAAGGCAAGGCCCGTGCTGCTGCCGGAAAGAATGACGATGTCACAGACCTCGGACTGGACGCGGTCGAGCGCAACGGCAGGCTCAACCGGCGGACAGATCGATACCCGGTAGCCGAGCGGGCGCAAGCTGGCTTCGACGCGCTCGGCAAGGTGCGGCTCCATCAAGACCAGCAGTACGCAGGCACGACGCGCGGTGCGGACAACAGGCGGAGCGACCATGATGGATAGTCCTGGAAAGTTCTCACCAGCCTAACTTACTGCGCAGAGCACCCCCAGATTTCAGCAGGGCACTCCGAATTAATGTCAAAATGGGCACAAGTTATGGAAGCTGGTGTGTTCTTCAGCGTCGTTATTCCCACTTACAACCGTTTGCCGATCCTCACCAAATGCTTGCTGGCCCTGGAGGCGCAAGCCTGGGACGGCGTGTACGAAGTCGTCGTGGTCGATGACGGTTCGACTGACGGGACAGTCGAGTTTCTGCAGGCGAATCCGGAGCGGTTCGCCCATATCCGCCTGGTTGAGCAGGACCACCGCGGCCCGGCAGCGGCCCGCAATCTAGGAGTTGAGCGCGCTCGGGGCGATACGATTATCTTTATCGACTCCGACCTGGTGGTGACACCTGCCTTTTTGGGTTCTCACGCCGAGGTGCTTGCCCGCCACCCGAGCGAGGCAGTTTTTACCTACGGCCGCGTCGTCAACACCTGCAACTTTGACCACCCGGAATCGGAGCCTTACAAGATTACGGATTTTTCTGCCGCTTATTTTGCAACCGGCAACGTCGCCATCGCCCGTCGCTGGCTCGAAGCAGCCGGTCCTTTTGACGAGGCCTTCAGCCTCTACGGATGGGAAGACCTCGAACTTGGGGTGCGGCTTAAAAAACTGGGTCTGCGCCTGATCAAGTGTCCGGAGGCAGTCGGCTATCACTGGCACCCGCCTTTTACCCTGCGCCAGATCCCCAGCCTGATTCAAAAAGAGTATGAGCGGGGCCGGATGGGGGTCGTCTTCTACCGCAAGCATCCGAGTTGGGATGTGCGGCTGATGATCCAGATGACGCCGCTCCATCGGGTGCTCTGGGGACTGTTATCCCTGGGTGGTCGGCTCAACGAGCGCACGTTGGCCCCATTGCTGCAATATTTACTCGACCGGGGCAAACCGCAACTCGCCCTCGAACTGGCGCGTATCTTTCTCAACTGGTACAACGTGCGCGGAGTCTACGCCGCCTACCGCGAAGCAGCCCATTGATGCGTTTCTGGTCGATTGCTGTCCTGTGTCTGAGCCTGTGCGCCTGCGGTACTGCTTCTCAGCCGACTGTCCAGAAGCCTGGGCGCAATGCTCTGGTGCTCGAAAATATCGTGCTCACCGAGGCCAACCGGCAGGGCAACGCGCAGATCTGGGAATTGAAGGCGGCGCGCGCCGAATATAACCGCGACCAGAGCGTGGCCTCCATCGAGCAGGTCAAAGGCGTCTTCTTTCAGGACGGCAAGAAGGCGCTTACCGTCGAAGCGCCGCGCGGTGAGGTGCGCATTGCCACGCGGGAGATTTTGCTGATGGGCGGCGTCAAAGGGGTCTCGCCGGTCCGTCAAACCCAGTTGAATGCGTCCCAGGTACAGTGGTTTCCTGACAAGGCCCGTCTAGAAGCGTCAGGTTCGATTGTGCTCTCGCAGCCGAAAGAAAAACTGCAGGTGCGCGCCGAACGCCTCGAAGGTGACCTGGGTCTTCAGGTCTACACGTTGTCCGGCAATGTCCGGGTCGATTCTGAGGCCAACCGGCTCAAAATCGAGACGCCGCGCCTGGTCTGGAGCCTCAAGCCCAACCGGGTGAGCGGCAGTGAGGGTGTAGTCGCCCGCTCTCTAGAGCGCGGGGTAAGCCTGAAGGCGCCGCGGGCCAGTTGGGAGATTGGTTCTGACTTGATCACCGCTGAGGCGGGGGCCGGTCAGGCTGTCATCGGTGAGCAAAAGTCACCTGCTGCCCGTCTTACAGCAAACCGCATGACCTGGAACCTGGGGACCCAGATTTTTGAAGGTGAGGGCAATGTGCAGGGACGGATGGGCGAGCCGGAATTGCGCTTCGAGGCGAGCCGGGCCATTTATGCGCTTGCAAGCCGCCAGTTGCGTGCCGAGCGCGCCCGCTACCAGCAATCCGCCCAAAATTTCTCCCTGGAAAGCCCGGAACTCTTTGCAGATTTGCAAAACAATACCGTGAGCGCCGGCGGTGGGCGGGTGACGACCCGGTTTGAACCGAAAGGTGCCTTTCAGTGAGCACCCGCATGCAGAATTTGCTTGCACAGCGCCTCGCGGGCGAACCCCTGGACGCCGAGTCTGCCGGGTGGTTGATGGAATGCTGGCTGACAGGTGAGGTACCGGCAGCGCTCTCGGGGGCCATGCTCGTGGCAATGGCTCCTGAAAGCGTTACCGATGGAGAACTGGCTGCGATGGCGCGGGTGCTGGAGCGGGCCTGTGCAGAAGAGCCTGCCGGGTTACCGGTCTTACTTGACACCTGCGGCACCGGCGGCGACGGGCTTGGTACATTCAATATCTCGACAGCAGTCGCTTTCGTAGCGGCTGCCTGCTCTGTCCCGGTCGCCAAGCACGGGGCACGCTCGGCCACCAGTCGGGTCGGGTCGGCCGATGTCCTCGAACACCTGGGCCTCGACCTTTCTCAGGAGCGCGCCCACGTCCGCGCCGCCCTTTTTGAGGTGGGGATCACCTTCTTATTTGCTCCCGGCTGGCACCCAGCACTGAAAGCGGTCGCCCCGGTACGCCGCGAATTGGGTGTGCGCACTATCTTTAACCTGCTCGGTCCGCTGGTAAATCCGCTTGCCCCCACGGCCCAGGTGCTGGGTGTCTATCGCAGAGCGTTGGTACCGCAACTGGCAGGGGCCCTGACCTTGCTCGGCCGCAACCGCTTTATCGTCGTACACGGTAGCGGCGGGCTTGACGAGTGCGCGATTTCAGGACCGACCTGGGCTGCTGTCGGGACAGAGACTGGCTCAACCGAGATGGTAATCGAACCGGAGGCCCTCGGGCTCACGCTCGCCCCGGCTTCAGCACTCGCGGGTGGAGATGTCGCGGAGAATGCCCGGATCTTGCGGTCAGTTCTGCAAGGCAAGGGAACGCAGGCACAGAGCGAGGTGGTTACCCTGAATAGTGCGGCCGGGTTGCTTGCTGCTGGGGCAGTGACCAGTTGGGAAGCTGGGATTGAACAGGCACGCTCATGCCTGCTCGACGGCGCACCCTGGCAAAAGTTCGAGCAGTTGCTCCGGTTCAGCCCTTAGAGAGGCCGTGTACATTTGGGTGTGAGCATGGCCAATAGGAAGCTTCTCAGTGTAGGAGAGCGCTAATCGGCTCCTGCTGTTCGCGAACTGCTACCTGAATACGAGCCTGAACACGCCCCCATGTTTTTGGCATAGGATCCGAATGGCTGCGTCAGGACTTCGATGAGTATTTTTACTTTGCAATCGGTTCAAAAGCACCTCGGCATGAAGGTGATCTTGAACAGTGCCAGTTTTAGCTTCGAGGCCGCCGACAAAGTGGGCCTGATTGGCACCAACGGCTCCGGCAAATCGACCCTGCTCAAGATGATCGCGGGCATCGAGCACATCGATGCCGGGCAGATCACCGTCAACAACGGCGTACGCATCGCCTACTTGCCCCAGGATCCTGAACTCGACGAGAGCCGCACGGTGCTTGAGCAGGTCTTCAGTGACAGCAGCGAGCAGATTTCCCTGGTGCGCGAATACGAGGACATCTCAGACCGGCTTTCCCACGCCGAGGCGGGTGAAAGTGCGCAGCTCTCGGCGCGGCTTGCCGACCTGATGCCCCGTATGGAGGCAAATGGAGCCTGGGAACTGGAGAATAATGCCAAGATTATCCTCACCAAACTGGGCGTTGAAGATATTCACGCGCCGATTGCTGCGCTGTCAGGCGGCTACCGCAAGCGCATCGCCCTCGCCTCGGCACTGCTGTCGAGCCCGGACGTACTTTTGATGGACGAACCGACCAACCACCTCGACGCTTTTTCAGTGGAGTGGCTGCAGGGGTATCTCAATCGCTTTCGGGGTGCTCTGCTGCTCATCACCCACGACCGCTATTTTTTGGACCAGGTGACCAACCGGATTATCGAAATCGACCGGGGGGATCTATTTACCTACGCGGGCAACTACTCTTACTACCTGGAAAAAAAAGCGCTCGCCGAGGAAGCCGCCATCAGTACCCAGCGCAAGCATCAAGGGGTGCTTCGGCGCGAACTCGAATGGCTCCGGCGCGGACCGAAGGCGCGTTCGACCAAGCAAAAAGCGCGCATCGACCGCGCCCACGCTCTACGGGACCAGGAATTCAAGCAGGTGAAAGGCAAAGTTGAAATCGCCACCGCAGGTCGCCGCATCGGCAAGAAAGTGATCGAACTCGAAGGCGTCACGAAGAGCTACGCAGGCCGGGTACTGATTGAAAACTTTACTTATAAGTTCACCCCCGAAGACCGAATTGGCATCATCGGTCCAAACGGTTCCGGCAAATCGACCCTGATGAACATCATCACCGGCCGTGTCCCGCCCGACTCCGGGGAAGTCGAACTCGGAGCCACCGTCGAAATCGGCTACTTCGACCAGCACTCGGAGGCAATGGCCCTGGCCCGCAGCGAAGACCAGCGCGTCATCGACTACATCAAAGAAGTGGCCGACTTCGTCAAGATTGCCGACGGCACCCTGATTACTGCTTCACAGATGCTGGAGCGCTTTCTCTTTCCGGGGAGCCAGCAGTACGTGCCGCTAGCCAACCTCTCGGGCGGTGAAAAAAGGCGGCTCTTCTTGCTGCGTATCCTGATGGGTGCGCCGAACGTGCTGATTCTCGACGAACCGACCAACGACCTGGATGTACAGACTCTTTCGGTACTCGAAGAATACTTAGAAGACTTCACCGGCTGCGTGATCTCGGTCTCCCACGACCGCTATTTTCTCGACCGGGTGGTCGATTCGATTTTCGCTTTCGAGCCGGGCGGCGAACTGCGCCAGTATCCCGGCAACTACTCGCTCTATCTCGACTTCAAAGAGCGCGAAGCCTTAGAAGCAGCGAAAGCCGTCGCCCCGAAGCCGCAACGAGCTACACAGGTTGCCGTGGCCTCACCGCCGGTCGTCGGCACCCGCAAATTGAGTTCTAAAGAAAAGCGCGAATTGCAAACTCTTGAAACCAAGATTGCCGAGATGGAAGCCAAAAGAGACGCCATGGAAGCAAAGCTTGCGACACTCTCGACTGACTTCTCAGCCGCCAATACCCTCTACGAGCAGATGGGCGAACTGACCCATGCCCTCGACACAGCTACTGAACGCTGGCTTGCCCTCGCGGAACTCGAAGCCTGACGAGTAATTGTCCCTCCAGACGTGACACGGTGTCTGAAGCATCTGTTTCAGAATTAAGCGTGTTTCGGATAAACTGAAACATGCTTAATTCTGAAACAGAACTTCTGGCCTCTTTGCTAAGCGCTATACGTCACCGACTTCCACGTGGATGGACTTTGGAGCCAGAGCAGTTATTGTTTGGTAGAAATGGGCCGGATGCTACGGCGGCCCTGAGAGCGGTTGACTGGGATCTGACTTCTGGATTGTCGGCTCGTAAAAATGAGCCGGATGCTACGGCGGTCCTGAGAGATCCGGATGGCACGAGTACATCTATCATCATTGAAGTAAAGAACCGCGCAGTGGAGGCACGAGACGTACCATCAATCGCTGATACTCTTCGTCAAAATAAATATCAGCAGTACGATCGTGCCCAGGAAATTCCGCTGCTGTTGTGTTTATTCGTAGGAGAGGGCGCGCGTTCTAAGCTGCGCGACTCTGAAATCAACTACATTGACACGACCGGCAATTCGAGAATTGTAATCGACAGGCCAGCAGTTTTTATCGAGACGACGGGTGCGCAGAAGAACCCACACCGTGAAACAGACAAGCCCCTGCTTTCTTTGAAGGGAGCAGGAGCAGGTCGAGCCGTGAGGGCACTGTGCGACTTTGAACCACCCTACGGCGTTCGTCAGCTTGCAATCTGTTCTGGTGCGACTGGACCAACGATCAGTCGTGTGGCAGAACTGCTTGACCGTGAGCAATTAGTCCAGCGCAGCGAAGGCCGGATCATAGACACAGATTGGCAAGGGATCCTGAGGCGATGGAGCAAAGATTATGTGCTGTTCGTGCGTGGCAAGTATTTTTCCTACTTAGAACCGCGTGGTCTTGCTGAGCTGTCACGTAAGGTCGAGCAACTGGGTAAGGATTGGGCATTAACAGGCTCTCTGGCTGTGCAAAAGCACATTTCAACCTCTGCAACAAGACTCGCTCTAGTGTATGTTCCACACGCTTCCGTTGCTGCGAAGGATCTGCGACTTGTAGAAACCGAGTCTGGCGCAAATGTAATCCTGGTCGAACCGTTTGACCCAGTGGTGTTCTCCAGGATGTGGGTCACCGAAGAGCGGGACCGGTGTGCTGCTGCTACGCAGGTTGCCGTGGATCTCATGGTCAGCCCAGGTCGTGGTCCAGCAGAGGCAGAAGCACTATTGAAATGGATGCAAGAAAATACTTCTAAGTGGAGAAGCAGTTGTAAATGACATCCAGGTTCGACCCACAATATGTTCTGGCACGAAAGGTACTGTTGGATGTTCTAGAAGCGCTCGTGCAGCACAGGCAGGGGATCGTCCTGGTGGGAGCACAGGCCATCTATCTGCACGTTGGAGAAGCTGACTTCGCCGTTGCGCCTTACACCACCGATGCGGACTTGACGATTGATCCGAGGAAAATAGCGGATGAACCGCTTCTTGAAGAAGTACTAAGTAGAGCTGGATTTCGACTGGAAGACAATCCGGGTGCGTGGAGAAGTAGTGGAGGAATAGCTGTTGATTTTATGGTACCGGAAAGCTTGAGTGGTCCTGGTAGACGTGGAGCGAACCTCGGCGCTCACGGACGAACAGTGGCACGGAAAGCACGCGGCTTAGAAGCAGCACTTGTAGATTACAGTTACAAAACCATTAGAGCTTTGGAACCCGAAGATCAGAGAGTTTTTGAGCTGGCGGTTGCCGGACCGAGTGCACTATTGGTAGCGAAATTGCACAAAATTGGGGAGCGTATTGGCCAGGCGAATCGACTTGACGACAAAGACGCCCTCGACGTCCTACGTTTGCTGAGGGGAACATCTCTTGATGTCATGACAGCATTGATGCCAGAGCTCCTGGTGAATGACGTTTCGAGGGAAGTTACCTCTGGAGCAATGAAATACTTGAAGGAACTATTTGGAACTCAGTCTGCAAAGGGTGCCAGAATGGCCGGTCAAGCACTGGTTCCCCTCGAGAATCCCGATGAAATATCAGCCTCGTGTGTAGCACTGACCAACGAGTTACTGGAGGCACTTTCAAGTTGGCTATGAATGGGGCATCAACACTTGTAGGTGGAATTGATGTAGATACTCTAACGAGGCTGCCCGAATGCCAGCGTATTCAATCGATCAAAAAGGGTTGCTGAAGCTCAGTGATACAGAGTCGCTGCCGGCCTGGCCTGGGAAAGGGAAGGCCCGTGAATAGTTGAGTTCGACCTGGTTGACGCGCACCCCGAGGTTTAGTCGTTCGCTGAGTCTGCCGTAGTTGCCCACGGACCAGTTCATGCCCTCGCGCCACTCGAAGCCCGCCGAGAGCTGCAGCCGCTGGATGGGCTGTATCCGCAGGTCGAAAGCGGTGCGCTGGTTGAATTGGCCGGTGCTGCTTAAGTAGGTGTCGTAGAAGAAGTTGAGGGTCGATTGCTCGAAAAGCGGGAAGGTGAGTTGGGCACTGGTCGCCTCGTCGGTGCCTGCTCGTTTCCAGTGGCTGATGCTCTCGTAGCGAAGTCTGAAAGTCGGGCTGCCGAGGCCGATGACGACGTTGCCCCCAAGTACGCTCGACTGGTCGAAGCGCTCGTTGTCGAGGCCCGAGCGGTCGACGCGCCCGTAAAACGTCAAGGCCGCTGAGCCAATCCAGAGTTGCGGGGTGGAGGCGGTCAGTTTGTCGCTCTGCCAGGTGATGCCTGCCTGGTTGGCGCTCTGCCAGTCGTAGGCGATTTGCAGCACCGGTAACTGGAGCTGCAACTGGGTTGAGAGCAATAACTGCGACTCCTGGCCGGCATTCTGGCTGCGCTCAAGCTGGGTAGTCCAGCGCAAGTTCTCAAAAGGTTGCCACTCGACCCGGTTGTTGAGGTAGATGCGCGAATCGCCGTTTGCACCCCCCGACTGTTCGCGGGCCGATAGCTTTAATTTCAACGACTCGGAAGCCGCGTAAAGGGTCTCGCCCTGGAGGGTGTTGGCGTCAGGACGAAATGCGGCGAGCTGCAGGCGCTCGGATAACGGTTTTTCGGGTTGCTGTGCATCGACGCTCAGTTGCAGTTGCACCACCCCATCCTGCCGGGTGACGGACCCCGCCCGCACATCCTGGATCCCGCCCAGTTGCCAGGCTTCAACCAGCAAGTCAGGTCTGGTCGGCAGTTGTTCGACAATGACCGACACGGGCGTAATCACCCGACCCGGCACCACCGGCAACGTCTCAATCTCGATCGGTGCGATGCCGTCGTCCTGGGCTGAAACCAACTGCGGCCAGATCAGGCCGGCCAGGATGACCGGCAGTATCCAAGTTCGCGCTGACACCTGTTTGCCCCACGGGGTTGCCCCAACAGTATGGCCTTACCGAGGAAGGTCCTACCGCCGCCCGGACTACTGCTGAAAAAACAGCTCAGCGCAAAAACCCCACGCCGATGAGCAGTGCCGCTCCTAAAGCGATCAAGACTGTGTATAGCAAGCGGTTGTCACTCATCATCGCGATGCTCTCCCAGGTTAGGTAGTGACCGACATTCTTCCGAAGTGCAGAGTGGGCGGAAAGAATGCGGTGCTACTATTAAGCAATGTAACAGGGCTGCTGGCCGGGTGCTATCGGATCCTCGTTACAAATGACCCGCGTTGAGGATTTTAGCCTGTGACCTCCATGCTCCGCCTGACGTCTGAAACTATTCAAGAATCTCTGATTGCGCGCTTTTTTGAGCGTTCAGGCGGGCGGTGGCGTTCGGAGCGCCGCTACTACACGCTCCCGGAGGGCAAGGCGCAGGAGACCGTGAGCCTGATTGCCATTCGCTTTTTACCCCTGGGGAGTCCTGAACTGGAGACACTGGCCCGCCTGCACGAGTTGAGCGACGAGACGCAACTTGAATGTGGGGCCTTTGTGAGCTGGGAGAGCACATCGGTCGGTACCGGCCGCGAGCAGTCCACCGGCGAAACGATCTTCGGGGCACTCGGGGACATCCTTTACCGCGACCGGGGCTTTGCAACCACTAAGCCTGTCACTGCCCAGTACCACTTCGCCAACCCTGAGACGCTTTGCCTGCGCACCGAATATGGCAACTCGGTCTTCGAGGAAGAATTAAAACTGGTCGGCAGCCAGTACCGCACCCGCCAGACGATCATCTCCCGCGCCGGTGAGCAGAAGATGATCGGGCAGTATCTCGAAAAGCGCCTCGATTGACGTTTTAAAGAGAACTATCCAGGGGCGGCAGGGCAGGGGCCTCACTGCCGGACGGGTTGCGCCCGGTGTGAATCCCGACTGTGAGCCGGGAGACGAGGGAAGTCCAGCCGGTCTGGTGGCTTGCTCCGAGCCCCTGCCCGGTGTCGCCGTGAAAATATTCGTGAAAAAGGGTCAGGTCGCGCCAGTGCGGGTCTTCTGAGAAGTGACGCGCTTCGCCGTGCCAGGGACAACGCCCGTTCTCGTCGGGTATGAAGATGCGGGTGAGCCGCGAACCGATTTCCGTCGCCACTTCTTGCAGATTCTTGAATACGCCGGAGCCGGTCGGGCACTCGACTTTGAGGTCGTCGCCGTAGAAGTGGGAGTAGCGCTCCAGGGCTTCGACAAGCAAGTAGTTGAGCGGGAACCAGACAGGCCCACGCCAGTTGGAGTTGCCGCCGAAGAGGCGGTTGTTGCTCTCGCCCGGTACGTAGCTGACGCTGTATTCGCTGTCGTCGGCCCGGAAAGTGTAGGGGTTGTCTCGATGAAACTGAGAAACCGAGCGGATACCGAAGGGCGATAAGAATTCTGCTTCGTCGAGCAAGTAGCGCAACACCCGCTCCAGGCGTTCGCGCGAGGGAATGGCGAGCAGCAGGCGTCCGCGTCCATCGGAATCCTGAATCAGGGTGAGGCTGCGAGCAAGGTCAGGGCGGTTTTCGATAAACCAGATTTTGCGCTTGAGGAAGCCGGCCAGACTCTCGATTACCTCCTCTTCGAGCACCTCGACGGCAAATAGCGGCACGAGGCCGACCAGCGAGCGCACCTTGAGCGGCACTGATTTGTCGCAGGTGCCGCTCTGTTCAAAGCGGAGCTGGTCGTAGTAAAACCCATCTACCTCATCCCAGAGTCCCGTGCCGCCCAGGGTGTTGATGGCATCGGTGATGCCTATGAAGTGCTCAAAGAACTTGGAGGCCATATCCTCGTAAGTCGGATCTTCAGAGGCGAGTTCGAGGGCCATAGCAAGCATCGTCGCGCAGTAAAAAGCCATCCAGGCAGTGCCGTCTGCCTGCTGGAGGGTGCCGCCTACCGGCAACGGCTTCGAGCGGTCAAAGACGCCGATGTTGTCGAGACCCAGAAAGCCGCCGCCGAAGATATTTTTCCCCTCGGTGTCTTTGCGGTTGACCCACCAGGTGAAGTTGAGCAGTAGCTTCTGGAAGACACGCCCGAGAAAGAATCGGTCGCGCTGACCCTTTGGTCCGGTGAGCTTGTAGACCCGCCAGCAGGCCCAGGCGTGCACGGGTGGATTGACGTCTGAGAAATTGAACTCGTAAGCGGGCAAAGCGCCGTTCGGGTGCAGGTACCACTCGCGCAAGAAAAGCACCAGTTGCTCCTTGGCGAAGTAAGGGTCCACTTTTGCCATCGAGATCATGTGAAAAGCGAGGTCCCAGGTGGCGTACCACGGGTACTCCCATTTGTCGGGCATCGAGATAATGTCTCGGTTATATAGCTGTGGCCAATCGGGATTGCGCGGGTCGTGACGCTCGAGTGGTGGCTGAGCCGGGTCGCCCGCGAGCCAGTCGGCGACGCCGTAGTGATAAAACTGCTTAGACCACAGCAGACCGGCCCGCGATTGCCGGACGACTCGACGCTCATCGGGCGATAAATCGCTGATGTTGAAGAGACTGTCGTACTCGTCCGCGTCGCACAGACGGTCGCCAAAGACATCCGCTGGGCCGTGATTCTCCCGATCCTCCTCTGCGACCAGTCGCAACTGGAGCGTCTTGCTCTCACCCGCCGCCAGGTCGAGCCGGTAGTGAAAGGCTGCCTTGGTGCCGACGTTGTCAGGGTTGACCGCCTCGCTCTTGCCTTCGATGACGTAGGCGTGAAAAGCGTCTTTGACGTAAAGACCGGCATTCTTGCTACCGAACAGGCGCTCGGTATTCGTCTCGTTCTCGGTAAACAGGCATGCCGGCGGCTCAATGCCCGGCACCGATTCAGCAATCAGTCGAAACTGACCGAGGGTGTCGTGGGTGGCGAGAAAGTCTCCCGACCCTGTGCGCTCAATCGAGGGCTTCGGCCAGTAACTCTCGCCCTCTCGCCCCCAACTCCAGGAATTCTTGAACCATAGAGTCGGTAATACTTCCAGGCTCGCCGGGTCCGGACCGCGGTTAAAGATGGTGATCCGGACCCGGATGTCGTCTGGGGAAGCTTTGGCGTACTCGACAAAGACATCGAAGTAGCGGTTGTCGTCGAAGATGCCGGTGTCGAGCAGTTCATATTCCGGCTCCTCAGGTCCGCGCCGCCGATTTTCCTCGACCAGGTGGCGGTAGGGGTATTCCGCCTGCGGATATTTATAAAGGGCCTTCATGTAGGAATGGGTCGGGGTGGAGTCGAGGTAGAAGTAGTACTCCTTCACGTCTTCACCGTGGTTGCCCTCGCTGTTGCTGAGGCCAAACATCCGTTCTTTGAGAATCGGATCCTTGCCGTTCCAGAGCGCCAGGGCAAAGCAGAGGCGGCACTGGCGATCGGTGATGCCGAGCAGGCCGTCTTCGCCCCAGCGGTAAGCGCGAGCGCGGGCCTGGTCGTGGGGAAAGCTTTCCCAAGAGGAGCCGTCCTCCGAGTAGTCTTCGCGCACAGTGCCCCACTGGCGCTCGGCGAGATACGGTCCCCAGCGCTTCCAGTTTTTCTCGCGCTTCGCATCTTCGATAAGACGGCGTGCCTCAGCCCCTTCCTGGTCCATCGACATTCTCCTGAATGTGTCCGTCGGCTCAGTGCAGGTCCGCTTCCCAGACGCCGATGTAGATTCGGTCCTGGGCGTTGCGCTCGATGACGCCCTTGCGGCTGTCGGTGCGGAACGTGTAGCGCGAAGTCTGCCGCTGATAGACGCGCTTCAGACCTTGCATGATGGTCGGATTGGCCTCAGCCCCTAGAATCTGGCTGAGTGTCTGGCGAATCATGGTCGGTTCGACCGTCTGGGCGAAGGCAATCTCGCTCTGACGCACCCGCTTCGAGTCGCGGTCGAAGACGTAGCCGACCGTGATCTGCTCCGGTGCAAATTCGTAGATTGCCGCTTCTGTATTGGGCCAGTAGCCTTTGCGGACCTGCGCCGTACCCCAGATAGCCTCGACCTCGCTCAGCAGGGTGCCGGTCGGTAGACCAGGGATAGCGGCAACTTCAGGGTGTGGTGGAGTGGTAGCCCCGGTTGCCGGACGCGTCTCGGCCGGGCGATCCTTCGGGGGGGTAGTTGGGCGGGTGGGAAGTGGTTTTGCGACCGGTGGGCGCGTGGGCGTCTGGGTTGCAGGTGCCGCGTCTGCAACAGGTGAGGACGCCACGACAGGAACGGGCAAGCTTGTGGCAGTCGAGTTGCGATCTCGCTCGGGAGTCGATTTCGAGTTACTGCGCGAGGCCGCGGGGTCGAGCAACAGTAGCAAGGCCAGGCCGATTGCTACACCGCCACCGATGAGCACGCCGGTGAGCAGCCCCACGCCTGAAAAGGCTGGTGCTCGCCTGGGTCGCCTCGGCGGGCCGCTCGGCCTCCCCGTCTCGGTCGGGAAAACCGGTAAAACCGGTGCGGGAGCAGCAGAGAGGGACTCAAGCTGACTCGCCGGTACAAATAAGTCGATCAGTTCTCCCCGTTCGAGCTTGTCCAGGCTCTGCAAGACCAGGGCTTCTGGAACGGCGACCCCTGGTCTTGCCGGGCGATGGTTCCAGAGGTCGGGTGCGTGCAGGTCTGTGACCGTGGTAGGGGACGCATGGGAATGACTCGGGTCGGCCGGTCCTACTTGCAGCCAGAGCAGGATATTTTCAAGCTGGGTGGCATTTAGCGGTTCGGCCAGATAGCAACAGATGAAGTAGGGTGCAGCAGTGGATGACTCTGCGGACTCGCTGTAGAGCCAGCCGAACAGGCTCTCGGTCTTGCTGAGCTGGTACAGGTAGACGGCCTGTTCACCGGCCGCGAGCGGATTTCGAAAGTCCCATTGCCGGTAAACGATGCGCTGAATAAATGCGCGCTGAATGTCGGCGCTGACGTTCGGACTGGCGCTGACTTTAAAAGCACCACCCATGTCGCTGGTGCCGATCATTTGACCGACAATAGTCGGGCTGGGCAGGCTACCCGCCACCCCGCGACCGGAGCGGGCCGGACTGCTCTCCTCGGGTAGCTGTGACAGGGTATTGCGCCAGTTTTGAATTGCCATCGCGAACTTTACTCCAACGTAAGGGTGGGTCGTTGCTCAAGTTTGGGACGGGTTGCTGTCCTGGTCGATGTATAGCGTCTCGCGCTGTACGTCCTGACTGATATACCGAATATCGGAGACTTCGCGCTTGTCGATGAAGATTTCCTCAATAATGACGGGCCTCTTCTCGATGATGATCTGCTCTTCCATCAGCGGAATGCGGATCTCGTCGAAGGGCGGGTCGTCCTCGTCGCCGCCGCCGGGGCGAAAAAGCCGCTGTTCGATCACCAGTTCTTCACGGGTGACGGGAACCTCGATTGTCCGCATCTCGGTGATGATCTCTTTGCGGATGCGCACTTCGCCTGTCTTGACTTTTTCCTTGCGGACGTGGAGTTGCTCGGCCATCAGTTCGATGCGGTGGCGGCTGGTGCGCGGCTCCTCTACTGCTGCTGCCGGTTGTGCGGGCGCAGGCCGGCTGCCGCTCGTCTCGCCCCCATGCCGCCCGACAATCGCCACAGCTTGCTCGGGGCGATTGCCGGTTGCCACTGTGACCAGCACTCGGTCCGGGCGACCATTGCCGCCGGGAAGTATATCGAGCTGGTTGTCGCTAAAGCCCGCCGCCTGCAACTCGGTCACCGCCCGTTCTGCTGCCGGGCGGTCGTCAAACATCACGGCCACCATCGAGTGATTCGACGGTGAGGCCGAGGGCTCGTCGTTCGGTTGCAAGGGGGACGGGGTATTCATGGTCACTGCCGGTGGGTGAGTAGCACTTGCTGTGGAGGGCCGACGCCAACGGTCCTGGCCGATTGCCTGTTCGCTTATCAGCACTCAGCAATCAGGAAAAGAGCACCTGATCTACGACATGGATGACGCCGTTGCCAGTGACGATGTCTGCCTGGGTCACCGTGGCACCGTTGACGGTGACGGTGCCGTTTTGAGTTTCGATGTAGAGTTCTTTGCCGGTGACCGTGGTGACGGGGCCAGAGACGAGTTCCCCAGACAGCAGGACATTGGGCAACACATGGTCGCCCAGGAAGATAGTCAGTTGCTCTTTTTTCTCGGGGTTGAGCAATTCGGCCAGGGTGCTTGCCGGCAAGCGGCTGAAAGCCTCGTCTGTCGGTGCAAAGACGGTAAAAGGCCCACCGACGGTCGCATTCGCCACCAACTCGGCCATCGTCAGTGCAGTGGCGATATTCGTAAAAGTGTTGCTTTCGGCTGCGGCATCGAGCGCTTCTGCCAGATTATCAAACTGCTCATCAGACATCGGGCTTGTTTCCAGGTCAGCATCTCCCAGGCTAGCTGTAGAAAATGTCACACCCGTGGCTCGAAAGGCAGATTTTCTAGAATGGCTTTCACATGAATGCCGTGACTACGATAGGTCTTGGGGTGGCTGTGTGTTATCCGGACTCCCCTTGAATGTATTCAGAATGTCGTAGCAGATAGCCCAGATGACGAGTATGGGCAACGACGACATGATCAAAAATGCCAGGAATACTACAATCCCGAGCAAGAGTCCGCCTGCTGGATCTGAATGAGCGCCGAATAACATAATTATCTCCTCACCGATTTCGGTTAAGTTCCGTTTGCTCTACACACTCATATTTCCTGAAGCACCCCTGTATATCCAAGGAGTGCTTGCGACAGGAATGAAGGGGCGCGCATCAGTCTGAAACGGAGTGAAGCAGGGTGAAGTGTGTCTAATGTGCAGCGGCGAAAGCGGCCTGCAGATCTAGATTCAAGTAGCGATCGAGGGGCAGGTACATCCAGTAGAGCGAGTTTGCCGTCGCCGTCCCGCTACGCTGAAACCCCATCACTGTCGCCATCTTCTCGTAGGCAGGATGGATGATCATCGTATGCAGGTCGCAGAGGCCAGGATAGTCTCGCTGCATCAGTTGCAGTACTTGCTGCACGTCCTCTAGAAAAAGCACTCGGGCCGCCTCCAGATAAGGCGAGTCGATCACCCAGCTGCGCACGAAGACCCCATGACAGTCCGGGCTGCCCGGCTGCGCCATCTGGATCGGGTCGGTCTCGGTGCCGGAACTGAGGTGCAGGCTTTTGCTCGGGGATGTGAAAAAACAGCCTTCCGATTGGGGATGGGTCGGGTAGAGCAGGTAAAAACCGACGGCCTGCTGGTTGTCTTCGCGGCGCAACACCCGCATCCCGGTGCTGTATTGACCGGCCCAACTGCGCAACAGGCGGGCGATGCGCGGGGCCGCCGCCGTGTTGTCGCGACTCATCCAGTTGTAGTTGCGCGCCAGCATCTGAGCGACGGGAATGGCGTCGCAGCGCGGGTCGAAACCGTCGCAGCGCAGCAGCGGTATCGACGCCGAGGGAACTTGCTCCAGTTCTACCTGCGGAACAATTTGAAAACAGGTGACGTTGCCGTCAAAAAACTTCTGCAATAACCCCAGATGGACCAACTTGTCGAGCATTAACCCCGCCGCTCGCTCACTGCCCTGTTCCTGGCCTGCATAAAACAGGTTCGCCGCCTCGCGGTGGCTGCAGGACACCCACTGCTCCACCGGCAGCAGTTCGCCGATTGGTGGCTTGAGGCGAGGGTTTTGCTCCAGGACTTGCTTCAAAAGCAGATAGCCCCACAGCCGCACAAAACACTCCGCCCGGCGTCGAGTCAACCCGACCCGGCCGATCCAGAGCGCGATGTATGAACGCTGCTCCTCCGGCGGAAACCACTGGTCGAGGGCTTCAGGGCTGAAGGGCTGGGACAGATCAGTTGCCATGGCTTCACTATAGGTCTCGATTTCCAGGTTGTCAGGGCGTGCCGTCCAACGATTACTTCACCCTGCTTCACCACGCTTCCAGTCGGTACGGGCGCTTACAAATGCCTGCATAGAAGTCGTCAACGGTCCTTGGGCCTGCAGGGGCGACCTCCCGAGAATGCAGATATCAACCACGGAGAACAGCCATGACTTATCTGCAGGCCCGCACCGAGATCAACACGCTCCTCGATAGCTACCTCACCCCGGCGATCCTCACCACTCGCCTCCGCGATATCGCTAGTCAGTTCGAGACCCCCCATGCCCGCCCCTGGCAACCGATCCGCTGGAAAAATATCCACGTGGACCAGATCGTGGATGTGGACCCGGAACTGTTCATCCAGGTGATCGCCTCGGCTGCTGAAATTGAAGACCCGATTCGCGAATACAGCCAGGAGAGCCAGGGGTACTTGCAGCCGATTCACCCGGCGATGGCCCGCTTTGTGGGTGGACGGCGCGCCGATGACGGCCGTTTTCTCGAACTGGGGGTATGGGAAAAAGAAGAACGCCAGCATGGTCCCACCTTCAGCAAAATCCACCAGCAACTCACCGGCATCAAACTCCAGGCCAACCCCAACACGGTCGCCGGATACCAACCGACCCAGGATCCCCGGCGGGATGCCGATTGCCATCTCCTGAGCCGGATCTCCACGGAATGGAGTGCCACAGGCATCTATATCTGGCTTGCCGCCCACAGCACCGGCGATCTGCATCAGGCGATTGTGGAGCCGCTCCAGGATGAGATTAACCACCTGGCGAAATTCTGGGGTTTCAGCCGCTGGGCTTTCGGCAACAGTTACCTCGACCAGTTGCGGGGCACGACCGGAAATCTCCTGCTCCTGCTCCAGCACCATCAGGGTGAACGGACCCATGGTGCCGACATCACCCGGCAAGCCTCCATGCTCAAACGGATGCGGATTGCCACCGAGCTGAGCTTCACGCTGAGCCGCATCCTGGTTCGCCTCTACAGCTGGGATAGACAGCTTCAACACGCCGACTTAGAGAGTCTTTTCGCAGGTCAGCAAAAAGCTGCGTAGCCTGACCGGATCGAACCCTCTGACTGATCTGGACAGGGCACAGGGCCTCCGGTGTTAAGCGATAACCCTGGCATCCGCTCAAGAAATCAACCTTTTGACGGTTCGAGTCAGCCGCTGCCCGTTTGAATAGGCGGAGAGCAAGTTGGAGACGATGAGCGAACTCGGCAGCAAAGCAATGTAGACAGGCAGTCCCTGGCTCAAGAAAAAGGCCGATAGGGCAAGACCTGCAAGTCCGGCCAGCAGGAGTGCCCCAATGCCCGTCTGGTTCAAACGCACCTCCGCCTGCAACTGCGAACCATCTCCCTGGGGCTCAATCGTGCCCTGGAGGACGACAGTATTGCGGCGACCGCGCCCCGGCAGACCGACCCGAAAAGTGTGTTCACCCACCTCACCCCACAACTCGGTCAATTGTCGGGGGGTCTCGGCTGTGACCTCGGCAAGACGCCGACTGACTGCACGCGGGCGCAACGGCGTTTCGAGCTGGATTTTGCGCAGGGGCAGTTCTGCCATCCGTTGCACTGGTATTGGTGTCTGATCCTATTCTAGGTACCGTGGCTGTCCTGCCGCCCCGGTAAAGTGTGGCTTTTCAAGCCTGGGCAGCAGGTGTCAGGTGCTTATGCGCGAAGCGGCGGTGAAAAATTCGCGCTCGCAGAGCATTGCGTAGCGGTAGGCAGATTCTGCCTGGGGCGTCAAAGATGGCAAGTAGCGGTCGATCTGCTCTTCAAGACGTTGGGTAAGCGCCTCGAAACTCTGATCGCTGTAGGTGCGAATCCAGTCGGTATAGGGATGCTGCGGGAGGGCGTCTCCAGCAATTTGTTGAGCAAGCCAGGTATACAGGCGCAGACAGGGAGCCATGGCGACGGCCGTTAGCACGGTCTCGCCTGCCCAGGCCGTCGCCAGCAGAAAGTCTGTGTAGCGCCGGGTAGCGTGTCCTGGTTCGACGCGCGCCAGTTCAATTCCCCAGGCGCCGGCGTACTCCCGGTGCAGTTCGAGTTCGGTGAGTACGCCGCCAGTCAAAGAGTGGAAAGTGACAAAGCTTTCCCAGTCGGGCGCTTTGGCGGCGGCGATACTGTAGGCGCGGGCAAAGGCTTCGAGAAAAAAAGCATCCTGGGCGACGTAGTAGGCAAACTGATGGCGCGGCAGGCTGCCGGTCGCGATTCCCTGGACGAAGGGATGGCTCAGGCATGCCTGAGCCAGATCCTGATTTGCCTGCCATAGTTGCTGAGAAACGCGGTTGGCCGTCAATTATGTCGTTCCCTGAAGGCCCTGAGTAATCGGTGGCTCAGCCGACGGAGCCGGCTCGAAGAAGATTGCCCGGCAGCCCATGCAACGAAAAGCCAGCAGCCCAACCCAGGGAGCAAACCACTCGATCCCCCGTCGCCGCGAACGCTTGATAAGATTGCTGCCACAGTCTGGACAGCCACGGGACATCAAATTATTCACGCTATACCCCTTCCGGGCCTGGCCCCATCGGCGTCAACCCGACTCACTACATCTATAATACATAAATAATACAGGGCGGTAAAGGGCGAATTCTCACAATCTTTGTGTCATCGTGATGCAACATTTTGAGCGTGGTGGGAGACAAATGACGTACTTGAATGCCAAGCGAGCTTTAACAGCAGTCTTATCCTGCGGCCTTGCTGTTTCGGTCAGTGCCGGTCAGGTCTTTGCCCAGTCTCCCCCGGTCAATCCACCCGCAGCCCGGACTGTGCCTGCCTGGGTCGCGCGCAGCAACGAAAATACGCGCGTACTACTTGCGGTGCTTACCCGTTTTGCCCCTGAACAGGCGGCGAGCCTGGGGGTAGAGGGTTTCGATGAACAGGTCTTAGATATTAGAGCTGAAGTTGATGAGCAGAGTATCGAGGCCGTCAATCAGGCGATCAAGCAGTTGAAGCAGCGGCAGATGGCCGAGAAAGACCCCCTCGTGCTCCAGGATCTCGATATCTTGCTTGTGGCGGCGGCCAACAACGTCCGTGGCACCCAGCTTGAAAAGCAGTACAACGTGCCCTACTTCAACCTGTCACGGCTCGTCTTCTCAAGTATGCAGTCGCTGCTCGACGCGCAGATTGCCCCGGCTCGCCGCCCGGCTGCCCTTGTCCGCCTCAAGCGTTATGCCGGGCTCGAAGCGGGCTACACCCCCATCACCGTCGCAGCCGAGGCGCGGACGCGCGCCAGTTTAAACAAGCCCGGTCTGGTCTACCCGATTCGGGCCGAGGTGCAAAAAGACCTTGCCTCCAGTGCAGCCTTCATCGAAGGCATCGGCCAACTTTTCGCCACCTACAAAATCGAGGGTTACCAGGAGGCTTACACCCGCCTCAAAGAACAATTCACCGCCTACGACGCCTTTGTCCGCAAGGAAATCCTGCCCAGGGCACGCGAAGACTTCCGCCAGCCGCCCGAACTGTACGCCTTTGCCCTTCAGCAATACGGCGTCGATATCCCGCCCGCGCAACTTGCCGCCAGGGCGCACGCGGCCTTCGACGACATCCAGAAACAGATGCAGGCCCTTGCCCCGGAAGTGGCGAAGGCAAAGGGCTACAGTGTCACCGACTACCGCGACGTGATCCGCACCCTCAGAAAAGAGCAGCTCGTGGGCGAAGCGATCCTACCGCACTACCAGAAACGCCTTGCTGAGATCGAGGGCATTATCCGCACCCAGCGCCTCGTCACCCTACCCGACCGACCGGCCCGCATCCGCCTTTCGACTCCTGCCGAGAGCGCCCAATCGCCTGCCCCCAACATGCGCCCTCCCCGCTTGCTGGGTAACCAGGGCGAGCAGGGTGAATTTGTGCTGCCGCTGAATATTCCGGCTCCCCCCGGTGCTCCAGCAGGTCAGACCCAGAAAGTAGAGGACTTTACCTACGCCGCTGCCTCCTGGACATTGACTGCCCACGAAGCCCGGCCGGGCCATGAGCTGCAATTTGCCTCGATGGTCGAAAAAGGTGTCTCCAACGCTCGCGCCATCTACGCGTTCAACAGCACCAACGTCGAAGGCTGGGGTCTCTACGCCGAGGCCATTTTGCTGCCCTTCATGCCGCCCGAGGGTAAGCTCATCTCGCTCCAGGCCCGGTTGCAGCGAGCCGCCCGCGCCTTTCTAGACCCGGAACTGCAGTCAGGCAAGCTCACCCGCGAGCAGGCCCTGAAGGTGCTCACCCAGGAAGTCGTCCTCTCGGAGCCTTTTGCCAACCAGGAAGTCGAACGCTACACTTTCCGCGCTCCCGGCCAGGCCACTTCCTACTTCTACGGGTTCAGTCGATTACTGGAACTGCGTGCTGAGGTCGAACGCAAGCTCGGGAATCGCTTTAATCAGCAGCAGTTCCACGACTTCATTCTCGCCCAGGGTCTATTGCCGCCGGATCTATTAAAAAAAGCGGTTGTGGCCCAGTTTGCGTCCGCAAACACTGCTGCGCGCTGAGTCAGGGCCGGGGTGCCAGGGGGTAAAAACGCCCATCCAGCCCCCGCGTCCAACCGATGCCGTCCGGGTCAGGGAGCTTGCGCCGCGAACGTCCTCGCCCCCCGGCCCGGCACCAGTTGGGAAAAAGTGGTCCAAGCGCGTCCCACTGTTTGAGGACAACCTGTGGGGAGACCCCCAAACGCTCGCCGAGCGCTTTCACCGAGAGGCCGCGTGCGCTCGGCGGCGGGGGAGCCGCTTCTTCGCCCTGTCCTTGGGTGCCTGATGGCTCTGCGGGCGATGCCTGCTGGGGCTGCTGAGAATCTTCCGGGGGTAATACACTCATCGTCGCCAGGGCCATTTCGTAAACATCTCCGTGCGGGCCGAGATGAGCAAGTAAAGGACGAGCCCCCCAATCCCAGCCAAAAACAGTAGCCATTCCCGGTTCATCGATCGCAATCTTCAGATTTCTTTATAAGGGGAGTGGGAACACCACACGGCCTTGTGCCTGTGGATGAGAGCGACCGCCACAGAGTATGCTTGCTCTGGTTGACTGATGCCTGGCATCTCCCTATGCCCGCCTTGCGCGCGGCAATATGTGCCTTCAGGTCGGACAACGATAGCCCCTGGCAGGTCTGCACCCAGGCGCTTGAGCATTCCAAACGCATTTTGCTCATTGATAAGGTAGTTGGTTTTCGACAATGCTGTACAGTGCTCCCTCTGGTAGAAGGTTGGCAAAAAAGGGAGGCAGGGCGTCAACATGCCCCACCTTATTTTGGCGGTCGCGCAGGCGGGTAATGGTGTCTTCCTCCCCGGTGTAAGCGAACAGGGCGATGCTGAGCAGGGGTCTGTTCGGGCCGAGGTTGATATAGCTTTCATCAACAATAAAACTGACGCTGCCCGCAGCATCCTTCAGTAGACTCCCGACGCGAATGCTCTGAGCGGGTGTGGGTTCGAGATAAACTCCAAGCATCTCACCGGCCGAAGCTTTTTGATGCGTCAATCCAGTTCCTCCTCCGGATCAGGAATATAAATCTCCTCAAAGAAAGTCGGTACCTTATCGTGTCTCTCAGACGACGGATTGATAATTCGTCTTACCTCGGCTGCGTGCTCCCTCGGCACAAGCATCAGTTCACTGCCCAAAGCCTTGGCAAGAGCAAATAGAGTCGAGAGACGCGGGTCATCCCGACCACCCTCAACTAAGGATATTCGGGCCTGTTTGCGCCCAGCCAGATCGGCTAGAGCCACCTGACTCAGCCCTCTCTTGAGCCGCATTTCACGAAATGCCTGAGCAAGCTCGTGCCAGGTTGAGGTGGAAGGCAAAATAGAAGAGGACTTCTGGGGCATATTATTCTACTTACAGAATAACGCTGTACAAATTATACCTTTTACAGAATGCCCCGTGAGCTGTAGATATTCTTTGCCAGGCATAGTTCTTTGAATTTATTCTGTTTTAAGAATAGTTTCGCCCAGGGTTCTTCGATGATGGGTGACTACACCAGATTGAGGCGGAGGTGTGGCAACAGGTCGAGCAGTAATATTTTGCACAGAACAATATGGAACGTTCAGCACAGCACTGAACGGTTACCGACAGCGCAGCAACCATTTAGTGATGTGCGCAGACAAGTCCCAATACCTTCCCTGGTCAGCGACTTCCAGAGCCTCTAGAGCAGATACTGCTGGATAAACGTAACCGTCGAGTAGAACTGGTAGTCGACATTTTTCTTCTTGGCAAAACCGTGGCCTTCGTCTTTTGCCATCAAGTACCAGACTGGGCTGCCGTTTTGCTTGACGGTAGCCACCATCTGCTCTGACTCTTTAAGGGGTACGCGTGGGTCGTTTTGACCCTGGACGACGAAGAGCGGTTTGCTGATTTGTTTGGCCCGATTTGCCGGAGAAATCGAGAGTAGAAATTCGCGCATCTTCGGGTCGCGTTCGTCGCCATATTCGACGCGGCGCAGGTCACGGCGATAGCTCTCGGTCCGCTCAAGAAATGTCACAAAGTTCGAGATGCCGACAACGTCAAGGGAGCAGCGGATGCGGTCGTTGTAGTTGGTGGCCACCGCCAGGGTCATGTAGCCGCCGTAACTGCCGCCGGTCACCATCACCCGTGTAGAGTCGAGGTTGGGCTGGGTAGCAATCCAGTCGAGCAGTGCGCCGATATCTTTGACGGAGTCCTCGCGCTTGACTCCGTTGTCGAGGGCTAAAAATGTCTTGCCGTAGCCCGAAGAACCGCGCACGTTCGGATACAGGATGGCTACACCCAACTCGTCGAGGTAGTAGTTGCTGCGCCCCAGGAAACCAGGACGGTACTGCGCCTCAGGCCCGCCGTGGATATTGATGATCACCGGGCGCTTGCCGGTAAATTTGCGGGCAGGCTCGTAGAGGAATCCGGAGATGCTGCGGTTGTCGAAGCTCTTCCAGCGCACCAGCTTTGGTTCTTGAAGCGCTGCTGTATTGAGGCCCCCGGTCTCACTCGCGGTCCAGCGGTCGAGTTTGCCGGTCTGCGCGTCGAGGGAGTAAACGTCCGAGGTCGATCGGGCGGACACCAGGCTGAAGCCGAGGTCGCTGCTATTTTCGCGCCACTCCAGGCCGCCGATCACGCCGACGGGTAGCTTCGGTACCGATTTTTCCTTGCGGGTCGCAGTGTCGAGCAGGTGCAGCTTACTCACGCCGTCTTCGTTGGTGACAAAAGCGAGGGTTCGCCCATCCGAGGAGAGGTCGAAGCTCTCGACATCCCAGGGAATCGAACCGGTGAGCACCGTGTGTGTCTTCGTCGCCAGATCCACATAAGTAAGCTGCTGAAACTCTGAACCGCGGTCTGTGGCAACGTAGAGGCCCCTGCCGTCCTTGCTAAATTGGGCATTGTCGTAAGTGACCTTCTCAGAGCCGCCTTTGGGGGTGATGAGCGTCCTAGTCGCATTCGTCGAGTCAAAGAGCCACAGGTAGCTTTCGTTGGCCGAGACATATTCACTGACCAGTAACTGCCGGTCATCAGGTGACCAGTCGAGCACAGACCAACCGCCGCCTTCAACCTGGGCCAGGAGCCGGTCGCTCTTGGGGTCGAGGGGATTGACGAGGTAGAGGTCGGTGTCTTTGCCGTTGCGGCGCGTGGAAGCGTAGGCGATGCGGTCGCCACCAGTGGACCAGGTGCCGGAGGAGTTGCGCGATTTGCCGTCGGTGAGCAGCGTCACGTTTCCGGTCGCGAGATCGTAGCGGTAGTTCTGGCTAAACTCGTTGCCGCCGGTGTCCTTCGTAAAGACAAAAAAGTCGCCCGTCGGCTTTGGCGGAAAAGAAGCACTCTGCACCCGGTCTGGATAAAACGTGAGCTGACGCCTGTCACCTCCCGGAAACTGGACCAGGTGAACCTGGGGCGTATCGCCGAAGCGGGTCGTGATCAGGGCAGCGCGGCGGGTCGGGTGCCAACCGGCAAGCGATGCCGCCCGAAACTCTGTATAGCGTGCCACCTGCTCAGTCAGGCTCGCGGGCATTTTGGGAATGCCATCGACCACCAGATTTTCAGCTGGAACAATTTCACCGGCCGCAAGTAAAGGAGTAATCGCAGTTCCCAAAAGCAAGGCCGACACAATCCTGGTCAGGTGTTTCATCTAGTGAGGTCTCGTCTTGTAGGCATTCCGCCCGACAATATAACGCCTTTGCTGCCAGTTGCTACCGCTACGTACCAGTGGTTGGGGCTCCCCCAGGTCCACAGAGAATGGCCCGGCAGGTAAAAATGTAATATAAGGTGACAACAAACCTATTGCTTACCTCTAAATTCATCACCATGACTCATCCATTCCTTGAACTGCTGCGCCACAAAATCGTCGTCTTCGATGGGGCGATGGGTACATCCATCCAAAAAATGAACCTGACGGCCGAGGACTTTGGGGGTGCGCAGCTCGAAGGATGCAACGAGTACCTGGTGATCTCGAAGCCGGAGGCAATCGAAGCGGTCCACACCGAGTTTCTCGAAGCCGGGGCGGATGTGATCGAGACCGATACCTTCGGCTGCAGCCAGATTGTGCTGGCCGAGTACGGCATCGCCGACCTCGCTTATGAGCTTTCTTACAAAGCGGCAGCCCTGGCCCGCACGGTGGCCGACCGCTACTCGACCCCTGAGAAACCGCGCTTCGTGGCAGGTTCTATCGGCCCTGGTACCAGGATCGCCACTCTAGATCAGGTGGATTACGATTCTCTCAAAGCTGCCTACCTCGACAACATTCGCGGTCTAGTGGATGGCGGTGCAGATTTATTGATGATCGAGACCTGCCAGGATCTTTTGCAAATCAAAGCCGTCCTGGGAGCAGCGGAGGTCGTCTTTCTCGAAAAGCAACTGCGTCTGCCGCTCATCACCTCGGTCACCCTCGAAAAAGATGCCAACCGCGATGTTGCAGACAAGATGCTGGTGGGCTCCGACATCGCTACAGCCCTCAGTGCCCTGCAGCCCTATCACATCGACGTATTAGGGCTCAACTGCGCCACCGGCCCTGACTTGATGTCCGAGCACATCCGCTATCTATCGCACAATTCGCCCTTCTACATCTCAGTCATCCCCAATGCCGGCTTCCCGGAAAACCGGGGCGGTCATGCCCACTACCACCTCACTCCCGAAGAACTGGTCCGCCAGGTGCGGCACTTCGTAGACGAGCTTGGGGTCAACATTGTCGGCGGTTGCTGCGGGACGACCCCAGAGCATATCCGGGCTCTTGCCGAGGCCGTCTCCAACACCAGGCCGCGAGAGCGAACCGTGGAGGTCGTTCCCCAGGTCTCCTCGCTCTACAACCCGCTGCCGATGCACGTTGACCCCGCTCCGCTGCTGGTCGGTGAACGGCTCAACGCTAACGGCTCGGCAAAATTCAAAAAATTGCTCCTCGCCGAGGACTGGGACAGCATCGTCGGCATGGCCCGCGAGCAGGAGCGTGAAGGTGCCCACATCCTTGATGTCTGCGTCGATTACGTCGGACGCGACGGCATCCGCGACATGCACGAAGTGGTCAGCCGCCTGAAGACCCGAGCGATGCTGCCGCTGATGATCGACTCGACGGAGATCCCGGTCATCCACGTCGCCCTCAAGCAACTGGGCGGCCGGGCTATCGTCAACTCCATCAACCTCGAAGACGGTGAACTGCGCCTGCAAAAACTGCTGCCCCTGTGCCGCGAGTTCGGCGCAGCAGTGGTTGCTCTCACCATCGACGAAGTGGAAGGCATGGCCCGCTCTGCCGAGCGCAAGCTCGAAGTCGCCCGGCGCATCCACGACCTCGTCGTTTACAAATACGGCATGCGCTCCGAGGACCTGATCTTCGACCCGCTTACTTTTACCCTTGGCTCTGGTGACGCCGATTCGCGCCGGCTCGGTATCGAGACCCTCGAAGGCATCCGGCTCATCAAAGAAAATCTGCCCGGAGTGCGCACGATCCTGGGCCTCTCCAACATCTCTTTCGGCCTCAACCCGAACGCCCGCCAGGTGCTCAACTCGGTCTACCTCTACTATGCGGTCCAGAATGGGCTCGACATGGCGATTGTGCACGCCTCCAAGATCATGCCCCTGCACCGCATCGGTGCTGAAGAACGCGAACTGCACCACAAATTAATTTTCGACGAACACGACAAAGGCGACCCGCTCCAGAACTTGCTTGCCTTCTACGCCAACCAGGAAGATGGCGGCAAGACGCGCAAAGCACCGACTATCGACACCCAGGCCCCGGTCGAAGCCCGTCTCAAGCAGCGGATCATCGACGGCAACCGGGTCGGCCTCGATAGCGACCTCACCGAAGCGCTCAAGGCAATCGCACCCCTCGACATCATCAACCTGCACTTGCTCGACGGCATGCGCGTCGTCGGCGAATTGTTCGGCAGTGGCCAGATGCAGTTGCCCTTCGTCCTCCAGTCCGCCGAGACGATGAAGGCGGCGGTCGGCCACCTCGAACCGTTCATGGAGCGCACCGCCAATTCGGCCAAGGGCACGGTCATTATCGCCACCGTCAAAGGCGACGTCCACGACATCGGCAAAAACCTGGTCGATATCATCCTCACTAACAACGGCTACCGGGTGATCAACCTCGGCATTCGCCAGCCGGTCGAAAACATCATCGCCGCCTACCAGGAGCACCAGGCCGACTGCATCGCCATGAGCGGTCTACTGGTCAAATCGACCGGGTTCATGAAAGAAAACCTCGCCGTCTTCAACGAGCGGGGCATCGTCGCCCCCGTCATCCTGGGCGGGGCCGCCCTCACCCGTCGCTTCGTGGAGGTCGATTGCCAGGACGTCTACCAGGGCAAAGTGGTCTACGGTAAGGACGCCTTTGCCGACCTGCACTTTCTGGACGCCCTGATGGACGCCAAGCACAGCGAAAGCTGGAAGGACCCGCAAGGCTTCGTCAAAGGCTATACACCGGTGAACGAAGAACTGAAACGCCTGGTCGCCCAGCCCGAGGCTGTCGGGGCCACCCGTGGGCGTGCCGGTGCCACTTTCCGCTCGACTGCCGCCCTTGCCCAGATCCCCGACGGCCCCATCGTCCGCTCCCACGTCGCGACCGATGTGCCCAGGCCCACTCCCCCCTTCTGGGGCGTGCGTATCTTGACCCCAGCCAACCTGGACCTTGGCGAAGTTTTCCGCTATCTCGACCTCAATGCCCTGTTTGCCGGGCAGTGGCAGTTTAAAAAGACCGCGCACCAGTCGCGCGCCGAGTACGAAGCCTTTCTCGACGCCCAGGTGCGGCCAATCCTGGCGCAACTACAAGAGCAGGTGCTTGCAGAAAACCTGTTGCACCCGCACATTGCCTACGGCTACTTTCCGTGTCAGTCAGAAGGCAACGACCTGCTTGTCTATAGCTTCGATTCTTTCAAGACCTACTGCGAGAGCGGCAATCCTGCCGACCTCGTAGTGCGCACGCGCTTCGGCTTCCCGCGTCAGAAAGGCGAAGACCGCCTTTGCATCGCCGATTACTTCTCTGACACGAGCGGACCGGTTGATGTCCTCGGCCTGCAGGCCGTCACAGTCGGCGAGGTTGCCACCGAACACGCCCAGAGTCTTTTTAAGCAAGACCAATACAGCAATTACCTCTACTACTACGGCCTATCGGTCCAGACCGCCGAGGCCCTCGCCGACTGGACCCATGCCCGGATTCGGCGTGAACTCGGCATCGGCGGTGCAGACTCGCCCGACCTGCGCAAACTGATCGCGGGCGGTTACCAGGGCTCACGTTTCTCCTTCGGTTACCCCGCCTGCCCAAACCTTAACGATCAGACGCAGCTTTTGCAGTTGCTCGATGCCCATCGCATTCAGCTCACGATGGATGAATCTCATCAACTGTTCCCCGAGCAATCGACGACAGCCGTTGTCGCCTATCACCCAGAGGCCCACTACTTCGGCGTTTAGCAGGATCCGACTCACTTGGAGTCCAAACGCCTTTGAGACCGACAACCACGCCTTTCGCACTGTGGCGGCCACGGCAATCCCTGAATCCTCACCGCTCCTTGCCCTGCCGGCATTCAGCGCCGGTGGAGCAGCCCTGACCTGGAAGCGCCGCCAGTCGGCACTGCAATAGCGCCGTATCGATGTTCAAGAAGTCGCGTCAGCAAAAAGCAAACAGAACGTAGCAGGTAGTTTGCAACAGATTAATTGAGGGGGCAAAATTGCCCCCTATTTTTTTGAGTGTGAAGAGTTGTTAATGATTGTCAGTACGTCTGCGTCGTGTCTATAGGGTCCTGACTGACACAGCGATTGCAGCTTCGGTGCGGGGATCGCTCGGAAGTTAGATCCAGTTGCCGTCCGGGAGGCAACTTGCGGCAGACGCCGCCCACAGGTCCTCAGTGGCAGGATGAGTGCATACCGTGCGATTTTGTTGCTGCACAAACAAAAATGTACAACAAAATTCTGGTGCACCCCTTCTTGATTCTGTTCGAGGAACGGGCAGTACCCGGCCGGGTTGCAGTGTGAGTCACTTATTCCCATTGGAGACAACAAGATGGAAGCTACGAATACGCCCTCCAGTACTGTGGCTGGTTTATTCCGCGACAGTGCGAGTGCAGATGAAGCTATCCGCGATCTGCGCAGTGCTGGATTTAGCGAAAACCAGATCGAAGAGTTCAGCGGTCGTCGTAACGCCGATGGCGGTTCTGACGGCAACAGTGGTGGTGTCATGAACGCCATTGCCAATTTCTTTGGTAATGGTCCCGCTGCGGACCGCCAGGACGGTCGCGACACACGCGACCTGGTTGGTCTGGGTCTTCCCGAAGAAGACGCCCGCTACTTCCAGACAGGTCTCGACAACGGCGGTGTCCTGGTGGTCTTGATGGCAGGCACACGGGCTATGGAAGCACTCGGTATCTTCGAGCGCTACGGTGCTGATACGGGCGCTGTGCACTTCGACGACACCATCGCGCCCCTATCGACTGGTATGGCACCGGCCACCGGATCCAGATTGACCAGCGATGTCACTTCTACCCCGGCAACGGCTGTGGTGCCGACAACCGAGGCAAGACCCACCGCCGACCTGGCCGACACTCGCCGCATCGAGCTACTCAAAGAAGTGCTGCGGGTCAACAAGCAACGCGTCCAATACGGTGAAGTGCAGCTTCGCAAAGAAGTGATCACTGAAAAGCAGACAATCGAAGTACCGACCATCCGCGAAGAACTGGTGATCGAACGCCACCCGGTTGCTGAAGGCGAAGCAACCACCAGTACGATCGGTGAAGGCGAGACCATCCGCGTGCCTCTTACAGAAGAACGTGTCTCTGTCGATAAGCGGTCCGTGGTCGCCGAAGAAGTGACCATCGGCAAGCGCGAAGTGCAACAGACCGAGCGTGTCGAGGACAGCGTGCGCCACGAAGAGTTGCGTACCGATGCCGACGGCAACGTCGTTACAGAACAAAGGCCCAACGGCGCCGATCATACGCCCCGGCGCGTGTAGAAAGCCGGACCCGGATGTCTGTCCGGGTTCCAGTCCTGATTTCTGAAAAAGGCCCCCCTGATAACAGGGGGGCCTTTTTTACAGGCGAGTTACAAAGTCTCGACGCGTACTTCGGTCTGCAGAGCCAGGCTACCAACTCTTGGCTCAATATGTTTGACGTAGATCACCATGCCCTGGTACGTAAGGCGGCGGGAGCTTAGAAAACTGCTCACGTAGGCGAGGAGCGGCCCAGCCAGATCGAGGGGCAAGTGGCAATCGACAGAACCATTGCACTGAAAGCGCTCAAGGTTGATACCCTGCTCAGGCTCGATACAGAAAACGGACGTGAAACCGATCTTTCGACGATTGCCTTGCGGGTAGACCACGGTGACCTGGGCCTCCATGGCAATCCTGGTCTGGTCTGGTAGGCAAAATTTGACGTGGTCAATGCTGAGCTGCACCGTCAGGTCGTTCACCTTCAGTGGTAAGTTCTGCATCTGGTCGCTAACGAGGGCGGAGTTGGCGGCCCGGTTGAGGTCCGCCTCCGTGATCACTACGCTCGCTGTCGCATCTAGAGGCTTGTCGAGCTGGACCTGCCCGAAAAGTGCCTTCATCAAATCGACCGAGACGGTATCGGTGTGCACGGCCAGTTGCTCGACCCGCACATCTTTATCGATGACGACGCCTGTGCCCTCGATGTGCACGGCATTCACCTCGCCCTGCAGCGTCTGCAACCCGTCTGCAGCATGCACCTCTACTGTCAAATTCTCAGCCTGCTCAACCTGAGTGGCGATCACCACCTCGGCTGCCTTACTCAGTGCCTGCTCTCCTAGTCCCAGCTTTTCGTCAGACATATTTATGGGGAGGTATCCGTAACAATGCAGAAGCGGGCAGCCCGGTTGGGCCGCCCGCCTGGACAAACTGGCGGCGGAGCACTCAGCTCAGACTATTTAGCCTTTGCCGGTAGTCAACTGCGATTGCACCTGCTTGACGCCATTGATCTCTTTGGCGAGGGTGACGGCTTTATTCACATCCGCCTCGACCGGCACGCGGCCTTTGAGCGTGACGTTCCCATCCTTGGCAGTGACAGCAATCGCACTCTGCTGGATGTTGGCTTCAAGCTTGCTGCGCACCTTGCTTTCGATATCGCCGTCGCTCACCTTGCCGGTGGTGTCGGTGCGCTGTTCACGGGCTCGGATATCGGAGTCGAGCTGACGGCGACGGGTGTCGCTATTGGCGTCTTCTTTGGAATCCTTGGAGTCAGAGGTCGAAGTCTGAGCACCGTCCGCCATGGCCCCGCTGCTGGGGTTGGTGGCAATTGTGCCGGCATTTTGAGCGGCATCACCGGCGTTTTCAGTGGCATTGCCGACGGTGCTGCCAGCGTTCTCGCGCTGCTCTTCGGCGCGCTCATTCGAGGCGACCTGATCGTTGCGCACTTCTCCAGCCGTATTGCTGGCCGGACCGCCGCAGGCGACCAACCCGAGAATCAGCGGCAGGCTGAGTAGTAGGGAAGACTTTTTCATGGCGGTTAGATCTCCTGATCTTTTGAGAGTAGAGGATGAGGTACTCCGACATCGCAGGTCAAAACCAGCCTCACATTGCTGTGGGGAACCGGCTAATTTGCGAATATTCAGAGGGGTGGGACCCGAAGAACGCCTTATTGCGCCTTCTAGCCGTAGGCCTCAAAGCTTTTACTTGCGGTTACGAATCAAATGTAAAACACAAGTGCAATACTTTCCCTCTTCCCTGAGATAGCTCTTGAGAAGTGTTGCCTCTATCTCGCGGCGCTCACCGTACCCGCTACAGCCTGACAGGCAAGTTAAGTATCGAGGACGCGGCCCTGGTGTTCGGTGACCGTATCGCGAAAGTAATCTTCAAGAGAACGCCGTTCGAGCTTCAACTGCAAGACAGTTGCCCCGACGGGTAGCCGGTCGATGAAGGTTTCCACCGGCACCTGCAACCGGCCGCGCAAGCGCTCCCCGCGCTGCTCGATCTGTTCGAGCAGTCCGCTCAGCTGTTCCGGCTCGGCTCCTTGCAGTTCAACTTGATAGGCTTCCTCGGTGCCGAGCAATGCCTCCAGTGTGCCGCAACTCACAAGCTCACCCTGCACGAGCAGTCCGACGCGATCGCAGAGCACTTCGACGTCGGCCAGGATATGGCTGTTGAAAAATACGGTCGTGCCCTCGGCGCGCAGCTGCAGAATAATCTCACGGATCTGATGGCGTCCGGTCGGGTCGAGCCCGGACATCGGCTCGTCGAGAAACACCAGTTCCGGGTCATTGATGAGCGCCTGGGCCAGGCCGATGCGCTGGAGCATCCCTTTTGAATATTTACGCAGTGGTCGCTTACCGGCCTGGCGCGACAGGCCGACCCGGTCGAGCAGTTGCGCCACGCGCGCCTTGAGCGTACTGCCCGGCAACTGGAAGATCTGACCGACAAAGGTCAAGATCTCTTCACCGGTCAGGTAATCGTAAAAGTAGGGGTTCTCCGGCAGATAGCCGATGCGGGCCTTGACCGCCTGGTCGCCGAGCGGTTGACCAAGGAGCGTCGCTGTGCCGGTACTGGGGCGCATGATACCCAGCAAGGTCTTGAGTAGAGTCGTCTTACCGGCCCCATTCGGCCCAAGCAGCCCGAAGGTCTCACCGGCATACACCTGCAAAGAGCAGTGCTTGAGTGGCGAGACGACTTTATTCATCCAGAAGCCGGAGCGAAACGATTTGCCGAGATTATCGACATCGAGTGCAATCGTGCGCGCTTGCTGTAGAGTTCCGGGGACTACGATTCCAGGTTGCATAGTCTGCAGTATCGGTGGGCTTGTCATAGGATGCCCGCCCTCTACCCTGGCTTCATCATAGCGGCGTTCAGAAAGGTGTATCCTGCCCTACTTGCTGTGCTCAGGGGTAGATTTCCGCAATCGAGCGCGGCAGCTTGCCCAGCACCGCGAGCGCCCGCCGCGAATCAAGACAAACGTTGCGCGGGCGCGGCGGCGTCGAAGGGTAGGTACTGCCGAGAGCCGGTACGACTAAGTTGAGGTCCCAGCCGAAGTGGCGGGCGAGTTGTACCCCGAGGTCGTAGCGCGAAAGACACTCTGGACCACCAAGGTGCAGTATCCCCGAGTGCTCGCCCCTCGCCAGGACGAGCAATGCGGCGGCGAGGTCGGGTGCAAAGACCGGCGAACGATATTCGTCCGTGAAGAGCCGGGCGGGTTGACCGGCGCCCAGCTGTAGTCCAAGGCGCTCTTCGACGCTGCGGCGACCGGATGGACTGGGGCCGACCAATAAAGAAGTGCGGACGACGAGGGTATTTGGCAGGGCCTGCACCCGTTCTTCGGCCATCGCCTTGGTCCTTCCGTACCAGCCGAGCGGGTTCGGAGTGCTCTGTTCTGAGTAGGGAGCCGCCGCCCCATCGAAGACCAGGTCTGTTGAGACCAGCACAAACCGCCGTCCTGCCATCGCCCGTGCAAGCCGCTCGGTCGCATCGACGTTGACGCGTACGGCGAAGTCGGGGTCGGCTTCGCACTGATGACTTTCGCTCATCGCGGCGCAGTGGATGAGGATATCGGGAGCGAGCGACTCGATGAGCGCACTCGGGTCCGTACACAGGTCGAAGGGGATCGTCTCGACCTGGGTGTCGGCCGGGCGCGTACCGACAGTACCGGTCACCTGCCAGGTAGATGGCGCTTGCCGGGCAACGTGGTGCCCGAGCAGGCCGCTAACGCCCGTTACTAACAGGCGCACTGGAGAGTGGAACCTTGGCGGCTGTCGGTAGGGGCCGCATCGAGGGCGTCGCCCGCACCGAGATATTGGCCAGATCGATAAGCGGCTGGAAGAAGAAGATCAAGACCACCGTGGCAAAAGTCGTAATCACCATGCCGACCCTCAGGGGCTGGATGCCTACCTGGTCTGCGTCTGAGTAGCGGAGCACTTCCGGGGAAGGCTCTTTCACCAGCATCAGTTTGACGACCCGCACGTAGTAGTAAATCGACGCGACCGAAGTCACCAGGCCAAAGAACACCAGCGTATAGGCTTCCGCCTGGATGGCCGCCCAGAACAAGTAGAACTTGCCGACGAAACCGGCAAAGGGCGGTAGGCCAGCGAGCGACAGCAAACAGACGCTCAGTACCAGAGTCAAGAACGGGTCTTTCTTGTAGAGACCGCCATAGGCCGTGATGTCGTCGGTGCCGGTGCGCAGGCTGAAGAGGACCACCGCCATGAACGCTCCGAGGTTCATAAACAGGTAGGTACCGATGTAGACGAGCATGCTGCTGTAGCCACTCTCGGTACCGATGGCGAGGCCAATCATGATGTAGCCGGCCTGGGCAATCGAGGAGTAGGCGAGCATCCGCTTCATGCTGGTCTGGGCGATGGCGACGATGTTACCGAGCACCATGCTGAGAATTGCGAGCAGCACGAAGAGCGTCTGCCACTGTTCTGAAAAACTCGGATAGGCAGAAGTCAAAAAGCGAATGGCAAGCGCAAACCCGGCTGCCTTCGAGCCGACCGACAGGAAGGCGACGACTGGGGTCGGTGCACCTTCGTAGACGTCGGGCGTCCACTGGTGAAAGGGTACGGCCGCAAGCTTGAAGCAGATACCCGCTACCACCAGTACCAGCGACAGCAAAGCCGGAAAACCCATTGCTCCAATGCGCGGGGCAATTTCAGCAAGCTCCGTCTGGCCGCCCGATAGACCGTAAAGGAGCGACAGACCGTAGAGGAAGATACCCGAACTGGCCGAGCCGATGAGTAGATATTTAAGCGCCGCCTCGTTGGAGCGCTTGTCGAGCTTGGTATAGCCCGATAGGAGATAACTCGTAATCGAGAGCAGTTCGAGGGCGACGAAGATCATCACCATCTCGGACGCCCCCGAGAGCAGCATCGCTCCGAGGGTGGCTCCCAGCAGCAATTCGTAGAACTCCGCCGTGGCAAGGCTCGTCTGGTCGATGTAGCGCACCGCCATCAAGACCGTAAACCCGGAAGCCAGCAAGATAAAAGCGCGGAAGACGACGCTAAGCGGATCGGCAGAAAAACTGCCCAAAAAGCTCTCCGGGGTATCGACCAGCCAGTAGGGCAGCAGGGCGACCAGCGACGCGGTCAGTCCTGCCAGGGTGAGATAGGGCACAGCTTTCGACGCTTTACGCCCCAGGGACAAATCCACCAGCAAGAGGGTGACCAGCGTGATAATCACGATGTATTCCGGCCACAGGACCCCGGCATTCAGTTGCTCAAAATCAATCGCATTCATAGGCCGCGAGTAGCGCCTCAAAGCGTTCCTTAGACATGTTACTTTACCGGCAGCAGCGATCTGGAAACTCGCCCCTGCTGGTGAGTGGATGTGTTATCTTGTATCGCAAAACCGGGACAGTTGTTCACCTGGGCCGGTAGCCGCTGCGAGGCCAGCAACTATGGCAATTATTTCTTCGCGTCCCTCAGATGCCCAGGGCGAACCATCCGGTTCTCAGCCTGTTAAAGCCAATGTCGTGCCGCCTGCCGATGCGGGGGTACCGCGCACCAACGCCCACCCGCGCGTCCCGGTCCTGCCCCAGAAAGTGGCCGAGGACAACCAGGAAGAGAGCCTGCGTCCGAAGACCATCGACGACTACGCGGGCCAGAAAGACCTCAAAGCGGTCCTCAGCATCAAAGTAGCCGCCGCCAAGGCGCGCACCGAACCGCTCGATCACCTGCTTTTTTACGGTCCACCCGGACTGGGTAAGACGAGCATTTCGCTGATTCTTGCCCAGGAGATGGGGGTCAACATTCACCTGACGACCGCACCTGCCCTGGAGCGCCCGCGCGACATCGCCGGTCTTTTGATGAAGTTGCAGCGCGGCGACATCCTGTTTATCGACGAGATTCACCGCCTGCAGCGCGTCACCGAAGAAATTCTCTACCCGGCCATGGAGGACTACCGGCTCGACATCACGATCGGCAAGGGTCAGAACGCCCGGATTACCAGTGTCCCGTTACCGCGCTTTACGCTGATTGGAGCCACGACCCGCGCCGGATCCCTCAGTTCGCCGCTGCGTGACCGCTTCGGTGCCATCCAGCGCCTGCGCTTCTACGACGTCGAAGAATTGACGGGCATCATTCGGCGCAACGCGATCCTGCTCAATATCCCAATTGATGAGCCCGGTGCGGTCGAGATTGCCCGCCGCTCGCGGGGCACCCCGCGCATCGCCAACCGCCTGCTCAAGTCCGTGCGCGATTATGCCCAGGTCAAAGCCGACGGGATTATCACCGAAGCAGTCGCGAGCGACGCCCTTGAACTCTTCGAGGTCGATCCGCGCGGCCTCGACTGGACCGACCGCCGCCTGCTGCAGGTGCTCATCGAGCACTACAACGGGGGTCCGGTCGGCATTGAATCCCTCGCCGCCGCCACCGGCGAAGACACCCAAACCATCGAAGAAGTCTACGAACCCTACTTGATGCAAATCGGCTACCTGCTGCGCACCGCCCGTGGCCGGGTCGCCTCCGCTGCCGCCTATTTGCACCTGGGCTACGCTCCCCCACTTCGTTTCGAGCAGGCGACCCTGCTCGACTGAAGGGCATCGCTACAGATCGTCGCGTGGCTTGCGCAACTGGTCGATAATCTCGCGGGCGGCGTCGCGGCCCCCCAGGCCGAAGGCGATGCCGCCGCTAATCATCACAAGACCGACGATGCCCGCGAAGAGAATGTAGATCAAGATGCGCGAGATGCCGAGTTCGGATAGGGCGGCGAGTAGGGCAAGCCCATAGATGAGGGCCTGGGCCGAGGTGCCGACGTAGGCGTAGCCTGCGGGCAGGCTCGCCACAATCAGACGCCGGACCAGCGACCCGAGGGTGACGGCGAGTAGGACGATAATCAGGGCCGAGAGCACCTGCGGCACGAAAGCGAAGAGTCCGATTAAGAACTGTTCGACTTGCGGGAGGTTGGCCGCTTCCGCCGCGAGCAATACGGACGTCGCGAGCAAGAACCAGTAGGTGACCTGACCGCTCAGGCGGGCGGCATCGATTTTGATGTTGGTGTTTTCAAAAAGACGAAGGCCGGCGTTTTCGCCGAGCAGCTTCTGAAAATTGAGTCGCCTGAGGATGCCCTGCACACCACGGCTGACGACCGTGGCGATCAGCCAGCCGGCCAGAAAGATGATGAGCGCCCCGAGCAGGTTCGGCAGGTAGCGAAAGAGCAGGTCGAGGATGCTCTGCTGCAACCGCTGCAATACGATTTGCCAACCTTCTGTTTCCATGCCTCAGTTTTACCGGCTTTCGAGTGCCCAGGCCAACTGTGTCAAAATAGGGATGCCCCAGGGATGATATAGAAGCGATATGACCAGCACAGTGGCAAGTAAAGTCCAATACGAAATGGTCATCGGTCTTGAGGTCCACGTCCAACTCGACACGCGCACCAAGCTTTTTTGTCAGTGCTCGACTGAGTTTGGCGGTGCCCCCAACAGCAACATCTGCCCAATTTGCACGGGCCAGCCGGGTGTCCTGCCGGTGCTCAACCAGCAAGCCCTCGATTACGCCGTCCTGACCTCTCTCGCCCTCAATGGCCAGATCCACCCCCAGGGCCTCAGCAAGTTCGACCGCAAACAATATTTCTATCCCGACCTACCCAAGAACTATCAAATTTCCCAGTACGACCTCCCTCTCAGCGAGCACGGCTGGCTCGAAATCCAGGTCGAGGGCCAGGAGCCCAAGCGCATCGGTATTACCCGCCTGCACATGGAAGAAGATGCGGGCAAGCTCGTGCACGCCGGGGCCGACCGCCTCTCGGGCTCTACCTACTCGATGGTCGATTTCAACCGCGCAGGCATCGCCCTGTGTGAAATCGTCTCCGAGCCCGATATCCGCAGTGCCGCCGAGGCGGCTGCCTACGCCGAAGAACTGCGCAAAATCGTGCGCTACCTGGGTGTCTGCAACGGCAACATGCAGGAAGGCTCGATGCGCTTTGACCTGAATATCTCGATTCGGCCCGTCGGCGAACAAAAATTCGGCACCAAAGTCGAAATCAAAAACCTGAACAGCTTCAACTCGCTCCAGCGCGCCGTCGAATACGAGCTGGTTCGCCAGACCACTGCCCTCGAAAACGGCGAACGCCTGGCCCAGGAGACACGGCTCTGGGACGAAGCCAGCCAGCGGACGATCTCGATGCGCTCTAAAGAAGCGGCCAACGACTACCGCTATTTCCCCGAACCTGACCTGGTACCCATCGCCCTCACTGCCCAAGATATCGAGCACTACCGGAGCAAACTGCCCGAGTTGCCCGCCCAAAAGCGCGCCCGCTACCAGCAGGACCTTGGCCTCTCAGCCTACGACGCCCGCGTGCTCACCGACGAAGGTGAAACGGCCACCTACTTCGAGCAGGTGATTGCCCTCGGTGTACCCGCCAAGCAGGCCGCCAACTGGGTGAGTGGAGCGATTGCCGCCTACCTCAACGAGACCCACACACCGATTGCTGAAATCAAGCTCACCCCGGAAGTGCTGGCGCAATTGATCGGGCTTGTCAACCAGGGTATGATTAGCAACCGAATAGCCAATGATCTTCTCAGCGACCTGTTCCGGGAGGGGGGCTCCCCTCGCGATCTCGTCGAGACGCGTGGCCTGACTCAAATCAGTGACCAGGGGAAGCTGGAACAGGTCATTGACGAAGTGCTGGCAGAGAGTGCCGATTCGGTGGCCGCCTATCGCGGCGGACGCACGAAACTACTCGGATTCTTTGTCGGCCAGGTGATGAAAAAAACAGCCGGTCGCGCCGATCCTCAGGCGGTTAACCAGTTGTTGCTCGGCAAACTCTCTCAAGAGCCGCCCGCGAGCAAACTTGCTCAGGAGCCGCCCGCGAGTGAATTACCCCAGTCATCGCCCGATGGTGCACCCGATCAGGTGCCGTCCACCAGCCAGTCCCTTCAGAAGTCGCCTGAGGGCGAGCCCGCCCCGCCGACGCCTGAACTCCCAGCCAACGTTTAATGCATGGAGAACCTGCAAATGATCTCATGGTCCAAGGTTGTCGGCTCCTCGCTCGTCGCCGCAATTGCAGTCCCCGCACTGTGGTGCTGCAGCGCCGGTGCCAAGCAAATCGAAGTCAAGATGGGCGCTGATACCGGTCAACTCGTCTACGTCCCCGCCAAGTTCGATGCGGCTCCCGGCGATACGATCAAATTCACAATGAACAAGGCCGGCCCACACAACGCTGTCTTTGACGGCTCCAAGGCGGCAGACCCGGCGCTTGCCAAGACCCTGTCTCAGAACAAGCTGCTCAACAAGCCCAAGGATTCCTACATCACGACCATTCCGGCCAACGCCAAACTTGGCGCCTATTCGTTCAACTGCACCCCGCACAAGAGCGCCGGCATGGTCGGCGTCATGACCATCAAGAAGTAAGCAACCACTTCAGATTGCTCGAAAGCCGGTCCAAGGGCCGGCTTTTTGCGTGGGTCATTTCGGTGGCGGTGTTATTCTTTGACAGGAGTCTACGGCTCAGGTCACAGCATGAAGTACCGGCGCGTTTTACTGAAGCTGAGCGGTGAAGCTCTGATGGGCAAGCAAGAATTTGGTATCGACCCGGAAATCGTACAGCACCTCGCAGGCGAGATTGCGCGGGTGGTCGATGCCGGGGTGGAGACGGCGGTCGTCGTCGGCGGCGGCAACATCTTCCGGGGGGTCAAGGCCTCCGCAAAGGGCATGGACCGGGCCACGGCCGACTACGTGGGCATGCTCGGCACCGTCATGAATGCGCTTACCCTGCAAGACGCCCTCGAACAGCAGCACGGCGTCCAGACGCGGCTATTGTCGGCCATCGAAATGAAAGAAGTGGCAGAACCGTTCATTCGTCGCCGGGCGATGCGTCACCTCGAAAAAGGCCGGGTGGTCATCTTCGGGGCCGGGTCGGGCAACCCATTTTTTACGACCGATACGACGGCAGCGCTACGGGCCGCCGAAATTGACGCCGAGGTCATCCTCAAAGCGACAAAAGTAGACGGCATCTACGACTCCGACCCCCACCTCAATCCCAATGCCCGGCGCTACGAGACCCTGACTTTCCAGGAAGTACTGGTTCAAAACCTGCGAGTCATGGATTCGACGGCGATTGCCCTCTGCCGCGAAAACAATATTCCGGTCGTCGTCTTCGACATCTTCGGCAAAGACAGCATCTACCGGGCCGTACTCGGTGAACCGATCGGTACACGCGTCTCCTGAATACGTGATTTAGATACCGGCTAAGCGGTCAAGCAGGGTTGAAAACTGCTGAGCACGCTGATGCAGGCGTTCGCGCAGGAACCCGACCAGGAAAGGCTGGTCGATGCGCGGACAGGTGATGCCGGTACCGGCGAGCGCCTGGCGTGTGTTGCTGTCGTCAAAGACGAGGCGGTCGAAGTGGTAAGGCAGATAGACCCGGTAACTGCGGTAGATAAGCCGCTCAAGACGGCGCAGCAAGCCACTTTCGATTTCTGCTTCCCAGGCCACTTCCGGTCCGAGGGTCGAGACCACCCTGGCATCGACGCCGAGCACTTCACCGACGCTGTTGGTCAGGAGCTGCATCGAGGGCGGTTCGGGGTTGACCAGGTGATAGACCTGGTAGGGCAACGGTTGCGGTTGCGCAAAGATAGAAGCGATGGCCTGGGCGCAGTAATCGACGGAGACGACGTTGAGCGTGGCATCAGGGTCGCCGGCTACAGCAAAGCGCAATCCCTGGCGGAAGCGCTCGCACAGGGCGGTGCCGCTCAGGTACTTGCCGAGGTTCATTAGCCAGTCGAGTTGGAGGGCAATGGCCTGGGAAAGGCCCATCGGCCCCGGATTTTCAAGGATGATGCTGGGCCGATAGATAGAGGTTGTGATGCCTTCGCGGTGGGCAAACTGATACACCAGGCGCTCGGCATTGTACTTGAATCGCTCGTACTGGTTGCGAAAGCCAAAGAGGTCGGTCGGCTCTTCCTCAGGAACGAGTCCCTCACGACGTCCGCAGACATAGGCCGTACTCACATAGTGCAAGTTTTCGGCGGCAGCTGTCCGGGCAAAGTTGAGCACATGCTCGGTTGACTGCACATTTTCGAGGCGCAGCCCCTGGGGATAGGAGGCTTGAAAAGAGGGACTCCCATCGCAGTGCACCACCGTCTCGGTCCAGTTTGCCAGTTGCCGATAAGCGACGCCCGTCAGGCCAAACTGCTCTTGAATCAAGCTGCCCGGCAGGAACTGCACATTTTTGACAAGCTCGGTGGCCTTGCTACCCCAGTGGCTGGTCAGCACGCGGCGCTCATCGACGGCGGCGGTGCTGTGCTTGGGCAACAACAGTGCAACCTCATGACCCTGCTGCAATAGTCGCTGTAGCAGTTGTTGTCCGAGTAGACCCGTGGTCCCGGTCAAAAGTAAGCGCATACGGAACTCCCGACTTGATATCTAAACTGACACCCCTACCCGACCCTCGGTAGACCGGCCACTTCTCACCCATCCAGAATAGAAGGACGGACACGATGTGTTCCGTAGTCTACTGCGCACCCGGCCGTTCTAACGTGACCAGGTTCACAATATGTCATCCATCGTCTGTTCATCTATAGTACCGGCGCAAATCCAGTATGCAGCAAGGGTTCTATGGTGCAAAATGGGTTGGGATTAACCCGCTGGGGAAATAGGGCATGGGTTTTGCGGACGTTTCGATCGAAGCATTGGCGGAAGACTACGGTCTGAGTGTCGAGGAAGTGTTTGCGCTTTGTCGGCAATTCGAGATTCCCTTTCGGGACGCTCGGAGTTATCTTGCCCTGGAGGATGCCAAGCAGATTATCCTGACGGTGCGTGAGCAGTCCAAGTTACAATCCCCCTGATCCCGGCACACGAGGAGAACCGAGCGCATTATGTTCAGTAAGCAGTTTGGATTGTTTGCGTCGATTGCCCTGATCCTGGCGGGATGCTCTGGTGATAGCCAGACACCAAGCACCGAGGCACCGACGAGCAGCGCACCGAAGGGCGATGTCGCCTTTGCCGCCCCAGCCGGGGAGGGCAACCCCACCATCGCCTACACCGATACCGAGTTGAAGCAGGGCAAAAAACTCTTCCAGGCCGAGTGCGGCAAGTGCCACGTCGGTGGCCAGACCTACGGCACTTACAACAGCACCGACATCAGCCTCTCGTTTGAAGCGCTGAGCGGGGCGACTCCCCAGCGCAACAACGTGCCCGCCCTGATCGACTACTTGAAAAAGCCGACCAGCTACGACGGCAAGACGTTGCTCGCCCCGGCGGGCGAACACCCCGTCTACACGAATTTGGGCGAAGACAAGCTCAGACTCCTGGCAGGACACGTCCTCAAAGAGGCGACCCAAAATCCGGGTTGGGGTATGGGCAAAAACGTCCGCTAGATTCTTCCTGCTCTGATTCAAAGGACACCGGCAATGTCAAGGAACAGATGGCTCCTGTTGGGGCTGTGCGGTTTGGTGCTGTCCAGTTGTAGCGGCGACGGGGCGACGAGTGCCGCCGTCAAAGACAAGTACGTGACCGTCAACCTCCAGGTCCGCGGTCCGGTCGAGTTGCCGGCGGACGACGCCGGTAACTTGAAGACTTTCACACCCCAGGACATCTACGCAGGCAAGAAACTCTTCGAGTCCAACTGTCAGAATTGCCACGTCGGCGGCGTCACCACCCCCAACCCCAAAATCTCCCTGGGACTTGCCAGACTGCAGGGGGCCACTCCACCTCGCGACAACATCGCCGGTATCGTCAGCTTTATCAAAGAGCCAATGAGCTACGACGGCACCGAACCAGTCTTCAACTGCCGCAAGACAGACTGGCTCAAGCCCAAAGAAGCCGATAACCTGGCTGCTTTTGTGCTGAGGGCCTCTCAAAAAGCAAGAGGCTGGGGAACGGCTCGCCTGGAAGCCAACCAGGATTCTATCGACACGGTGCCGGCCCCTCAGTAGCTGCTTCATTCAGGGTCGGCTTGCAACCGGGGTGGCCTGGACCTGGTAAGTGCCTTCGAGCACCAGTAGGCCCGGCGAGATCGCCACTCGACGCAGTTCCAGTTCACGTCCAATCGAGATCTGCAGGCCCGCGAGCGATTCGATTGCAACACCCTGACCTTTTTCATCTACCAACTGCGGATCGACCAGGCGCAACTGCCGCCCGTTGACCGCGATGCCGGTCGAAAGCCTGAGCGGTGCCGGTTCTCCACCCTGCAGACGGACCGTGGCGGCGATTTCCAGGCGGTCGCGCAGTAGCCGCGCACTCGGGTTTAGCAGTTCAAGCTTCACTTCAGTCTGCTGGTCGCCGCCAAACTGGGTCGGCAGTTTCACCTTCAGATCTTTCACCTGCTCTTGAAAGGTCGGAGAAGCGAGATAAGTGTTGATGTCCTGCTCAGAAAGACTGAGGGCAATGTCGGCGCGGACAGGTTGTTCAAGGCGCAAGCCGCCGCCCTGCAATGCCCGGCGGGTGTCAAGGCGGATATCGGAGCCTCGCAGCGAGAGCGAACGGGCCGGGATGCCGCTGTAGACCAGGTTGCGCCCGGAAATGTCGATGCTCTGGATGCGGCCATTGGACAGCTCCGCATCCGGGCCGTTCACCACGACCCGCAGGTCGTCCACTTGCTGCACCTGAGAGCGCACCCAGACCTGCAGTAAAGGACTGATCAGACCACTTAAAAGCTGGGATTGGACAGGAAAGAGAAACACAGTCGTGCTCAAGATAAGAGCTGTCGCCCAGGTCATTGTACGGGTGCGCATGCTACAAGTCCTTTTTCCAGTGTTTTCTTAAGATGGCATGGTCGGCCGTCCGGCTTCCTACCCCTTAAGATTCGTTAAGATGTAAAGAATGACAACAGCTTCACATCCTGCATCGACTTACTGGACCTGGCGCGGCCACCGTGTCCACTACGTCCAGGCCAGCACTGGGCGGCCCGGTACGCCCATATTGCTCATCCACGGCTTCGGAGCGTCCACCGACCACTGGCGCAAGAATATCGGACCGCTCAGTGAACATTCGCCAGTTTTCGCACTCGACATGCTCGGCTTCGGTCGCTCTGAGAAGCCGAACCTGATCTATAGCGGCGAGCTGTGGCGCGACCAGCTACGAGACTTTACCAGTGAGATTATCGGTGCCCCGGTGGTGATTGCCGGCAATTCCCTCGGAGGGTACGCATCACTGGTGCTTGCCGCCGACAGCCCTGAGTGGGTGAAAGGTCTGGTGCTCATCAACGGGGCCGGTCCCTTCTCGGGTAGTCCAGAACCCGACTTCTGGCAGAAGTTGAGCGGCGACCTGGTCAAGGGCATTTTCGCCCAGAGCTGGGCAAGCTGGCTGATGTTTCAGTATTTCCGGCAGCGCTCGAACATCCGCAAAGTGCTGCTGCAGGTCTACCGCGACCCCAGTGCCGTCACCGAGGAACTGATCGAAGACATTTACCGGCCATCGTGCGATTCGGGAGCAGCGGAGGTCTTCGCCTCCGTATTCCAGTCGCCCAAGGGCCGCTACGTCGATGAACTGCTCGCCTTGTTGCAGTGCCCCGTGCTCTTGCTCTGGGGAGATTCGGACCCGTGGATGACCGTCGAGCGCGCCCACCGCTTTCAGGCCGCCTGTCCGGGTGCCACTTTGCAACTGCTCCCAGCCGGTCACTGCCCCCACGACGAGCGCCCGGAACTGGTGAATCAGTATCTGCAGGAATGGGCTGCGAGTCGCGGGTAAGTTTCCTGCCAAACCAATCCGGCTGGTTGTAGAGGAGCAAAGCTGGGACGTCGAACTTCCTACAGGTCCCCGCCGAAGTTCGTCCGGGAGCACGCCTCGATAGCAGGCTTTTTAGCGGCAGTCGTCGGCGTGGGCTCTCCAGAGGTCCAGCAATAATCCGAGGGCGGGTGCGACCGGTTCGTCCGCTCGCCTGATGAACCCGGATTCGACGGTCGGGGTCGCCTTGCTCAGCTCGCGGTAAGCCACACCTGGAAGTTGCCGTTCGCGGGCACAGGCTGGGACAATCGTTACCCCGACACCGGAGGCGACCAGGTTCAAGCAGAAGTTCAGGTCGCTGGTCTGATGTTGGACCCTGGGGGTGAAACCGGCCTGATGGCACAGTGCGTAGATGATGTCGAAACAGGCGGGAGCCAGGGAGCGCGGAAAGAGAACGAACGCTTCTGCTGCCAGGGCTTCGAGCGCTATTTTGCGGCGACGGGCAAGAGAGTGGCCGGTGGGTAGGGCACAGAGAAAAGTCTCCTCCAGCACCTTCTCGAAGACCAGGTCCGGCCCGCTCACCGGCGGGTGCAAAAAACCGGCGTCAATGCGCCCACGGCGCACCGCCTCGTGCTGTTCGGGAGCGGTGAGCTGCTGGCTGACAAGCTGAATATTCGGGTAGCGCTGAGCAAACTGCCGGACGACCGCGAGTAGACCGTGGAAGGTGGCGCAGGGCTCGAAGCCGACGCTCAGCACGTCCAGTTGCCGTTGAGCAGCGTTGCGGGTCATCTCGATGCCGCGTGCGTGTTGCTCCAGGGTCAGCTTTGCCTGCTCTAGAAATATCTGTCCGACTGGTGTCAACTGTACCTGTCGTCGGGTGCGCCGAAAAAGTGGTGCCCCCAGTTGCTGTTCGAGTAGCTGAATCTGGCGCGACAGCGACGGCTGGGCAATCTCCAGTTGGATAGCCGCCCGACCAAAGTGCAACTCCTCGGCTAACACCACGAAGTAGCGCAACTGGCGAAAGTCAATCTCGGACGGTTCCATCGAGGCGGTGGGTACGGATGTTTTCAAACTAAACGAATTTATCTCCTGAGAAACCGGTCTCACTGAATTATTCGATAGCCGGAGACTATCAGTTGTGCGTGGCAGCTATTGGACAGGGCTGCGTGGCTCCTGTTACTTTTGGCTTCGCAAGCAGGAGTGAACGCGATGAAAATTGGCATCATCGGTGCCGGAAGTGTCGGCAGTGGCCTGGGCAAGCTCTGGACAGCCGCCGGGCACCAGGTTCTGCTCAGCTATTCGCGCGATCCGCACAAGCTTGAGACTCTAGCAGGCGAGATGGGAGCGGAGACCAGGGTCGGCAGCCCGCGCGAGGCGGTCGAATTTGGGGAGGTGGTCCTGCTGGCTGTGCCCTGGGGAGCGGTAACGGATGCACTGACCCAGGCGGGTTCCCTTGCGGGCAAACTGCTCTTTTCGAGCGTCAACGCTCTCAAGCCCGACTTTAGCGGCCTCGACATCGGCACCACTACCTCTGCTGCCGAGTGGATCGCCGAGCGCGCTCCGGGTGCCATCGTCGTTGAGGCCCTGCCCGTCAACGCCGAGCTGTTGCACTCACCCTCCCTACGCTTCGGCAACGTGGTGCCGAGCGTTTTCTACTGCGGCGACGACGCGAACGCCAAGGCGACGGTCGCACGCCTACTTGAGGACGCCGGTATGGACCCGATCGACGCCGGACCGCTCGTGCGTGCCCGTCTCGTAGAACCCGCCGGCTTCCTGGTCGCCCAGGTCGGCTACGGCCTTGGGGTCGGTCCCAACGTCGCCCTCAAGCTGCTGCGGCGCTAGCCGCTCCCAAATCCCAACGGAGTTTCAGACTATGAAAATCTGCGAGAAGACACCGGGAGAACCGGTGGATGTTGCTGCGCGCCCACACTACCCGATCGACCGCACCGGGCTCTATATCGATGGTCAGTGGCGCGATTCGGCCAGCGGCAAGACCTTTGCCGTGATCGATCCGACCACCGAAGCAGAGATTGCTCACCTCGCCGAGGGGACGGCTGAAGACGTGGACCTGGCCGTGCAGGCCGCCCGCCGTGCTTTCTCATCCAGTGCCTGGGGCGGCCTGAGCGGTCACGAACGTGGCGAAATCCTCTGGCGGGTGGGAGATCTATTCCTGCAGTACGGCGAGGAGCTGGCGTACCTGCAGGCAAAGGAAATGGGTCGGCTGTTTCGCGATTCGATGAGCGTCGATATCCCCCACCTGGCAAACATGTTCCACTACTACGCAGGCTGGGCTTCAAAAATTGAGGGCGCAGTCAAGCAGGCGACGCGGGGGCTGCACACTTACACCCTGCGCGAACCGCTCGGGGTAGTGGCAGCGATCACCCCCTTTAACTTCCCTCTCATCTTAAGCATCAGCAAGTTCGCCCCTGCTCTTGCTGCGGGCAACACTCTTATCCACAAACCCGCCTCCGCCACACCCCTGTCGGCCCTCAAAGTTGCTCAGCTGATGGCGGAAGCGGGGGTACCGGCGGGAGTGTTCAACGTCGTGGCAGGCCCCGGTGCCACGGTCGGCCACGCCCTTTCCACCCATCCGGGGATTGAAAAGGTGGCGATCACCGGTTCGACCGCGAGTGGCATCCGAATCGTCAAGGACTCCGCCGACACGCTCAAGCACCTGACGATGGAACTGGGTGGCAAGTCGGCAAACATCATCTTTGCCGACGCCGACCTGGATAAGGCAGTGCAGACCGCTTACGACGGCATGTTCTACAACAAGGGCGAGATTTGCTACGCCGGTAGTCGCATGCTCGTCGAGCGCCCGGTGTACGACGAAGTCGTGGAGCGGGTGCGCCAACGGGCGATGGCGACCAGGCCAGGCGACCCGCTCGACCCGGCAAGCGACATGGGTCCGATTGCCAACCGCGACGAATACACCAAGGTGCTCCAGTACATGGAAACCGGCAAGCGCGAAGGGGCGCGGCTGATAGCGGGCGGCGGGGCCTGCGATATCGGCACAGGTAAGGGATTCTTCGTGGAACCGACCGTCTTCGCGGATACGACCGATGAGATGACGATCGTGCGCGAGGAAAGCTTCGGACCGATCCTCTCGGTGCAACCTTTCACAGGGTTCGAGGAAGCAATTCGGCTGGCCAACGGCAACTCCTACGGCCTTGCAGCCGGAGTACACACCCAAAACGTCGCAAAGGCCCACCGGGCAGCAGCGCAACTCCAGGCAGGTTCGGTGTGGGTGAACACTTACGGCCACTTCGACCCGTCAGCCCCCTTTGGTGGTTACAAGATGTCGGGTTACGGCCGCGAGCAAGGCTGGGAAGCGCTGGAATTTTACCTGCAGACTAAAACCGTCTGGGTTGCCATCGAGTGAATCGTGGTGATCGAGCTGATGCTTCCTCACCTTCAAGGCTGTCACTTGCTTCGGCAGCCTTGAAGTGCGTTTCCATTCCCAGGATTTCGAGGACTGCCCGGTTGTGGAAGATGGGTCGCACTTCAGTTTGCTATCAGACAGGATTTGCCTGTCGCAATGGCTCAAGATTAACGGCCAGTTTTTCACCCAACCAGAGGGCATGGTCTGTGTGGTCCGCCACTGCATCACCGGTATTGGGATGGACGAGAATCGCCAGTCCCTCCCGGTGCAGCATCAGCCACGGCAACACTTTGTCGAACTGATCGGGCGCAAAGGAAACCTGGTACATCGACCTGGTGTGGGGACCGACGAGCTGGTCGTGCCAGCGGCCCAACTGCACTTGAAAGTGCTCGCCCAGGCCCTCACGCACTCGGGATGCTACTTCGCGTGTCGTGGGGTCGTAATAAACATGGGCATGAAAACTTGCGATCCTGGGAGTCTGTTCTGCGGCTGCCATTGCGATCTCCTATTTCAACCAGAGCGAAATGCGTTACCCCCAGCGTGGATACTGCCAGTTGAGCCACATCCCGAGCGCGTCCTAAGATTTTTCTTCTTTTAATGCTGCCCTGCCGCACTAACCAATCGGGATGATGTAAGTGATCAAGAACACCTCAAATAGCCCGACGCAGAACCCGAGCAGTAAGCCGACATAGGGGATTGCCTGTAATTCGTTTTTAGCGACCTGCTCGATTGCGTCTTCGAGTTCCTGGGCTGAGGTGTTGCAGATTTTGGTAATCACCAATTCTTCAAGCCCGAGAGCCGGCAAGAATTTCATCACCAGCGGCTCCATCTCGCGCGCCAGGTAGCGGTCGAGCATGCGGCTGGTGTTACCGGCGATCTGGTCGATCCAGGCAAGGGTCTTCTCGGAGGTGACGATGCGGTCGAGCACTTCTGCCGCCCAGCGGTTCCAATCGATCGATTCTCCGAGGCGCTGGCTGAGGGCCGGACCCTGGGCACCGAGGGAACTAGAAAGGCTCTCGACAAATTGACGGCGTAAATCCTGCACAGTAGCAAGCGAAAGCGTCTGAAAGCTCAGGCCGTTTAGTCCTGCAGCCAGCCGTTCGCGAACTCCCGCCTCGGTCATAAACCGTGTCAGCAGTGCATTAGCGGCCTCGGGCTGCTCGACGCAGAAAGCCTTGAAGCGGCTCAGCGGACCTTTGAGACCGACGACGTTGGCCACGAACCAGAGACTGCCCTGGCTTTTCTCGCGTGCCTCGCGGTCAAGGGCGTCGAGAGTCTGATTGGTAAGTAAATTAATCATGGCCTGGCGCAACCGGTCGGGGGTGAAGAGGTTGTTCTCCATCCAGGTGGCAAGCCGGTCGGCCTGGACAGCGTCGATACGCAGCGACAGCACGACCTGGTCGAAGACCTGCTCAAAGAGCTTGGCGGAAGCCGAGGAACGGCTTAGAGCGTCGATCCAGCGAGGCAGCGATTCGGTGAAGACCTCTTTCAGTACGTTCCCGAGGGCGACCGAAAGGCGGGCGCGGCGGCGACTGTCGCTGTATTCACCGAGCAGGTACAGCAGGGCAAACCGCAACCCCGCCTCCAGGCGATCGGCGGTGAGCAGCCGCTGGGCAATGCGCCGCACTTCCTCAGGGGTCAGGAGCCGGTCGGTCAACATCTGGGCAACTTTGCGGGCAAAGCGCTCCTGACCCTTTGGAAACAGTCCGGGAGTCAGCGGTATCTGCTTGCCGAACAGGTACTTCGGCTTATAGGGCCGGAAGAGCATCTTGATGGCGAGCGTGTCCGAGGTGAAACCGATCGCAGCACCGACGAGAGGCGGCAAAACGTAGTGAAGAAGCGTTAAGGCCAATGCTCACTCTCCAGTCCTGGAAATCAGGTGCCCCAGGAACTTTCGCTTCCTCAATATTAGCTTTGTGACGCTGGATACTGCGGGTTAGACAATCTTAGAGGTACGCGAAAAGCCCAGCAAAGTTCAGCCGCGGGTGAGCTTGCGGATGGCAGCAAGCACTTCAGGCCCGAAGACGTCCGCGTGCCCGGCTCCTTCGAGGCGCATCAGTCGGCGGGGAGCGGTCGCAACCTGGTAGAGCGCTTCTGTCATCGCGTAGGGCACCGTGAGATCGGCGGTACCGTGCACGAGCAGGAGCGGACAAGCGAGGTTAGTTACATAATTGCGCGTGTCGAGCCGGTAGGTGAGGATGCGGTCGAAGGGTAGGCCCGGATAGCGCAGGGCGGCCATCTCGCTCATCGAGGTGAAAGGAGCGAGCAACACGGCGGCTGCCAGTTTCTGAGTGCTCGCCAGTTGAGCGGCAACTGTCGAACCGAGAGACCAGCCGACTGCCACAATGCGCTCAGCCGGCACCCCCTGAGCTTGCAAAAACTGATAGGCGCTCAGGGCATCGCCGTAGGTGTTGGTTTCACTTGCAAGGCCCGGACTATCGGCGTAGCCCCGATATTCGACGGCCAGTACCCCGAAGCCTGCTGAGCGCCAGCGCTTGAAGACATCGATCTGATCGCCGATGGTGACGCCGTTGCCGTGAAAGTAAAGCAGGGTCGGGCTGCTACCCGGTGCTTTCAGGTAGTAGGTACGAACCGACTCACCGTCGGCGCTCTTGAGGGTGACATCGGCTGCACCGGGAACCAGCCCCCCGATCGGTGGGTTGGGCTCTTTCGGAGCCGGGAAGACGGCCCGCTGCTGCAGGCCGAGCGGACTATAGAGCGCCAGATAGCCGCCGAAGCCTACCAGAAGGACTACCAGGCCAAAGACCCACCACTTCACCATTTATCCCCGCACCAGCAAAGCGACGCTCTCAACGTGGTGGGTCTGGGCAAACAGGTCTACCGGTTGCACCGAGACGAGATTGTATCCATCCTGGGCCAGCAGTTGCAAGTCGCGGGCCAGGGTCGCCGGGTTGCAGCTGACATAGACGATCCGGCGTGGCTCAAGAGCGCTGATGGCGGCGATGACTGCCCGCTCACAGCCTCTACGAGGCGGGTCGAGGACGACGATATCGGCCTGCAGGTGCGGCAATTGGTCCTCGACTGTGCCAGCGATGAACTTGCAGTTGGCAACACCGTTGAATTGGGCGTTCGTGCGCGCTTGCTCGACTGAGGGCAGGTAACTCTCGATGCCGATGACCTGTCCGGCTCCTCGCGCCAGGGGAAGGCTCAAAGTGCCGATGCCGCAGTAGGCATCGACGACTGTATCGCCGGGTCCGGCCGCAGCTGCTTCGACTACCAGACGAGCCAGTGACTCAGCATGGGAAGTACAGATCTGGAAAAAAGTGGTGGGTTCGACCCGGAAGCGAAAACCGCCCAGGATGTCTTCGAGGTAGGGCCTGCCCGCGACGCAGTGCGTCCGCTCGCCGAAAATGGCATTTCCGCGCTCGGTGTTCTCGTTCACACAGACTCCGACCAGGTCGGGGAACTGGTCGCGCAGCTGGGCGGCGGCGCTCTCGACTGCTGGTAGCACACCGTGGGTAACCAGGGTCAGCAGCATTTCGCCGGTGCGCTCACCGATGCGGAGCGCGAGGTGACGGAGAGCACCGCTATGGCGGGCCTCATCGTAGATTGACCAGTTTCGGTCGCAAATCGCCTCTTTCGCCGCCCTCAGCAATGGGTCGAGTCGGGAATCCTGTACTGGGCAGGCGTTGAGGTTGACGATCCGGTGGGAATCTTTGCGGTAGTAGCCGACGACCACTTCGCCGCGAGCGTTGCGGCCAACTGGAAAGGTCGATTTGTTGCGGTAGCCGAAAGGGACGGGCTGCGCAATAGTCGGCTCTACAGGAGGATTTGTGAAGCCTCCGAGGCGGACAAGCGCTTCGATAACTTGCTGGCGTTTGGCTGCGAGTTGGTAGGCATAATCGACTGCCTGCCACTGACAACTGCCGCAGCGGTCGGCCACAATGCAGTGGGGACGAACCCGGTGTGGAGAATTTTCAAGTACGCGAACCACCTGACCAAAGCCGTGGTCGCGCTTGACGCGCACGAGGCGTACTTCCAGACGGTCACCCGGCACGGCGTCCGGTACAAAGACGACGTATCCGGCCCCGGTTCTACCGACACTATCGCCGCCCGCAGCGAGCGCTGTGATCTCGATGGTGACCAGGTCGCCCTGCATCGGGCGCGGGCGGGCTACACTCCCCACCACTTCATCGCCACTCCGAGACGAACGATAGCCCAGAGGACGGCAATCGCTCCGATACAGATCCAGGTGCCCGTGATGGTGAACCTGAAAAGGAAGCGGCCCTGCTCTTTTGTAAAAGGCAGGCCGGCAAAAATCTTTTCCTGGTCGGGGTTGCCATAGATTACCCCCATCTGCCCTTTGCGTCTTTTGCTCTCGCCCATTGGGGTTTCTCTTCTCAACCTATCCAGTCTACTGCGCCCGTGGGAGCCACTGTGGTAGGCTCTCACGAGCACATTCAGATTGCCGATGCCCCTCGAATTACCAATGTCCGCTCAACTCTTAGACGGCACGGTCGCTTCCCTCGAAGACCATCGATCCAGTGACGACGAGGCTGTGCTCACGCTGCTCAACGGCGTGATTGCCGAGGGTAATTCCTACCCCCAGGAGCACCCGCTCGACTTAGAAGGATTCAGGCGCTACTGGCTTCAGCACCGCGCCTTCGTCGTCCGCGAATCCACCTCGGTCGTGGCCGCTTTTTTTCTGCGACCCAACCACGCAGGGCGCTGTAGCCACATCGCCAATGCCGGTTTCATCGTGGCACCCAATCGACGCGGCCTCGGGCTTGGCCGCCTGATGGGGCTTGCCATGCTCAATCTGGCCAGTGAGACCGGTTTTGAAGCAGTACAGTTTAACCTGGTCTTCGCCAACAACCTGGCCTCACTCAAGCTCTGGCAGTCACTCGGATTTGAGGTCGTGGGCCGCACGCCGCAGGCTGTGAGGTTGAGTGACGGTGAATACGTAGATGCGCTCATCTTGTACAAGCACCTTCAGCCAGTCTGAGCGTCGCCAGAGACACGGCAACTCCTGACGCGACCGCATCTCCAGACGGTCCACGATATTGGCACTTTTTTGCTCGATATAGCGTCTGACCTGCTGCCAGTACAGAGCAGTTCGATATTTAAAGCCATCAGCTATAACCGAACCTGGATTTCACCCCGGCCTGGGTGCAGGGAGCATCGACTCTTTCTGGATTGGTCCGCGCAAATTCAGCGGTAGCCGACGACAGTGAACGGGCCGGCGTGGCAAGCGTAAAGATCGAGACGGCGATTGTCGAGAAGACGATACCTAACAAGATAAAGTGCAAAGAAATCTCAGAGGAAAGAACTTTTAACATGGTGAATAACCAGGGCGACATTCGTACTGTAATACGGCGGTTATTCTCAAGTCCTGCCAAGAATGTAGTCAATCTGTGGAGTTGAACGAGCAAGACAACTGGACTGCTCACCGCATCTCATGAAATCTCACAATTGGTCCTGGTTAAATCAGCTATGCTACTTCAGGAAGTATCCACACACGATGAAAAAGATAGCAGCTTCGATAGAGCAGGGTTTCTACGCGGCGATTCAGTGGAGCCTGAGGCATCAAGCGCGGGCGGTCGCGCTGATTGTACTCGCCGTCGTCATTCCGATCGGTACGCTCAATTTCTTGCAGTACCAGTCGATGGTCAAATACGAACAGGCAGGCACCCAGGCGACTCAGGAGCAGTTGAAATATTTGCTCGGACGTCTAGTCCTCAATAGCTACACCAACCTGACTAGCTACAGCAGCGATATGGTCCATGCCTACGATCTGAAGCATGAGGAGCTGTTTCGTCAGCCAAGAGACCAGGCTCGACCGATTATCAATAAGTTGCAAGCCGGGGCCGATAAACTGCTCAAAGAGAAATCAGCAAAAGAGCAAGAAACCTACCGGCGCAACTCGTTTATTACGATTCAAGGCCTGGATAGTACCTGGAATCTGAGCTATCCGGACTCTGTGAAAGACGCGCGCTTCAAGGCGGCAGCTGTGCGGGCGATTCGCTACTTTCAGCCTCTCAGCCCCATGCAGCAGGATGTCGGTTATCAGTACTTTTATGACAAGCCGACCGAACTGCTCATCTTCCTCCACTCGATCTCCTCAGAGCAGATTCGCTACGACTCGACTGCCCCGCCCCGACCAATCGAGGCACTGATGGGTATTTCCTACAGCAAAGAAAACCTCAAAAACGACATTCGCAACAACTTGACTCGCCGTCAACAGGCTTCGCGGTTCACGACCTCCCCCCTCGATGAAACGCTTTCAAAGGCAAATTATTACTTCCAGGTCAAGGACGAAAAGGGTGCCATCATCTTTCAAGACGAAGGCTGGAAGCAGCACGACGAAGACCGCGACTACATCACTGCTGACTTCGTTGTGACGCCCGAACAGCGCTTTTTGACCGGCTGGCAATTTTCGGCAATGACCCGCTCGGCCCTCAGGCAGTCCACCGACCGCAGCCTTGGGCAGATGTTCTGGGCCTCGGGGGTCGTGACCCTTCTATTGTGCTTGTTGCTGGTAATCCTCTTTCGAGCCGGGTTGGTGGCGGTCAAGGTCTCCGAGATGCAGGCCGATATCGTGGCCGGCGTCTCCCACGACCTCAAGACTCCGCTCGCAGGCATTATCGCCTCGGCCCAACTGATTGCCTCGGGCCGGGCAAGCGGGCAAGATGAGACCCGGCAATTTTCCGGATATATCCTCACCGAGGCAAGACGGCTCACGGGCGTCGTCGAGAAAGTGCTCACCCTGGCCAAGCTCGAATCGCGGCAACTGCTCATGCAGCCCTCGAGCATCGCTGTTGCCGAGCTGGTTGAGCAGGCCATCGCCTGTGCCCAAAGCGCTTTTCCAGACGCGGTGATCTTAAAAGGTGAAGTTGCCCAGGGCCAGCTCTGCGGCGACAGCAGCGCCCTGACGACCGTCCTCGTCAATTTGCTCGACAATGCGATTCGCTATTCGGGTGACCAGCATCAGCCCTGGGTGCGGGTGCAGGCATATTGGAGCGGCTTTGGCGAACGACGCATCCTGCACTTGATGGTTGAAGACCGGGGGGTGGGGATCCCTTCTGAAGAGCAGCCGTTTATTTTTCAAAAATTCTACCGTGTCCGCAATGGCCTGGTGACCGACACCGAGGGCACTGGGCTGGGACTTGCCATCGCTTCTCAAATCGTGCGTGCCCATCGTGGCTATATTCATGTCAAGAGTGAGGTCGGTACCGGCAGCACTTTCACTGTGAGGCTTCCCGCGTGAGCGATCCGATTTTAGTAGTGGAAGACGACGATACCTTAGCCCAGGTACTGCGCAAGACTCTGGAGTCGGAGGGCTACACAGTTACCCTGGCCCGCGATGGACGTACAGCTCTCGACCTGGGCCGTCAGGCAAATTTGCAGATGATCATTCTTGACCTGATGCTGCCGCGCATGAGTGGGCTGGAAGTCTGCCAGCGACTGCGCTCCGAGAATATCCACACGCCCATCATCATGCTCACCGCACGCGGTCTCGACACGGATAAGGTCTTCGGGCTGCGCCTCGGGGCCGATGACTATCTCACTAAGCCTTTCAACATCGACGAGCTACTGGCGCGTATCGAGGCGGTCAAGCGCCGCACGACTCAAGTTGCCCCACCTTCGCAGCGCGTCACCGTTGGAGACCTGGCTATCGATTTTCAGCGCATGAGTGTGAGCAAGGCGGGCCGCAAACTCGACTTGTCCTCGCGCGAATTTCAGGTACTCGAATGTCTCTTTCACCAGGCCGGTCAGACCGTGGACCGCGAAAAGATCTATCAGGTCGTCTGGGGCTACGACACAGCAGTCACCAACCGGACTATCGACTTTCACATTGCCCGCTTGCGCTCGAAACTGGAGGACAACCCGAAAGATCCCCGCTACATCCTGACGGTGCACGGCTCGGGCTACCGATTTGTCGTACCAGCCGAAGCCTGAAATATGTACTCAGGATGAGACCCTACCAGGGCGCGCTCCAGCCCCAGATAGAGGGCCTGAGTAGAGCTATCGCTTTGAATGGGGCATCCCGGTTTTTTGCAGACGATGACGCCTTATTTCTGGTTCTGGATTGCCGCAGCCTGCATGGCGTTCGGTAGCGTTGCTTTTTTGTGGCTGGGGGCTTCGGCCCGCGAAGAAGAAAAGCCCAGCTACATGGTCAGCTTTTTCGTCACCCTGATCGCGGGGACGATGTACCTGTGTCTGGCTATCGGCCAGGGTGCTACGACGGTTGAAGATCGCCCGGTCTTCTACGCCCGCTATGTAACCTGGACGCTCACGACGCCGCTCTTGCTCTGGAGCCTTTGTACCGCCGGTCTTGGCAAGAATATCAAGCAATATTGGCCCCTGGTCTTTGGCCTGATTGCCTCGGACGTCTACATGATCCTGACGGGCGCTCTCTCAGAACTCTCTGAGGCCCCTCAAAAATACATCTGGTATGGCGTCAGCAGTGTCGGCTTCGTCGCCATCCTGGTCTTGATCTGGGGACCCCTGCGCGAGGCAGTGACCCGGAGTGCGCCTGAGCGCCTTGGTCTTTGGAACCGACTGGCGCTCTCGCTCTCGGTGCTCTGGATCGGTTACCCGCTCGTCTGGCTTATCGGTCCGCCTGGACTGGCTTTAATTAGCCCCGTCGCCCTTAATGCCTTGTTTGTCACCCTCGATGTCCTGGCAAAAGTCGGCTGGGGCTTTTTGCACCTGTTTGGGTTGCGGGACGTCTCTCAAGAAAGGGGCTACGAGCCGGAACCGACTCGAACGGCTCCGGCCAGCCGCATCGTGGACGCGGCAGAGTAGTTCAGACAACTGATTCTGCGTCAAAGAGGCGCGTTGCTATCCAGACCAGTAGCAGACCAATCGCAAGCGTCACCACAGAAGAGAGGATGGCGAGACTGCCGTTGACCGGTTCGCCCTTGATCACCTGACTCATCAGTAACTGCTGGCTGTAGATCGGGATAAGCGCCGACCACCATTCGAGCTTGAGGGGCAAGAAGGTGACGAGCAGACTTGGAAAGGTCGGAATCAGAAAGAGTGGCGTCAGGTAACTTTGTGCCTCTTTGAAACTACGGGTGAAAGAAGCGATGATCATCAGCGACGCGGAGGCAAGGAGCACAATCGGCAGGGTGAGCAGGAAGAGGTTGACGAAGGTGAACGGCTCAAAGCTGAACTTGATGCCGAGGGCGTCGAGGGGCACGAAATTGAACATCACCGCAAGGGCCACGAGCGTCTCGGTAACGACCACGACGGTAAAAGTGATCGTCGCCGCGAGCTTGCCGAAGATCAGTTCCCGCCGCGCCACCGGGTTAATGACCAGGGGTTCGAGCGAGCCGCGTTCGCGTTCGCCGGTCGTCGTATCGATGGCGACGTAAAATCCGCCCACGAAGGCGGCGAGCAACAGGTAAATCGGCATCACCCCGAGGATAGCGGCCACCCGCCCCTGGGAAGAAGCGACATCGACATTTTCGACAGCAAGCGCCTGCAGGATACTTGGGTTGATACCGCGTGCCAGCAGGCGCAACGACCCGATTTGACGGCTGTAAGCGCTGATTAGGCCACGGGTCCGGATCAGTGTGCCGGTTGCGGTCTGCCGCGAGGAATCAGCAATCAACTGGATGGAGGCCGGACGCCCGGACCGTAGATCTGCGGCATAGTTGCGGGGAATGACGAGGGCGACATCGTAGAGGCCCGTCTGCACATCGGCCTCCGACAGATTCGGGACGGAGCGCACCTCGACATTCGGCTGACTCTCCAGGAAGGCAACCAGCTGCGGGGCGTTCTCGACCCCTTTGACTGGGAGGCGCAGCGACTTGTCATTTTCGCTTGCGACAAACTGCCCGGCAAGCACAATCGTGAAGGCCAGGATCAAGGGTCCGGTGAGTGGAGTGATGAGCGCGGTCAGCAGCGTGCGCCGATCGCGCAGGTTGTCGATCACCTCTTTAATAAAGACGACCAGAACTCGCTCGATTGCCCCTTGCCATCCGAGGCTTTTCATAACAGCAGACCTTCTTCCGAACCGATGGCACTCACAAAGGCGTCTTCGAGATTCGCCTGACCGGTCGCCTGCTTGAGCGCTTCGGCGGTGCCGTTGGCCACGACCTGTCCCTGGGCAACCACGACGATGTTGTCGCACAGGGCTGAGATTTCCTGCATGACGTGGCTTGAGAAGAGCACGCACTTGCCTTCATCCCGGATGCGGCGAATCACCGTCCGCATCGCGCGGGTGCTCATCACGTCGAGGCCATTGGTCGGCTCATCGAGGATCACGTTTTGCGGGCGGTGGACGAGGGCGCGGCCAATCGCCACTTTCAGGCGCTGGCCCTGGGAAAAGCCCTCGGTGCGCCGGTCGGCAAATGCTTTCATGTCCAGCAGCCCGATCAGGTCTTCGATTTGCTGTTCGAGAGCGTTGCCCCTTAGCCCATGCAGCCGTCCGTAGTAGCGAATATTCTCGCGAGTGGTGAGCCGCGGGTAGAGTCCACGGCTATCGGGCAGGACCCCGATCTGTCGCTGGACCGCTTGCGGGTCTTGCACAACATCGAACCCGTCGATCGTGGCAGTCCCGCTGTCGGGCTTGAAGACCGTGTAGAGAATGCGCAGTAAAGTCGTCTTGCCCGCCCCATTTGGGCCGAGTAGCCCCGTAATCTGACCATCGACCGCGCTGAAGCTGACACCCCGCACTGCAGCCACGGCTTTAAACGATTTATAGATGTCCTTTGCTTCGATCACTGGACGATCCTCGTATCTGCAGCACTGTCAGGGGGCCGGTCCGCTCGGATCGATAAAGAAGGGCAGGGCTCTTGCCTCCCTGGAGCAATTCGTCTCCAGCCC
>JANNPH010000196.1:0-7707 GCA_031399965.1 Gloeobacteraceae cyanobacterium SOY_34_metabat_159 | reverse complement strand
CGATACCGAGCCGCCGGAGCGGGCAAATTATCTCGACATTGCCTGTGCGGGCGAGCCATCACTGCGGGCGGAAGTCGAATCTTTGCTCGCCGCCTACGAGCAGTCGGAAGATTTTCTGGAGACTCCTGCTTTCAAGCTCAGCTCCTGCTGGCTCCCGGAAGGCACACCGGAATCCCCAATTCCCGAACGCTTTGGTCCTTACCGGGTCGTGCGCGAGATTGGTGAGGGCGGCATGAGCACGGTCTATCTGGCCGAGCGCGACGATGAGCAGTACCGAAAACAGGTCGCCGTCAAGCTGATCAAACGCGGCATGGACACCGACGACCTCATTCGTCGTTTCCGCAGCGAGCGTCAGATCCTGGCCGGTCTGGTTCACCCCAACATTGCCCGCCTGCTCGAAGGCGGCAACACCGAGGCGGGCCTACCCTACTTCGTGATGGACTACGTAGACGGCATCGCCATCAATGACTATTGCGAGCGCCACAATTTATCGATTCACGAGCGCCTCGAACTTTTTTTATCGGTCTGTTCGGCCGTCCACTACGCCCATCAGAACCTGGTCGTGCACCGGGACATTAAACCGGGCAACATCCTGGTCACCGAGGAAGGAGTGCCCAAGTTGCTCGATTTTGGAATTGCGAAACTCCTCGACCCTGAGCAGGCCGACTTAGTCGCGCCGACCCGCACGGCTGTGCGCCTGATGACGCCCGAGTACGCAAGCCCCGAACAGGTCAAAGGCGAGACGATTACCACCACGAGCGACGTCTACTTACTGGGTGTATTACTTTATGAACTTTTGACCGGTCAGCGGCCTTATCGATTGAAGACCCGACTGCCTCAGGAGATCTTGCAGGTAATTTGCGAGGAAAGCCCCGAGCGCCCGAGCACCGTCGTCCGCCGCACCGGAACCACCCCAGAGACAACCGGGTCGATCGCGCTACCTAGTCAGGGCCAGCGCGACAGGTGGCGTCGTGCCCTGGCAGGCGACCTCGACAACATCGTGCTCAAGGCGATGCAAAAAGAACCGAAGCGCCGCTACGCCTCTGTCGAGCAGTTCGCCGAGGACATTCGGCGGCACCTGAGCGGTAGACCGGTGATTGCCCGCACCGATACTTTCTCCTATCGCAGTTCAAAGTTCATCGAGCGCAACAAAGGAGCCGTGATTGCCGCCGGACTAGTTGCTCTCACCCTGGTCGGGGGCATCATCGCCACCACCCGCGAAGCCCGCATCGCCGACCTGGAACGTGCCCGAGCCGAGCGCCGGTTCAACGATGTCCGCAAGCTTGCAAACGCTTACCTGTTCGAGCTGCACGACGCCATCGAGCCGCTTCAAGGCTCGATCAAGGCCCGCCAACTGCTGGTGGAACGGGCACTCGAATACCTGGGCAGCCTTGCCAAGGAGAGCGACAACAATCGGCCGCTCCAGCGGGAACTGGCGACCGCCTATCAAAAAGTCGGCGACATCCAGGGCAATCCTTACTTTGCCAACCTGGGCGATATGGCCGGGGCGCTCAAGAGCTACCAGCAGGCCCTCGCCATCCGCACGAAATTGCTGAGTGAAGAGCCGCAAAGCCTGGAGCTTCGCCGTGACCTGGCGACGAGCCACGACCGCCTCGGCAACGTACTGGTGCAGGCGGGCGAGACGGCCGAGGCCCGCGAAAGCTATCAAAAAGCCGTCGAGATCCGCCGGCAGCTCCTCCGGCAGCAGCCCGAGCTGAAGATGCACTTTGAACTGGCCACCAGCCTCAACTACCTGGGCAACGTCCAGTCGGAGACCGGCGACAGAGAAGCGGCGCTCAAGAGCCACCGTACAGCGCTCGCCATCAGTCAGGCGCTGGCTGCGGAGAACCCCGACGACACCGAGATCCAGCGCCTCCTGCGCATCAGCTACAACAAAGTCGGCCTTCTCCTGCGGGAGCGCGACGCAAAGCTGGCGCTCGAAAGCTATCAAAGGGGTCTGGAGATCGCTCTAAAACAGTTAGCTAAAAGCCCTCTAGACCCTCGCGCTCAAAGAGATTTGATGATCACTTACCAATACGTCGGGGACGTACTTGGCAATCCCAACTTTCCCAATCTGGGTGCTACAACTGCAGCCCTGAATAGCTACTACAAGACCCTTGGGATAGCACAAAAGCTGGCGACCACGAACCGGGAAAATATTCAGGCCCAACGCGACCTTGCCAATATCCATGAAAGACTCGGCGACATTCATATGAAGAAGGGTTCGATCGTCACCGCTCTTAAGAATTATCGTCAGGGATTGAGTATTCGCTCCAGCATCTCGATCGCCGATAAGAGCAATGCAGAAGTGCGCCGCGAATTGGCAACGAGCTATGAGGAAGTTGGCGACGCGCTACTAAAAAGTAAAGCCCTGGTTCCTGCTCTGGAAAGCTACCACAAAGGACTGAACCTCCGAGAAGCACTCTTAACGGACGACCCGTTCAATGCGAGGGTGCGAAGTGACGTAGCTACCTCTTATTCAACGCTGGGCGGGATTCATATGTCACTGGCACTAGATCCGCGAACTCAACCCGTCAATCGATTGAAGCAGTGGCTTAAAGCGCGATCTTGGTATCAACGCAGCCTGGCTGTATGGTCAGCAATGCAGGCGCGCGGTACCTCGATTGGGACCGATGCCAGTGAGCTAGAAAAGCTCAAGCGTGCTCTTGCACGTTGTGATGCCGCTATCAAGAAGTTACAAAATTAAGCGAAACTTGCTCTGCATGAATCGTAGAATCACTCCCTACTGAGTAAACAGACCTGCGAACTGACCAGATTCCCCAGTTCAAAAGTTTGCTGCAGTAGAAATCACTTTCAGGAGAAAGTCATGAGCAATAGCGATCCCATCGTCGTTGACCCCAACGAGACAACCAGCACTTCTGGCGGTGGCGAGACCGACGGCGGTGGAAGAGGCAATCCAACCGAGGTTGTAGCAAACGGCGGTGGAAGAGGCAATCCAACCGAGGTTGTAGCAAACGGTGGTGGAAGAGGCAATCCAACCGAGTAATAATCAATTCTCAAAACGGTTAAAAATCTGTCTCATAGACCCGCAGTCATGAGGAAGCCCCGGCAGACACGCTGTCGGGGCTTTCCTTGTGCCGACAGTCCTGGGCTTCCCGGCGGTGCAGGCGCGGTCTCCAGCCTCAGTTGACACTGAGCATTGGGTGAGTTCAGAGTTGATGCCCCATAGCACGCGCTCTCCTACTTTGTCTCCGGGAGGGCGACGAAGGCCAGTTTGTTTCCCCTGGGACTGACGGCGAGGCGGGTAATGCTCTTGAGACCAGCTTTTGAGAAGTCGGCCACCTGCTGCCAGGCGATGCCTTTGCTGAGGTCGCACTGGTAGAGTTTGTTTTCACTTGCCATCAAGAGTATGTTCTCGTCTATCCAGATGAAGTCCTCACTGCCCGGTAGGGTGCTGACTACCGGCGCAATCTTGCGGTCTTTGAGGGACAGCTCTTTAATCACCCAGTCTTTGTCGTTGAGCTTGTGCACGAAAGTTAGCTTGTCCTGGCCGGGCCGGATAGCGAGGGAGCGGCCGATGTTGCTCAAGATCACCTCGGGCTTCTGGGTGCGTCGGTCAACGAGCTGCAAAGTATTGGGCGTCCCGAGCACAAATAAAGCCAGGCGGTCGTCGTCGAGCCAGGCGTGGTAGCCGACCGGTTTGACCTGGTCGAGGACAAGCGCCGGTGGCCCCCCGGCAAATGGAAATTTCCAGAGGCGCTGGGTACTGTCGGCCTCGACGCGCACAACCGAGAAAGACTGCAAGTCGCGCATTGCCGTGCCTGAGTATTCACTTTCAGGAGTGGCAGTCAGACGGGTGACGACTGCATTCGCCAGTTCGTAGCGATAGATGTCGGCCTGAGTACCCTCGCGAATCGAGGTAAAAAGCAGGCTCTGGCCGTCGGGCATAAATGACGGTTGATTGTCGTAGCCCGGCCGGTTGGTAATGTTGATGGGTGCAGCCGCACTCAGTCGGCCCTCCCGGCTGGTCAAATCCGCCAGATAAATATCTGTCGCCGGGGGAGCGGTCTGGGCGAAGGCAAGCGATACGCTGCCCAGTAGACACGCGGCCCCCACTCCCCACCTGATCAAGCGCATCGTCGTCTATCCCCCCTGAGATTTCTGCCGGCAGCGCCGCAGTGCACCAGTACGGTGTGACTTGCAGCATGGACGTTCAACACGTTCCTGGGTTCCATAATCGATGCTTTACCCGCACACCCGCCGTGCGCTTTTACACTGAGCGGGACGGACTGGTAGTTCTCACACCTCTGATTCATCTGAAAAAGGATAAATCATGCCCGGAACAAACTTTCAACCGGCAGGACGCCCACCAGAAAGCAGCGCAGATTCCCTGCCTACAGAGCAAAAAAAGCACGTCAGCCGGACTGCCCCCGCCCCGGTGCAGATAGAAGACGATCGCACCGGCATGGACGTCGAAACCCTCAAGCGAGCATTTCTGGATAATCTCTACTACATTCAGGCCAAAGACACCGAAAGGGCGACGCCCTACGACCACTTCATGGCCCTCGCCTACACAGTCCGCGACCGGCTTCTGCACCGCTGGCTTGAGACCCAGAAGACCTATCTTGACCAGGACGTACGCTCGGTCTGCTATCTATCGGCGGAATATCTGCTCGGGCGGCAACTGGGCAACAGCCTGATTAACGTCGGTCTTTACGGACGGGCGCAGGAATTTCTTGCAGAACTCGGCCTCAACCTGTTTGACCTCATGGAGCAAGAAAACGAACCGGGACTCGGGAACGGCGGTCTCGGGCGGCTCGCGGCCTGCTACCTCGATTCACTCGCGACCCTGGCGATTCCCGCCATCGGCTACGGCATCCGCTACGAATTCGGCATCTTCACCCAGACCATCCGCGACGGTGAGCAGGTAGAAATGCCGGACCGCTGGCTGCGCTACGGCAACCCCTGGGAAATCGCCCGGCCCGAATATTTAGTCGAGGTCAAGTTCGGCGGGCGCACCGAGTCCTACACAGGCCCCGACGGCCACTACCGGGTGAGCTGGATTCACGAACGCGCCGTGCTCGGCACCCCCTACGACGCACCCGTCCCCGGCTACAACAACAACACCGTCAATACTCTCAGGCTCTGGAGCGCCCGGGCGAGTGAGGAATTTAACTTCCAGCTTTTCAACACTGGCGATTATGCTCGTGCCGTGGCCGACAAGACCGAGTCGGAAAACATTACCAAAGTGCTCTACCCCAACGACAACACCTGGCAGGGTAAGCAGTTGCGACTGGAGCAGCAGTATTTCTTTGTTGCCTGCTCGCTGCAGGACATCATCCGCCGCTACTTGAGCAACCACGACAATTTCGACCAGTTCAGCGACAAAGTCGCTATCCAGATCAACGACACCCACCCCTCGGTTGGCATCGCCGAACTGATGCGCCTGCTGGTAGACGAGTACTTGCTGGCCTGGGACAAAGCCTGGCAGATCACCAGCAGCGTCTTTGGCTACACCAACCACACCCTGCTCTCTGAAGCCCTGGAGCGCTGGCCGGTCAGTTTATTCGGCGCCCTGCTGCCCCGGCACTTGGAAATCATCTACGAGATCAATGGGCGCTTTTTAGACCAGGTGCGCGAACGCTTCCCGAACGACCCGGAACGGGCATCGCGGCTTTCACTGATTCAAGAAGGCTCTGAAAAGTACGTGCGGATGGCTTACCTCGCCTGCGCCGGTAGCCACGCCATCAATGGCGTCGCCGCTCTGCACACCGAACTGCTCAAAAAAGACCTGCTCAAAGATTTCTACGCCCTTACCCCTGAAAAGTTCAGCAACAAAACCAACGGCGTCACACCGCGCCGCTTTTTATTGCTCAGCAACCCAAAATTGGCATTGCTTGCCACCGAGCACATCGGCCAGGGCTGGGTCAAAGACCTCGACGAATTGCGCCAACTCGAAGCCTTCGTGGGCGACCCGCAGTTCCGGCAGCGCTGGCAGCAGATTAAGCTCGACAACAAGCGCGACCTGGCCGAATACATCCTGCAGTTCAACCGCATCGAAGTCGATCCTGAGTCGATTTTTGACGTGCAGGTCAAGCGCCTGCACGAATACAAGCGCCAACTGCTGAACGCGCTCTATATCGTCACCCTCTACCACCGCATCAAGCGCAACCCCGATGCTCCCATCCCAAAGCGCACTTTTATCTTTGGCGGCAAAGCGGCACCAGGCTACTTCATGGCCAAGCTCATCATCCGCTTCATCAATGGGGTGGCAGAGGTGGTGAACCGTGACCCCGACGTGCGCGGACAGCTTAAAGTCGTCTTCCTGGCCAACTACTCAGTATCACTCGCCCAGCGAATCTACCCGGCAGCGGACCTCTCAGAACAGATCTCGATGGCCGGTAAAGAAGCGTCCGGGACGAGCAACATGAAGTTCGCCCTCAACGGTGCCCTCACAATCGGCACCCTCGACGGTGCCAATGTCGAGATTAGAGACCACGTCGGTGCAGAAAATTTCTTTCTGTTTGGCCTCACCACCGACGAAGTCGCCGCGCTCAAGGCACGGGGCTACAACCCGCACGATTACTATCAGGGCAACTCGGAACTGCACGAAGCCATCGACAGCATCGCGAGAGGCGACTTTTCCGGGGGTGATACTCAACGCTTCAAGCCGCTGGTAGATTCGCTCTTAAACCACGACGAGTACCTGCTCCTGGCAGACTATCAAGCCTACGTCGATTGCCAGGAACGCGTAGCCGAGGCTTACCGCGACCGCGAGCACTGGACGACGATGTCAATTCTCAACGCGGTCCGCGTCGGCTACTTCTCCTCAGACCGCAGCGTGCGCGAGTACTGCCGCGATATCTGGAAAGTCGATCCGGTGGCCGTCGGTGAACCATCCGGTGTTCCAGAACCGGTCTAATGCCTCGAGTCCGGACAGTTTGCCGCCAGATACGGCAGAATAGCGCCATGAACACTGCTGTCCGGATTGAAACTATTTTGCGCGAACGCCTGGAGGCGTCCGTGGTCGATATCGAAGATGAAAGCCACCTGCATGCCGGTCACGTCGGTGCGGCAGGCGGTGGCGGTCACTTTAACGTGGTCGTCGTCTCGCCCCAGTTTGCAGGACTTGCGACGATTAAGCGGCACCGGCTTGTCTACGAAGCCCTGGCTGACGAGATGAAAGGGGCTATTCATGCCCTGTCGCTCAGAACCTTGACGCCTGATCAGTGGCAGGGCTAGAGACTAGGCCTTGGCACCTTCGACTGCTTCCTGGACGAAGGGCTTCAGTTCGCCGCGGTTGTGCATCTCGATCAAGATGTCGCAGCCGCCGATAAATTCGCCATCTACATAGATCTGAGGAATGGTCGGCCAGTTGGCGTACTCTTTGATGCCCTGGCGAATTTCGTTGTCTTCCAGGACATTGACAGCCTCAAAGGGATAGCCGACAGAAGACAAGATTTGCACCGAGGCCGCCGAGAAACCGCACTGCGGAAACTGGGGCGTACCCTTCATGAAGATCACGATTTTGTTATTTTTGACGAGAGCGTCAATCCTTTCTTGTACAGACTGAGTCATCACGCAAACTCCTGGCTATCAGAGTGATCTTAACGCAACCTCACTCTCGATCGCGTCAGGTCTATCGGGTACGCCTACCATGCAGATCCACCGCTTGCCGGTTCTCAATGACAATTACATTTTTCTGCTGGCCGACCCCGCGACCCACACAGCCGCCGTGGTCGATCC
>JANNPH010000156.1:0-12330 GCA_031399965.1 Gloeobacteraceae cyanobacterium SOY_34_metabat_159 | reverse complement strand
AACATCAGCGTCACCAGACGGCCCTTGTCACCACCAATCTGCACGTAGACGCGACCTTCGCTGGCTTTTGCGTCAGTGGGGATGCCTTCAAAAAGCAGCTGGGCTGTATTGAAGCCTGCCATCTGCCCCGGTCCACTGCTCAGCAGGTTGAAGCGCTTGTAGACCTTGCCGAGTTGGCCGCGCTCAAAGCGCTGCTTGAAAGCACTGCCCAGTTGCTTTAACTGGGCCGGAGTGGCCGGTTTGCCGTCGTCGATCTGCTTTGGATTCGACTCGACCGTGAGCAAGATAAAAGCTTTGTTTGCCGGGTTGAAAAGCGAAATCTGGCCGACTTTATCTTTGGCTTCGTAAAGCTGCCAGCCCGGCGGCGGCACGAACTGGTAACCCAGGATCAGATCGGTGTAAGGTTTGGCCTGCTGAGCAGAAGCCCGGTCAGTGATGGCCAGCAACACCCCCGCCAACAGTAAGCCGAGCGCACGGCGTCGAGTCTTCACGACGCCGCCGCCAGTGGGTCAGGAATCGCGGTGCTCGGGGCCTCGAATTGCCCCTGCACTACGTACTGCAGCCGATGAGCAAACCAGAGGATAAACCCGGCATCGGTCGAGGCGACAGCCGCGGCGGGCAGCGGGCAGCGGCGGCGCAACTCGGCCAGTTCCGGTGCCTCCAGAAAACGGGGATTCTTCATGTACCAGAAGTCGATTGCCTTGCCGGTATCGCCGTAGTGGCGGATGCGCTCTTCGAGCACCTCCTGGGCCTGATGATCGCTTAAGAAGCGCTCGCTCGCCGCGAGAAAGTAATAAGTCTGCGACACCACCATCACCCACATCGCCGGGCCTATGGTACTGCAACTTAGAATAGAGTGTCTCCACTTCCAAAAGCTTCCGTGCAGTACCTCGCTGAGTTTGATGTCGTCGTCGTCGGGGCCGGACACAGCGGCTGCGAGGCGGCCCTGGCCAGTGCCCGGCTCGGCTGCCGGACGCTGCTCTTGACGATGAACCTCGACACGATTGCCTGGCAACCGTGCAACCCGGCAGTCGGCGGCCCCGCCAAGTCGCAACTGGTACACGAGGTCGATGCCCTGGGCGGCGAGATGGGCAAGATCACTGACCGGACCTATCTCCAAAAGCGCGTACTCAATAGCTCCCGCGGTCCTGCCGTCTGGGCCTTGCGCGCCCAGACCGACAAACACGAATACGCCCGCGAAATGAAGCGGGTCGTCGAAACCACCCCCAACCTGACCCTGCGCCAGGGCCAGATTACCGATATCCTGCTCGACCACAACGACGCCATCTGCGGGGTCAGCACCTACTTCGACGTCCACTTTGCCTGCCGTGCCGTCATCCTCACCACCGGCACCTTTCTCGGTGGCCGCATCTGGATCGGGCGCAAGTCGATGCCGGCCGGGCGGGCGGGGGAATTCCCGGCCGAGGGCCTGACTGAGACCCTCCAAAGATTAGGCTTCGAGACCGGGCGGCTCAAAACTGGTACCCCGGCCCGCGTCGATCGGCGCACCGTCGATTTTGGGGCGATGGAAGTGCAGCCCGGCGACCGCGAGTTGCGCTGGTTTTCTTTTGACCCACGGGCCTGGGTGGTGCGCGAACAGCTCGACTGCTACCTCACCCACACCACCGCCGCCACCCACGCCGTCATCCGCGAAAATTTGCACCTCTCGCCCATGTTCAGCGGCGACATCGATGCCAAAGGACCGCGTTACTGCCCAAGTATCGAAGACAAGATTGTGCGCTTCGCCGACAAAGAGAGCCACCAGGTCTTCATCGAGCCTGAGGGCCGCGACACCCCCGAACTCTACGTCCAGGGCTTTTCGACATCGCTGCCGGAACCAGTGCAAATTCAGATGTTGCGCACGTTGCCGGGCCTCGAAAACTGCTCGGTACTGCGCCCGGCTTACGCAGTCGAGTACGACTACCTGCCTGCCACCCAGTGCTACCCGACGCTGATGACCAAGCGGGTAGCGGGGCTTTTTTGCGCCGGGCAGATCAATGGCACGACCGGCTACGAAGAAGCGGCAGCCCAGGGCATCGTCGCCGGCATCAACGCTGCCCGCCTGGTGCAAAACAAGCCGCTCGTCACTCTGCCACGCGAAGGTTCTTACATCGCTACACTGATCGACGACCTGGTCACAAAAGAGATCCGCGAACCCTACCGGATGCTCACCAGCCGCTCTGAATACCGCCTGGTCCTGCGCTCCGACAACGCTGACCGCAGGCTTACCCCACTCGGGCGCGAACTCGGCCTCGTGGATGACGAGCGCTGGGCGGACTACGAGCACAAGGTAGAAGCCATCGCCCACGAACAGACGCGCCTTGCGGGCGAGCGGCTGGTGGCAGCAACCCTACCCGAACACCTGCGCACAAAAGAGAGTTCGGTCAGCCTGGCGGATTTGCTGCGTCGGCCGGGCATCCACTATGACCAGTTACTGACTCTCGGCGTGGGCGATCCGGCGCTCAGCGCGCCAGTACGCGAAGGGGTCGAAATTGAAATCAAGTACAGCGGCTACATTCAGCGCCAGACGGAGCAAATCGACCACACCAGCCGCGAACTCAATCGCCCGATCCCAGCTGACTTTAACTACCAGGGCCTCATCACCCTCTCCAAAGAAGCCCGCGAAAAACTGAGTCGAGTGCGCCCCCAGACCCTGGGACAGGCGAGCCGCATCGGCGGCGTCAGCCCGGCCGACATTAACGCACTCCTGATCTACCTGGAGATACACCAGAAGCGGCCGGTCGCGACGGTTTCCCCCTGAAAGAGTGAAAAAATCTGTCGCAGGGTTTACACTCCCCGCCACTCATCCTATACTTCTTTATTAGTGAGGGGTGAATGGAAGAAGGGCGGTAGGACGAAACACGGACAGTCCTACCGCCCTTCTTTATTGGGAAGAATTTTTAAAGAGTTCGTATAATAGAATGTAGTAAGCGGAGACGCATGTTTCCGTTCACTCCTCACACCATTGTCCGCCCGGTCGCTCCGGGCGGTTTCTTTATGGGGGTTGTCTGGAGAGGCTGCTACCGTCTGAAGCCTGCATGATAGACTGAGGCTGTAAGAGCCTGTATCAGGAGCACCAAAAGTATGTCATCCGCAACGCCAGTTGGTGATTCCAACTTCAAGACCGAAGTTCTCGACAGTGAACTGCCGGTGCTGGTTGATTTTTGGGCTCCCTGGTGTGGTCCGTGCCGCATGGTGGCACCAGTCGTCGAAGAAATCGCCCAGCAATACGACGGCAAACTCAAAGTCGTCAAAGTCAACACCGACGAAAATCCCCAGGTAGCGAGCCAGTACGGTATCCGCAGCATTCCGACGCTGATGGTGTTCAAGTCAGGCTCCAAAGTCGATATGGTGGTCGGCGCCGTCCCGAAGACGACGCTCGCTACCACCCTTGAAAAGCACCTCGATTACAAATAGCCCGAGGTTTACCTTGAGCCCTATTGCGGTCGATGATCCGCGTCGCCAGAGGCAGTCCCATACCGGGGCTGCCTCCCGCGTCGGTGTGACTGATACGACGTTTCGTGATGCTCACCAGTCGCTACTGGCCACCCGGATGACCACGGCCCAGATGGTACCGGTGGCTGCCCGCATGAATCGCATCGGCTTTCATTCGATGGAAGTCTGGGGTGGGGCAACCTTCGACGCCTGCATTCGATTTTTGGGTGAAGACCCCTGGGAACGGCTCAAGACTCTTCGCCGCGAGCTACCGGATACGCGGTTGCAGATGCTCGTGCGCGGCCAAAATTTGCTCGGTTACCGCCATTATCCCGACGATGTCGTCCGCCGCTTCATCCAACGTTCCGTGGCAAACGGCATCGACATCATCCGCACCTTCGACGCCCTCAACGACCCGCGCAACATGCGCACCACCATCGAAGCGGGCAAAGAGTGCGGCGCACACGTACAGGGCACCCTCGTCTACACAGTCAGCCCCGTACATGACCTCGATCACTACTTGAGCGTCGCGCGCGGACTGATGCACCTCGGTATCGATTCGCTGTGTATTAAAGACATGGCCGGTCTACTGAAGCCCGACGCTGCCGGACGCCTCGTGCGCGGCTTACGCTCCGTCGTTGGTTCGTTACCGATCCAGATGCACGCTCATTCCCTCTCAGGCATGGCCTCGATGAGCTATTGGGAAGCCATTCAGACTGGGGCTAACGTCATCGACACGGCGATTTCGCCCCTGGCCCTCGGTGCAAGCCAGCCTGCCACGGAAACGATGGTTGTCGTCCTGCGCGACACTCCCTACGAGACGGGGCTCGATATCAATGCCCTGGTCGAAGTCGCCGAGTATTTCGAGCGCCTCTTCCGCGACGCCGGCAATGCACCGATTCGCGAGACCATCATCGACACGCGCGTGCTCTCGCATCAGGTGCCAGGCGGCATGATCACCAACTTGATCGCCCAGCTTGACGAGCAGCACGCCTCTGACCGTCTGCAAGAAGTGCTCAAAGAGTTGCCCACGGTGCGCGCCGACCTCGGCTATCCGCCCCTGGTTACCCCCACCAGTCAGATCGTCGGCACCCAGGCCGTGCTCAACGTGTTGATGGGCGAACGCTACAAGATTATTCCTGAAGAAGTGCGCGACTATCTGCTCGGGCGCTACGGCCGACCGCCAGTACCAGTCGCTCAGCACCTGCTCGATCGCGTCGTCAGCGACGGACACGCTGCCATCACCCACCGCCCGGCCGACGACCTGCCTGACGGCTGGGAGCACGCGGTCACCGAGAGCAGCGAGTGGTCTACTTGCGAGGAAGACGTGCTCACATACGCTCTTTTTCCGCAGGTTGCCATCAACTTCTTCAAAGGACGGGCCGGGGCTCAATCACCGCACCGAAAGTTCCCGATCGACCTTAAAGCAGTCAACGACCTGGTGCGCGGTTTTGCCGATGCAACTGACCTCGATAGCCTCGACTGCGAAGTGGGTGGAGTGCACGTCCGCCTGACCCGACGGGGCGATGCTTGAGCAATTAGCCTTATTGCGGCTCAAACAGACCGTCGCTCACGACCGCAATGCCCTCGCCGAGGTGCTCACCCGCCTGGTCCAGAGCCGGGAAGCCCAACAAGTCTGGGTCGCCGGTCTCGATGCTGCGGCTGTCTGTACTGAGCGCCAGGTCATTCTGCGCCGCCAGTCGGCCGACCTGACTGCGCATCTGGCCCGCCTGGGCGTGCGCAGTCAGCTGGCAGCTACGCCCTTTATCCAGTACCTGCGCGACGCAGTGGGCGACGGCAGTACCCTGACCACGGCGCAGAAGTACGTCTTCATCGACTTTGTCCAGGTCGAAGTGATTGCACTGCTCGATATGCTCGTCGAAGCGCTTGCCCGAGATGCCCGGACTGCGGCACTGCTCCAGCAGATCCGGGCGGAGGAAATACTCTGGCAGCGCTGGGTTCGCACCCAGCCCGAATTTCTGACCAGCAATCCGGCGGTTAAGACGCGTTTTGAACGTCTCTTTGCGGAGGCCCGACTGCACGCGGTCGCGGTCTTCATGCGCGAGGGTTTGTCGAAATACTTTTGAATGGCGGGTTGCCGGGCAATCGAGTGCCGCTGCGTTACACTGCAAAGGTTTCGACCCCGGCAAACTGGATGCACCCGAAGCCCAAGAACCGTCCGGCCCTGGCACTCTGCAGCGAGTGCGGACTGTGCGACACGAGCTATCTGCGCTACGCAAAGTGGGCCTGTGCTTTTATTACCCAGCACGTTGACGAACTAGAGGTTCAGGCCCACGGCCGCGAACGCAATCTCGAAGACGAGCGCGAACTTTATTTTGGAGTGCACGAGCGGATGTACGCTGCCCGCAAGCGCGTCCCGATAGAGGGGGCACAGTGGACGGGTATCGTGAGCACGATCGGCGTGCGAGCCCTCGAAACCGGCCTGGTGGATGCGGTGCTCTGTGTCGCTGCCGACTCGCAAGACCGCTTTACGCCGCGTCCGGTACTGGCACGTACAGGAGCCGAGGTGCTCGCCGCCCGCGTCAACAAGCCGACCTTGAGCCCGAATCTCTCAGTACTGGATGAGATCCCGAAACTGAATATTCGCCGCCTGCTCGCCATCGGCGTCGGCTGCCAGATCCAGGCTCTACGTACCGTCCAGGACAAACTCGGTCTGGAGGCGCTCTACGTGCTTGGCACCCCCTGTGTCGATAATGTCTCGCGCTCCGGGTTGCAGAAATTTCTCGATTCGACCAGCCGTTCACCCGGCACGGTCGTGCACTACGAATTTATGCAAGATTTTCAGATTCACTTCAAGCACGAAGACGGCTCACTCGAAAAAGTGCCTTTCTTTGGCCTCGACACGAAAGCGCTCAAGGAAGTCTTCGCACCCTCCTGCCTCAGCTGTTTCGACTACGTCAACGGCCTTGCTGATTTAGTCGTGGGCTACATGGGGGCCGAATTTGGCTGGCAGTGGCTCGTCGAGCGCAACGCCACCGGCAGACAACTACTCGACCTGGTGCGCGACCAGTTGGAATTTACCGAAATTGTCGAGCGCGGCAACCGCAAAGCGGCCGTCCAGCAGGGAATCGGGGCCTACGACAAAGCGGTGACCCTGCCGATGTGGGTGGCGAAGGCAATGGGGGTGGTGATCGAAAAGATTGGTCCGCGCGGCCTCGAATACGCCCGGTTCTCAATCGATTCGCACTTTGCACGCAATTACCTCTACGTGCGGCGCAACTATCCGGGCAAACTCGAAGCCCATGTTCCGAAGTACGCCAGGAAGATCGTAAGCCAGTACCGGCTTCCTGCTGACTGATTGGCATCGTGGGAAGCGGCCAGGGTTTTGCAAGCGGCTCAGATTCTGGAGCGGTGCTCTAGGCGATCACCAGGCCGCCATCGATCTGTAGAACCTGACCGGTAATGTAGGCGGCGGCGGGGTCAGCTGCTAGAAAGCGTACCAGACCGGCTACTTCTTCCGGCTGTCCGACCCGACCAAGCGGCACCTGGGCGACTACCGGGGCAAGATCAAGAGAACTGGTCATATCCGTGGCGATAAAACCGGGGGCAACGGCGTTGACGGTAATGCTTCTGGAGCCGAGTTCGCGGGCGGCACTGCGGGTGAGTCCTAATACCCCGGCTTTGGCGGCGCTGTAGTTGGCCTGACCGGCGTTACCGGCGACACCCGAGGTCGAAGCGATGTTCACAATGCGGCCTGAGCGCTGCTTGAGCATCAGTTTTGAGGCAGCTTTCATGCACAAAAAGACGCCGGTGAGGTTGAGGTCGATGACCTGCTGCCAGTCTTCGAGCTTCATGCGCAGCAAAAGGCCGTCGCGGGTGATCCCGGCGTTGTTGACCAGTACGTCGAGGCGACCATACTTGCTCACAATCGTTTCAAAGAGCCGGTCGACCTGGACACTCTGGCTCACGTCCGCCTGTACCGCGAGTGCCTGGCCACCTTCCGCTTCGATGGAATCGACGACCTTCTGGGCCGACTCGGCGGACTGGCTGTAGTTGACGATCGCGATTGCCCCTTCTGCTGCTAGAGCAGTGGCACAGGCACGGCCGATGCCGCGTCCTGCTCCTGTGATGAGGGCGACTTTACCAGTAAGCAATTCGGCCATCAGCTGATTAGTACGGTGCGTCGCCTATTCTCGCACGAGAAGTGCGAGCTAACGCTCAAGCCAACCGAGCAGGGGCTGACTTGCCCAGTTGAGGGCAACTTTCAGGCGATGCTCGGCAGTGGGCATCCGGTAGAGGTAAATCAGGCGGCGCAGCAAGTAGGCGGGCGTCCCACCCACCGCCACTCCAAAGAGACTCGCCACGCCGCTATTGATACCAAGCCCGAGTAACTGCCCAAGGGAGGTGTAGCGAAAGTCAAGGAGTGACCGCCCGCTGTGCTGAGCCCAGATGTTCCAGGCGCAGTATTCAGACTGCTGGAAGGCAACCTGGGCACTGGCACCGACCGCTTTCCCCTGGGCGTCGATCGAGTCCGCAAGGTCGCCGAGGGCAAAGATCTGAGGGTGGTCCTCGATCTGCAGAGTGGGCAAGATTTTTATCTTGCCACCCGCCGCCTTGGGCACATCGAGAGATTTCACGAGTTTCGGAACGGTCGTGCCGACGGTCCAGAGTACGACATCGGCCGGGATGAATTCGGTGCCGCGATCGGGAGATTCAATTTCAAGCCCTTTCTCGGTGACCGCCAGGATCCTGGTGCTGAGGCTCAGGCGGACGGCCCGCTTTTCGAGTTCGGCCTGGGCCAGCTTGCGCGTCTGCGGCTCGACCTCGGCCAGGATCTCTTTTTCGCGGTCGAATAGCGCAATATTGCCCTTGGTCTGGAGTGTGTCGGCAAGCTTGCAGGCGAGTTCGACGCCGCTCGAACCGGCCCCGACCAGGACAACGCGCACAGGGTCGGCTCCAGCATCGAAGCAGCTCTTGAGGCGGGATATCAGCTGCTGAGCGTCCTCTAAGGTGCGAAAAGGCAGGGCGTGCTCCCTGGCACCGGGGACGATTTCGACCGGAGTCGAGCCGCCCGCAGCGATCACCAACTGGTCGTAAGGTTCGGCTACCCCTTCAGCAAACTGCACTTTGCCGTTTTCGAGGTCGATGCCGGTCACATCGCCCTGGCGAAAGCGAATAGCAGTTCCCTCCAGCAGGTCTTCGAAGCGGGGTGCCACTTCCCAGGTCTTTAGTTCACCGGAAATCAGTTCGTAAAGTAGTGGAGCGAAGACGAAACGCTCGGTGCGATCGACTAGCAAAACCTCCGGGCGCTCGCCTTTGAAGCTGTATTGCTCAAGGTTGAGGGCTGTAAACAAGCCCGCGAACCCACCACCGACAATTACAATGCGCGCCATCGCTGCCCCAGGCTGACTCTCCCTTCCAGGATAGCTTCCGCACTGGGAGAGCTACGGCTAAAAGTTCGGCAGCAAGTTGCAGTCGATGAGCTTGTTGACGATGGGACCGGCAATCTTGTTAACCAGTTGGGTCCGCAACTGGGGGTTGCGAGTCATCATGCTTTTCAGGCGACCGCGCATCCCCTTGTTGCCCGAACGGGCTTCCTGGATGCGGGCGGCAAAGTCATCGCAGGAAGTCGCGCTGATTTCCTGGACGATAGTATCCCCCAAAGTGTCGGCCATCCGCCCACCCGGTTGAGCAGAGACAGATGGAGCGAGGGAAACGATGAGAACGGTACTGAGTAGAAAAATACGATTGCGCATGACGGCTTATCCAACGATTCCGGTGTGATTATCACCGGTATCGCGGCAACGTGCTCAGACTTCTCGCCGTCCTTCGAGGGCACGGGCCAGAGTCATCTCGTCAGCGTATTCGAGGTCGCTACCGACCGGCAGGCCGAAAGCAATGCGCGTCACGCGTGGACCCAGGGGTTTGACGCACTTTTTGATGTAGAGGGTGGTCATCTCACCCTCGGTGGTCGGGTTGATGGCGAGGATCACTTCCTGCACGTCCGTCTGACCCACCCGGCTGATCAGTTCTTTGATGCGCAGGTGCTCGGGCGAGATGCCTTCCATCGGCGAAATCAGGCCGCCCAGGACGTGGTAGTGACCTTTGTATTCGCGGGTGCGCTCAATTGCTACCAGGTCGCGGGGTTCAGCGACGACACAGATCACATCCGACTGGCGGCTCGCCTGACGGCAGATGTCGCAGGGGTCTTCGGCAGAAAGATTAAAACAATGACCGCAGACGCCAATCTGTTCGGTCGCTTCAAGCAGAGCCTGGGCCAGTTCCTGGGCCTCTTGCTTGGGGCGCTTGAGCAGGTGGAAGGCCAGCCTCTGAGCTGACTTGGGACCGATACCCGGCAGGCGCTGCAGTTGTTCGATCAAACGGGCAAGGGGCCGGGTGTACATGATTAGCGGTTCCAGGTCAGCTCAAGCAGGCTTCTAGAGGCCGAGGCCAGGCAGGCTCATGCCGCCGGTCAGGTCTTTGACCTTTTCTTTCATCAGCTCGGTCGATTGGGTGTAGGCGTCTTTAAAAGCAGTCAGCAACAGGTCTTCGACGACCTCTTTGCTCTCAAGCAACAGGGCCGGGTCGATGCTGACCGCAGTCGGTTCCTGGTTGCCGCTCATGCTGACTTTCACCAGACCGCCGCCGGCTGTACCTTCGACAGCAATAGCTGCCAGTTCGTCTTGAAGCTTGGCGCCGCCTTCTTGAATCTTCTTCACGCGCTTGAGCGCGTCCTGAAACTGGCCCATCGGTCCGAAACCCTTGGTCATCAGTCGTATCTCCTGTGGCAGATCTATTGTAGTAATTCGCACTCCCGTTCAGGGTTCCCCGATGCAGCAAGCCGATCGCTACAGACACCCGAGCGGGGCAGGCCAATCATAGCACCGGCATTTTTATAGACCGGCCCGAGCGCTGACGGGCACTCGTCTGGCCAGTTTAGCCCTCGCGAATTTGCGAACGGTAATCGCGGCAGATGTTGTCGACCAGCGAGTGACAGACGCTGCTGGTCATGGCGCGCACGGCCGCCTGGGCGGCACCCTGCACCATCGCCTGCGGCAGCATCTGCAAAAATCCGGGTGCTTCAAGGGCAAGGGCAAAGCGCACCTCCCAGAACACGCCCACAGAGCCTGGGGTAGGAGCCAGTCTGAAGAGCCCATCAAAACTGACTTCGTAGTCCAGTTCCGGCATCGGTACTGACACCAGTCGGTAGTGGCACTCGTCGTCTTCAATCTGGCGCAGGGCCATCTGCGGTGCCAGTTGAAAGCCCAGTGCGCCAAATTCGGGAAGCTGCAACCGGTAAGTGCCTGAGTCGAGGGGCCGGACGACGAGCGGCTTGAAGCCGACCGGGATCCAGTGGGCATGGTTGCGCAGGTAACCGGCCAGGGGCGGCAGGCTCGTCTTGAGAACGACATCGCCCCGCTGTTCGTCTTTTAGTGAGAGCATAGGCCACTTATCATACGGTCCGAAAAGCGCTTTTCACAAATGGACAGTTTGCTCTATCACAATTATCAGCACTCCCAGATGAGGGCACGCGCTCTCAAAAGAACTGTACCTCCAGCGTGGTACCGTACATGAGTCTCTGTCCGAGCAATGCTCAAGAGGTAAAACATGTACAAGTCCTGGATTGCTGCAATGGGAGTCGTCGTCGCACTGGCGGCAACTGGCGCCCCGGCGCAAGCGGCTACTTTCTCAGAAGGTTTCGACAACATTGCCACACTCAGTGGGGCCGGCTGGTCACTACAAAATCTCAGCTCACCGGTAGGAACCACTGGCTGGTTCCAGGGGGTTGCGGCCACCTTTCCTGCTCAGTCGGGTGCTCCCACTTCCTATATCGGTGCCAACTTCAACAACGCCGCCGGCACCGGCACGATCAGCAACTGGCTGCTCACACCGAACCTCACCTTCTTTAATGGCGATACCATCAGCTTCTTCACGCGGACGGTAACCGAAGTGGCCTTTCCTGACCGGCTGGAACTGCGCTTCAGCGGCAACGGGGCAAGCACCAATGTCGGTACCACCAGCGCCAGCGTCGGTGACTTCACCACGTTGCTGTTGACTGTCAACCCGAACCTGACCTTTACCGGCTATCCGAGCGACTGGACCCAATTCACAGCGACCTTGAGCGGGCTTGCGGCGGGTGGTGTTTCGGGCCGCGTCGGCTTTCGCTACTTCGTGCCGGACGGCGGACCGCTCGGAAGTAACTCCGACTTCATCGGCATCGACACGCTCAACATCGCCCCAGTACCTGAACCCTCGGCGGTACTTGGCCTCGTGATGCTCGGCGGATTCGGCCTTTACGGTCGCCGCCGGATGCAGGCCAAGAAAAAGCAGGCCGTTTAGAAAGACTGTTTAAGGTGACGAATATCGAACATCGGGGAGTGCTGTATGTCAGTGCTCCCCGATTTTTCACCTGAACTGCTCAAAGGCTTGCGAGGCAAAGTCACCACCGGCTTCCAACTCTGTTTGCCAGTTATTTCGTCACGGGCCAACACTCTGTCGCCGGGTTTGATCTTCTCGATTGGCTTCGGACCCTCTTCAGTTTCGACCGAGGTACCGGCCACAAAGCAGCTACAAGGATTGGCTCTCAGGGCGGCTCGGGCAAGACGGCCACCCGCCACGAGGTTGCCCAGCAACGGCAGGGCTGACGACGCATTGAGGGCCGCATCGAGATACCGACCGCGACCAAGGGAGATGCCCGCGTTCGCCAGATCGAAGAACTCGCCCACTCCGGGGACCAGGCCGAGAACGGAAAGGCCACCTTGCAGCGTGTCGAGCGGGTCGAGGCGGTTTTGCGCTGCTGCGATTTCGGTCCGTGCAATGTTGTTCGTGGCCACGCTGAGGGCGAAGCTTCGTCTGCCCGCTCCGCCACCACCGCCGCCGCCACTGCTGGAGGACGTTGTGTTCAGGATGACCGTGGTCGGGATGACCACCGCC
>JANNPH010000151.1:0-10132 GCA_031399965.1 Gloeobacteraceae cyanobacterium SOY_34_metabat_159 | reverse complement strand
GCCGCGCGAGCTGCAGGCGGCCCCCGCCGGCCTGCTGCGCCACCGCCATCTGCGGGCCGGCGCCGTGCGGTGCGCCGTCGGCCCTACACGGTCATTCTGTTCGACGAAATCGAGAAGGCTCACCCGGATGTCTTCAACGCCCTGTTGCAGATTCTCGAAGACGGTCGCCTGACCGACGCCAAGGGCCGCGTGGTCAGCTTCAATAATGCGCTGCTGATCATGACCTCCAACGTCGGCTCTCGGGTAATCGAGAAGGGCGGCGGCGGACTTGGCTTCTCTTCTGCCGGTAGCGAGGCAGAGTTGCGCCAGGGCCGGGTGCGGACGCTGGTCGGCGAAGAGCTTAAGCAGTTCTTCCGCCCCGAGTTCCTCAATCGTCTCGACGACATCATCGTCTTCGAGGCGCTTGGCAAAGACGAGCTTTCCCAGATTGCCCGGATCCTCCTGGCAGAAGCAGTGCAGCGGGTGAGCGACCTCGACATTCAAATCGAAGCAAGTCCGGCCTTTATCGAAAAGCTGATTGCCGAGGGCTATTCTCCCTCCTACGGAGCCAGGCCCCTGCGCCGTGCCGTGCAGCGCCTCTTTGAGGATGCTGTGGCGGATGGCGTACTCTCGGGTCGCCTGCAGAGCGGCGACAGGTACCTGATCGATATCGACAGCACCGGCGCGGTTGTCTTCATTCACCCCGACGCAGATAGCACTGAGAGCGAGTTTGCACTGAACGCTTATTCGCGCTGAGTTTCACCACTGAAAAGGGCGAGGCGGATTCTTTTTCGCCTCGCCCTTTTTTTGAAATAATTCCAACTTAACAAAAATGACCCCTGGAGAGTTCCAGGGGTCGTTTTTGTTAAGTTGAGCAGTCATTTAGCCAGCCGGAAAGCCGCTACCAGCAACGATGTTGAGTACATCGCGTACGACGCTGTAACCAGCCAGATCCCAGAGAAGATAGGCTACGAAGCCGATCATAGCGAGGCGGCCGTTCCAAATTTCAGCTTGCGGTGTGAAGCCGAAGCGAAAGGCATTACGATCGTTAGCCGGATCAAGAGGATCAGCGGCGATAGTTCTTCCGTCTTTGTCCTGTCCACTAAGCATTGCGTTGACTCCAAGCAAATTAAATTGACTTATGAATTAATGGTATTCATCCCTGAAGGAATCCCCGTACCTCCAGGGTATGGACTATTTACACTACTTAATGTGTACACGATGCTATGCCCTGAGAGTAGGTGTACTGAGAACAGCGCGGCAAATGATTGAGCAAATCTAAATATTTTGGTCGTGTTCGCCATTCTCATTCCAGGGGCAGATATTAAGAAGAGGTCTAACTGAAAGTTCTCCCGGCGAGTCTACCCGGCCATGCAGTACTGTGCTCTCAAAATGCTCTTGCGTGTAGGATTGCCTGCTGTCGCTTTGCTTTTTGCTGCCCAGATCTCTGCCTCTGCAAATCGCGCATTCGGCACTGAACAGCCCATACCCCAGGACGGAATGACGGAGGCGAGGTGGCCACTTCCGGCAACAGTCCACCAGGCTGTTATTGAGATACCGGCCAGTGCCGAAGCCAGTATCGAATCGGTGGCGCGCTACATTGCCGGGCGGGAGACGGACCCATTCCTTCGCGTCAAGGCTCTCCATGACTATGTAGTAGTCCGCCTTTCCTACGATGAATCAGCATTCTTGAGTGGACGTCAGCCGCCTCAGGATGCACAGACCGCATTTAAGACGCGCCGGGCGCTCTGTGGAGGCTATGCCCAGTTGCTGAGCGCCCTTGGTCGTGCAATTGGTGAAGAGATCATTTACATCAGCGGGGAGGTGCGCACCCTGACGGGTGGGCCGGCCGACTCGGCCCATGCCTGGAATGCTGCAAAAATTCGTGGAGCGTGGTACCTGATCGACCCGACCTGGGATAGCGGCGCTTTCGTCGATGGACGCTACGAGCACCAGTACAGCACCGACTACCTGTTTACACCGGCCTCGACTTTCGGCCTCGACCACCTACCCAAAGACCCTTCCTGGCAACTGCGCTCTACGCCTTTAACCCAGATTGCTTTTTTAGAGCAGCCCTTGCTCACACCTCAGTTTCGGATAGAGGGGCTGCAACTGGTTTCAGCACGGCAGACGGCCGAGCAGGCGGCAATCGAAGTGGCAAACCCGACCCGGCGGTTCTTGATTGCCAAGGTCATTCACGGTGAGCAGGCTGAAAGTTGCGCTGTCGAGCTGGCCCCACTCACCCGTATCCGCTGTCCGCTCGCCGGTCCGGGAACCCATCAGGTACGACTATTCAGCGCGAGACAGAAGGTCGGCTTCTATCCGTGGGTCGGTCAGCTTCAATTTGCCGTTCCCTGATCCGACACTGTTCGGGATTGCGGTACGGGGCCTCATCCTTCTGTCGATGCGTAGAGAAAGGCGCTCTCGATCAACCGGTTCTGACGACCGTCGTGGACGGCGTACCGGGCGCGTCTTTTGCTGGGGCCGTAGGTGCCCCAGAGAGCTGCCGCGCCGTGGGCACCGCTTTTGTTGACCGCGTAGAAATTGACGTTGAACTGGAGGAGCTTCTGGCGGTCGCCGCCGTAGTTGGCGGCGATGCGCTTGAGGGCTTCGAGGCAGGCATCGGTTGGGGAGAGTCCTCGACGCATCATCTCGACGACTGTGTGAGCGCCATTCACTTTGATGCATTCCTCGCCACGGCCGGTCGATCCCGCTGCACCCACTTCGTTATCGACAAACAGGCCGCAGCCGATGAGCGGCGAATCGCCGACCCGGCCCGGCAGCTTGAAGGCAAGACCGCTGGTGGTGGTCGTCCCCGAGATGTCGCCGCGCCCATTGACAGCAAGGCAATTGATCGTGCCGGTCGGACGCTCGGCGATGAGTTGGTCGGCAAGCTTCAAGAGCGCGCTTTGACTGGTGGGAACGGCTGGCTGGGGGCCTGCAAGTCCCGGCCCCCAGGCGTCTCGATTGCTCATGGTCTCTTTCCAGCGCAGCCAGACCGTCCGCGACTCCTCAGTCAGCAGGTCCTGACGGGTAAAGCCATGGGCCAGGGCAAAGCGCAGTGCGCCTTCACCGACCAGGAGCAGGTGGTCCGTCCGCTCCATGACGAGCTTCGCCACTTTGGAGGGATTTTTAATCTGCTTGAGGGCTGCGACTGCCCCGGCCCGCAGGGTCGGCCCGTGCATGACGCTTGCGTCGAGTTCGACCTCGCCTTCTTCGTTCGGCAGACCCCCGTAGCCGACGGTCATATCTTTCGGGTCGTCTTCCACAAGGTTGACCCCGGCAATTACCGCGTCGAGGGTATCTATCCCGGTTTGCAGGAGTGCCATTGCTTTCTCGGTCGCACTCAAACCATTGGCACTGGCAATAACGACGGGTTGTACTCCCTGGGCGATTGCCGGACCTGGCACCGCACTCAATCCGGCTACGACACCCGTGCGGACAAAATTTCGGCGGGTAATTTTCACAGTGTCAGCCTCCTCAGTAGGCTCCAGCATCGCAGATTCTAGAGTGACCCTCGAAGCAATGTCGCCCAGGACAGCTTTGGACAGATTCTTGAGACTCTTTGATGTCTACTTTTTTGTCCTCAGCGAGCGGGCAGCATTCTCAGCGTCGGTTGGATCGCTCTTGCCGCGACGGCGGCGTTTGGAGCGGTCCGGCCGGTTTACCTCCAGAACAGCGATCCCCTGCTCAGTGAGAGAGATATTAATTTCACTAGCCACTGACTTTTCAACCATACCTTGGCTTCCAGGTAGAATACCCCAACGTTCAGGTAGAGGCACGGTAGCCCATTCCTTGTAGTAGGAATGCAGATCAAGTACCTGAACCAGGTCACCCGCCACTCGGTGAGTGCACCGACACGTTCTCGAAGAACTGCCGGTGCGCTTTGATAATTCGTAGACGGGCCGCTTCGTTGGGATCCAGGGTGCTGACGCCATGCTCGAAGGTGCCGCCGAGGAGGATGCCGTCGCGGCGGGAAAACATGTAGAGCGGGCCGGGGCCGAGGGTGAGATAGTCGATTTCCGGCTGGGGCGGCAGGACTGAGAGTTGCCCTTTAATCGGCACGAGGGTTTTGTCGCCAAATAGGGTTGCCCCGAGGCCAGTGCAGTTCACAATGACGGGTTCGGCGAGGGCAAGCACGTCTTTGATGCTCTCGAACTGGCGGACTTCCACTTTTCCGCCGTGTAATAAAAAGTCGCGCAGGACAGCATCGAGGTAGACCGGCGGCTCGATAAATAAAGTTGAAAAGCGGGTGACGTGGCGGTAAGGGAAGGAATGTGCACCGGCAGGCAATGCCAGCATGTCGGGGTAAAGGTCGCTGATGCCCGTCTCGTTCACGTAGTCTGTAAAGCTGTCGTCTGGGGCACTGCTCACGGCATAGTTTTCGACCCGGCGCACCCCGTAGTGGTCGCCCACCAGATTTTGAAAGTAGTGGTAGCTGAACCGGGAGGCGCGCTCGAACTGTGCGCGAAAGGCCGGGGTGACCTGGGCGGCATCGAACACGGAGACCGGCGACCACTGGGCACCGGCAATATTTGAGGTGGTCTGTGGCGGCAGTTCCTTCGCGTAGATGGTGACCACGAACCCCGCATCCTGCAATAGCCGGGCTGTGGCGAGGCCAACTGCGCCGCAACCGAGGACTGCAAAGTGTCGCTGTTGGGTCTGGACTGCCAGTTCAAGGGCTAGCTGTGCTGTTCCCCAACTGAGAGATACGCCACCGCCGCCGTGGCCGTAGTTGTGGACGACGCTCTTGTCACCGAATTGTTCGCGCCGAACGACGAAACCGGCCGGACGGTAGGGCCGCAAGCCCACGACTGTCCGGATTACTCGCTCAAGAGAGACGTTAACTCCCGCAAATTTCCTGACCCCGGAGTCGTTCGAGCCTCTCTGGGCCGACTGGTCTCCTCCGGTAATGGCTGCCACGGTGGTGTCCTCCGTAATGCCCTTAGAAATCGACGCCGCGCTTGAGGTCTACGCCCTGCTCCGCGTAGTGCTTGTGGCAGATCATCTCCGAGTGGATGGTGGCGAGTTCAAAGTAGGCGGGTGGCTTGTAGCAGCGGCCGGTGATGATAATTTCGGTGTCGCGCGGCTTGCGCAGCAAGGTGCGCACGATAGGCTCTACCGGCAATAGTTCGAGGTCCACTGTCGGGTTCAGCTCGTCCAGGATGATCGTCTTATAAAGACCCGAGGCGATGGCTGCCTGGGCGATTTCCCAGCCGCGCTCGGCCTCGACGTAATCGAGTTCTTGTTGCTTGCCGCGCCAGACGATAGCGTCGCGACCACAGCGGTGGTGGTCGATGAGGTGGGGATAGCTCTGGTGCAGAGCGCGAATCGCCGCGTCTTCTGTGTAGCCCGTACCGCCCTTCAGCCATTGCATGATGAGGACCCGGTGCGAGAGATCGCGGGAGATGCCCTGGCCAATTGCCTGCAGTGCCCGGCCGAGGGCCGAGGTCGATTTACCTTTGCCGGCGCCTGTGTAAATCTCGATACCCGATTCGCGGCCGTTGCCGTTGGTCTCCGGGCGACGGTGCGCCCGCATCTCGGAGTGCAGATTGGCAATTTCAAGAATTTCGGGTGGCGCACCGCGACCGGTGATGATCACTTCGAGATCCTGGGGCTTCTGCTGAAGGGTGCTGACCACTTCTGTGACCGGCAGTAGCCCCAGGTCGAGCACCGGGTTCAACTCGTCGAGCACCAGTACCGAGTAAAAACCCGAGGCGATTGCTCCTCGGGCAATGTCCCAACCGCGCCGCGCTTCTTTTTTGTCGAAGGGAATCACCTGGTCGGCTGCAAAAAATTCGGCCCGCCCGGTGCGTACCTGATCGATCAGGTGTGGAAAGGCGCGGCGCAGTGCCTCGATGGCCGCGTCTTCTGAATATTCGCGGCCCGGTCCTTTCAAAAAGCGCAACAGCAACACCCGATTTTCGCGCTTCTCAGCAATACCAAGGCCAATCGAGCGCAATACGACCCCGAGCGCCGCCTGGGACTTCCCTTTGCCCAGTCCGTCATAGACGTGGATCTGGCCGATGGTGCGGTCAGGAATGATCTGGGCAGTCATGATGCCGATTTCTGCCATGGTCGCTCTCCGGTGGGGCTGGGGCCTGAAGGACTGCCAAACTCTACCACGGCCAGTCCACATTTAGTAGAAGAAATCTAGAAATGGCTACAGGTAGTGGTTGAGGCCGCTGTCCGAGGCTGCTTCTCTACAATCTAGCGCAGTGCCGCACGGCTAACCCTGGCCATTCACAGCAGAGTCGGTGCAGGCAAACGGAGCGGTGAGCCCTGCACAGTACCCCTTAAAAAAGCAGGTTTCGCGCCGATATATATCCGATGGGAGAGTGTTACTAATAACCTCAGGATGACTACCCGCCTTCGATATCGGTGTTTACTGGGATTATCGAAAGTCGATGGTCAGTTCCAACTGATTCAGCGACGCCACTACAACAGGTGATTTGCTGTTTTCACCTGTGAATCGCGACTCGAAGGGGAACGGCGCCAGAGGAGCGAGTAGTCACAAATCCATAAGAGGTTGGTCGCACGACGGTGGTGCAGGGTTTTTGTCGTTTCCCCTGCTTTACAGTCACCTAAGGGAAGTTAAACCTTCCACCAGAACCGCCCGAGGTGCTGACATATTCAACGTGTTGGCGTCCAGCCTTCTTATCTCGATACCGAACTACCTCGCCCAACCGACTACGGCCACCAAGCCGGCTGCGGTGGGCGGGGTTTTACGTTAGAAGCGATGTGGAATACAAAGCTCTCTGTGAGCAGCGATTTAGAGTCTGGTTAAGATTCTGTCCAGATAACTACGCCCAGGGGTTCTTGTCAGCTTTTACCGGCAAGAAATAGGCTTCTAGATATGTGTCGCTGAGCGCGTATGCAGATACCCGAGCGGCCAACCAGTACTGAGCAGGAGACATTCGGAATGGCAATCACAAGTAGAGATGATAGCCGCGAGGGCAACGTGAGCGAAGGCGAGCGTTGGGTATCGCTCGGCAGTGGTAGCGTCATGGCCCTCTTTGGTCTGTCGCGCGGGAATTTGGGCGGATTTTTGCTGGCGGCCCTCGGCGGCGGCCTGATCTATCGGGGCGTCAGCGGCAACTGCACGCTCTATCGTGCCCTGGGTATCAATACGGCCCGGCCTGAGCAGAAGCCCGGCAACGTCAGCGTGCCCGACAACCGGGGCGTCAAAGTCGAACATGCCGTCACGATCAACAAGCCAATCGAGGAGGTCAACCGCTACTGGCGCGACTTCGAGAACCTGCCGCGCTTTATGAAGCACCTCCTATCGGTGACGGTCTACGACGACAATCGCTCCCACTGGGTTGCGAAGGCCCCAGCCGGCAGCAAAGTCGAATGGGACGCCGAGATCATTGCCGAGCGCGAAAACGAGATGATTGCCTGGCGCTCGCTGGAAAACGCCGACATCAACAACGCCGGTTCGGTGCACTTTAGCGCTGCCCCCACCGGCCGCGGCACCCAGGTACGCGTCCAACTCAACTACGACCCGCCCGCCGGGAAAATCGGTGCCGCCCTGCTGAAGTTGACCGGCGAAGAGCCTTCTACTCAGGTCAAAGACGACCTGACGCTCTTCAAGCAAATCATGGAAGCGGGTGAAATCGCGACGACCGCCGGACAGCCTGCGGGCCGACGCTAAAGAACGTCCTGAATTAACTCCGCAGGTGCGGCGCGACCGGTCCGATGCACCCAGGCGCATCCTGGCCCTCGCGCCGCTGTCCTGCAGTTCGAGGTGAATACCATCATTTTTACCAAGGGAGATTGTAGATGAAAGCTGTCTGTTGGAATGGAGCAAACGATGTCCGGGTGGAAAACGTTCCCGACCCGGTCATCCTCAACCCCCGCGATGCCATTATCAAGGTCACCTCGACGGCCATCTGCGGGTCTGACCTGCACATCTACAACGGCTTCATTCCCTCGATGCAGAAGGGCGACATCCTCGGCCACGAGTTCATGGGCGAAGTGGTCGAACTCGGTTCCGAAGTTAAAAACCTGCAAAAAGGCGACCGGGTCGTCGTGCCCTTCACGATCTCCTGCGGCAATTGCTTTTTTTGCGAGACCAAGCTCTGGTCTTTGTGCGACAACTCCAACCCGAACGCCTGGATGATCGAGAAGCTTTACGGTCACTCGCCCTCGGGCCTGTTTGGCTACAGCCACCTGTTCGGCGGCTACGCAGGCGGACAGGCCGAGTACGTGCGCGTGCCCTTCGCTGACATCGGGCCGATGAAAGTGCCCGACAGCCTCAGCGACGACCAGGTCGTATTCTTGACCGATATCTTCCCGACCGGCTACATGGCGGCGGAAAACTGCAACATCCAACCGGGCGACACAGTCGCCATCTGGGGCTGCGGCCCGGTCGGACAGTTTGCAATCCGGAGCGCCTTCATGCTCGGTGCTGAGCGCGTGATTGCCATCGACCGGGTGCCGGAGCGCCTGAAGATGGCGAAAGAACAGAGTGGTGCCGAGGTGATCAACTACGAAGAAGTGGACGCCGGGGAAGCGCTCAACGAGATGACCGCCGGGCGCGGTCCGGACTCCTGTATCGATGCCGTGGGCCTCGAAGCCCACGGTCTTGGGATCGACGCTGTCTATGACCAGGTGATGCAGGCGGTGCGTCTGGAGACTGACCGTCCTGCTGCCCTGCGCCAGGCCATCGTTGCCTGCCGCAAGGGCGGGACTGTCTCAATTGCTGGTGCCTACGGCGGTGTGATCGACAAGCTGCCTTTGGGAGCGGCCTTTAACAAGGGGCTGACCTTCAAGATGGGCCAGACCCACGTGCAGCGCTACTTGCACGACTTGCTCGCCCGCGTCGAGCAGGGTGAGATTGATCCGAGCTATATCATCACCCACCGTCTGCCCCTCAGCGAGGCACCCCGCGCCTACGAGATCTTCAAGAATAAAAAGGAAAACTGCATCAAAGTCGTCCTCAAGCCCGGTCTGGGTTAATCCCTGAAAGAGGCGGGTGTTCTGAGCCGGGAAGCCTGCTTCCCGGCTGTCTTCAGAGCAGGCCGCGCTCAGGCAGGCTTGCTTGACCGATTCAAGAGCGAAGCGACCAGTAGGGCAATAAGCCACAGGCCGCTAAAGCCGAAGTAAACTCCCAATCGCAGTCTGTTGGCCTGCTCAAGCTCGGCGCTCGCCTCGTCAAACGGTAGCCACTCGATGAGCGGTGCGTCCGGTGCAGTGGTCAGCTTGTGCTGTTTTACTGCTGCGCGCACTGCGTTTCGATAATTGACGGAATTTGCCGAAGTCGGACGCAGAGTAGTTCGCAGGGGCTGCAACCAATTTTGAGCGGTCGCCGGGTCAATGATGCCGTCTCTGCTGTAGGCAATGGCCCAGAGCGGCACCGGCCGGGTCGGGTTCCAGTCTTCCGGGACGACCGGGGCAGCAAAAAAGTAGGCTTTGCCTCTCCTCGTCTCAATGACGTATTCGGCCTGAAACCGTGGAAGCACCTGCCCGTCTTTGTAGCGGACGAGCGAGGCTCCTCTGTACTGTTGCGCGTCTACGACCGAGACATCTGTGACCGTTCCACCGGAGATTGCGTGCTCCTTGTAGGCGAACCCGAGTGCCACTCCGCCTCCGGCGAAAAGCAGCAGGGTCGGCAAAATAAACACAAGCAAGACCAGCCCCGATTTCAGCTGCAGTAACTGGAGTGCGCTGAAGACGGCGAGGACGGCAAACACGGCGACAAACCCAAGTACAGCCGGTAATAAGAAGCCAATGGCCACGTTCCCCGTCGAAAAGAAGTAGTCCGCGATCCAGAGATTCAGGTTCAGGGCAAGCAAGGTACCGAGGATGGCGAACACGAGGCTGATAGTCCTGGGTCGGGGTTCGCGCTTTTGACCTGGAAGCATTTTTCTTCCTCTAGCAGGGGTTTACACCTGCTGTGTCTAATGCAAGGGTAAGGGAGGCTTGGGAGCCTTGGGCATATTCTGGTACCTGCTCTATCCAGTAAGGAGCGCAATCGATGCAACTTGAAGGCAAAGTCGCACTGGTAACCGGTGCCGCTTCTGGAATCGGCCGAGCCGCAGCCCTGCTATTTGCCGCCGAGGGGGCTAAAGTTGCCGCTTTGAACCGTAAGCGGGACGACCTGGGCGAGATTATCGCGTCTATCGAGTCTCAGGGTGGCGAGGTGCTGCCT
>JANNPH010000120.1:0-5920 GCA_031399965.1 Gloeobacteraceae cyanobacterium SOY_34_metabat_159 | reverse complement strand
CCTGCCATCGGCATGCTCGTCTACGCATCCTTGCTATTGATCCGCAAACCCTGTGCTCTATTTTTGTACCTCACCGGTACACTCGGAATCTTTATCCTCACCTACGTCAAATTCATTGGGGCAGCCAGACACTTCGGGCACTTCTATATCGTGCTCATCCTGAGTTTGTGGATTGCCAGTTATTATTCGGAATCGGATCTGCTGATTCAAGCTTCCCAAAAACTCTCAGATGCCCTATCCCGGACTCTCACCAGTTGGGCTGAATCTGCCGATAGGCACAAGGGAAAATTTATTACTGTAATCCTGGTCTGCCAGTTTGTCGGCGGACTGGTCGCCTTTATTCGAGACCTGACCATTCCCTACTCAGCAAGCCGGGATGCAGCCAGGTTTATCCAGAGTCAGCAACTTGACCGGATGTTCATTGTCGGCAGCCGCGACTATGCAATATCGCCGCTCTGCGGCTACCTCGACCGAAAAATTTACTACCCAGAAAGTAAACAAGTTGGTAGCTTTATCCTGTTTAACGGTCAGCGAAAAGAAGTAGGCGAGACAGAAGTTTTAGCCCAGGTAAGCGAACTTGTTGCTCAAAAACATCAGGAGATTTTACTGATTCACAACCAGAAACTCAGGACACAGAGGCCAGAGTTAAAAATTTCCCCGGTGGCCCAGTTTACCAATAGCTTCATCAACGAAGAAATCTACTATCTCTACAAAGTAAGCCGCCTTCCTCAGTAGACATGAAAAACCCCTCCCGGTGCGACCGGGAGGGGTTGAATCTATGAGCCTAACGGTTCTCGAATGCCGACGGGATCGGCTGGTTGACGGCGGATTCGGCGTTGATGAAGCCGAATCCGTCGAGGCGCGAGTAGCCTGGGCCGATGCGGTTGAAGAACCGACCGCTGAAGGTAGCGCCGTTGGCCAGGGTGCCGGTAAAGGTCACGCCTGATTGGAGAATCTGACCGGAAGGAATCAGCACACCGTCGCCAAACTGGTCGGCGGAGTCGCCGTTGCGGGCACTGTTGGCCGGGAAGGCACTCTGGGCTTCGTCGCGGTCTACACCGAAGGAGACGATGTCGCCGCCGGTGAAAGTACCCGCCGCAAAGTCGAGGGTCAACAGGTCAAACTGTCCGGCCAGGGCCGGTGGGATGCTCGGCTGGCTGAAGGTGGCGGTGATGTCGCTGCTGGTGATGCCGCTCAGGAGGCCGAGGGTGAAGGGGAAGCCGCCCTGCTGACCAGTTGCGAAGGGGCGTGGGTCGAAGACGAGTCCCTGTGGTGTCTGGGTGACGTTACCGGCCCTGGCGTTGAAGCTGATGCTGGTGATTGCGCTGTCGCCGGTGTAGTTGAGGCGCAAGAAGTTGGGGTCGGTCGAGGAGACGTAGTCGATGCCGCCGCCGTCACCGAGGTTGCCGCTTGCAGTCACCGAGATCTTGGAGTTGCCAACCCTGGCGGTACCCCTGGCAAGAGATGGGTCAAGGTCATGGGGGAAGGCCGAGCGCTGGAGGATAGTGCGCATCTGGGCCGGGGTGACACTGCCCGGACCGCCCTTGGCATCGAGTACCAGAGCGGCGATTGCGGCGGCGTGGGGTGCGGCGGCACTGGTGCCGAAGAAGTTGGGCAGGGTATCGGGGTCGCGCGCGGTGTCAGCCCCAAAGAAGGTGTTGTTGGCCCCGTCCATTGCCGCGATGTCGGGTTTGAGCCGGAATACCGGCTCAGCCAGGCGGTTGCCGGAGGAGTCGAACGGGTAAGGGGCAAAGCCGGGGGAGGTGAAATCCTCGGGAATGTAGGGAGCAAAGGGGCTGTAGGCTGCGACACCGAGAGCACCTGGGGCCGAATTGTGGCCGTAGGTGGCGGGGAACTGGTAGGAGAAGTACTCGGTGACGACGCCGCCAAAGTAAATAAAGCGCAGACGGTTTGCCGGGGTCGGGATAGCGGGCGGTGTGTTGGCGCGGGAGACTACGACCTGTACGTTGCGGACGCCGGAGATAGATAGCAATTCGACAGGCTGTCCGCTTGCCAGATTGTTGTCGGAAGCGGCAAACAGGAAGTTGCCGTTTGCGTTGAAGACAAGCAGGTTGAAGTCGCTCGTGACCGGGTTGAAACCGGTGATCAAGTTGCCCGAGATCGTGAAATCGCCCGTGTCGCCCTGGAATCCGGAGACCTCGACGAGGTACTGGCCGGTAGACGGCAAGATGGCCCGCAGCGTCTCAGGGCTGGTGCCGGTGTCGATGCTGGTAATCACGTTACCGGCCGGGTCTTTGAGGGTCAGGATGATATCGAGGTCATCCGGAGTGGGCACGCCGACAGCAACGATCTGGACTCCCTGCCCGGCGGTACCGCTAAACGGGAAGCTCACGACTGGTGTCGCCGCCGTGACGCTGCCGGAGCCATTCAGGAAACCTTCGCCGACGGTGAAGGTGTTATCGACCGCGTCGTCCCACTGGAAGACGGCAGTGGCGTTGGAGACCGAGATGGTCTGGGCAATATCGACCTGGTTGGGGTCGGGGTTGAAGTCGTGGAATCCGCCTGCATACAGGGCCGGTGGCACGCCTGCCAGGTTGATGTTGCTGCCCGCAGTCGCACCGCTCACTGGTACGAGGCGCAGATCGGAGAGGTAGGCGTTGGTGGAAGGACGGTTGCCCGCCGAGGAGAAGTAGGAGATACCCTGGCCTGCGACCTCGTTGACGGCCTGGGCCACGATATCGTCCTGGAACATCAGTTCGTTGAGATAGATGATGTCATCGACGACGACATTGGCTCTACAAGGACCAGCCGGGTTGACCAGGGCGCGGATGTTGTTGGCGAAGTTGACCTGTCCGCCATTGGCAGTGGCGAAGCAGAGCTTTGACTGAGGGGCGAGGTCATGGATGATCTGCAACATGCCCCGGCCTTCATCGGTGTTGGCGGACGTTCCTTCCTGGATCACGACCACGGGCTGGGTGTTGTTGGGGTTGGCCGGGCCTGGCAGGTCGCCGGTGGCGATGTCCTGGGCTGCACGGGTGAGGATGGGTCCACCGGCGACCGAATTGACCGCTACGTCGTAACTGTCGGAGAGTGCGCCGACGGTGATGCCTGAGCCATCGATCCCGGCAGGCAACTGGTCAACCCGGTGCTGTACGACGCCCTGGCTGGTGGCGGCCCCGACGTTGGTAACCGGCTTGAGGACCTGGGCGACGGTGGCGACGCCGGGTAGACGGGCGATGGCCGCGATCTGGCCAATCGGGACATAAGCCTCGATCACCCCTGCCTGGAAGCGGTCGGTCTCGGCTGTAATCTGGACACGTCCGAGCCTGGCGAGTGCCTGCTTGAGCGTAGCGAGGTTGGTCTGGCTATTGAGATAGATATCGACCAGGATGCGTTCCTGGGAATCGATTACAGCGCGCTCGGCGTTGTCGGGCACGATTTTATTGGTGCTGCGCAGAGCCACGCCGCGATTGTAGTTTTCGACCAGTCTTGCCAGTCCATTACTCAAGTTGAGCGGTACTTCCGGTCTCGCGGCAAGCGGAGCTACCGGTAGCGTTACACCCAAACTGGCTGCGAGCAAAGCCCCAAATAATCCGGAGCGCGAAATATAACCGGGAACTTTAGTTGAGTGTCTACTCATGAAGCAATCACCATGCCGTCAGCAGTCGAGAACCTTGGGATTATAAGGTCAGCCGATTAGAAATACAAGTTCTCAGAGCGCTCACCAGCGCGACCTCCTGGCCGTCAAATCGAGTTGGTATTGCCTGATTCACCTTATTTGACACAAATCGCGATAATCTGGATCTCGCACATGCCTGGATCGCTCATGCCAGTTGCAGGCACTGTCACTCAGCATGTACAAACCCCAGTGGAGCAATCGGTCATCATGCCAATCAGGAAACTAGCAGTTTTGACTGCAACCACCCTGGCAATTGCCGGGCTGGCAGGTGAAGTCCGGGCAGTCACCTTCACCGAAAGTGGTGATGCGGGTGCCACGTTGAGCACAGCCTCAGCGACCGGGGCAAGCGCAGGCACGACCCTCGAAGCGATCACCGGCAGCCTCTCCAGCAGCACCGACGCCGACTTGTTTGCCATCAACATCACCGTCCCCGGCACTTTTTCAGCCAGCACCGTCGGCGGCAGCCTGGTCGATACGCAGCTATTTCTGTTTAATTCCATCGGTAGCGCGGTTTACTTCAACGACGACGCCAGCGGCACCAGCACACAGTCGTTTCTACCGGGCAGCAGCACTTTTTCGCCGACCACTGCCGGCCTTTACTACCTGGCCATCACGCCTTTCGGCCTCGACCCGGTCAATAGCATCTCCCAGCTTTTATTCAATACCGGCAATCCGACCGACGTCCTCGGCCCGGCACCAGGGGTGAGCGGTCCGCTTGCCGGGTTTACCGGCGGCGGCAGCCCCGGTGGAGCCTACACCATAAGCCTCACGAGTGCGACGACAGCCGTACCCGAGCCGTCCTCCGTCCTCGGCCTGCTTGCCCTCGCGGGAGGCGGTGCCTGGCTGCGCCTCAAGCGGCGCGACAAAGTCCGCGTTTAAATTGGCTTCAACCGGCAGCCCTCAGGCTGCCGGTTCTGGTTGCTACCACTTTTTGTAGGGCAAGAACTTGCCGTTGTAGGTGACCACGACCCGGTCACCTTTTGGGTCTTCCACTTTGTCGATGGTGAGGGTGAAGTCGATGGCGCTCATGATCCCGTCGCCAAACTCTTCCTGGGTCACGGCTTTCATCGGTAGACCGTAGACCTGCATGATTTCAAAGAAGCGATAGACAAAGGGGTCGGTGGGCACCGTCTCGTCGAGCGAGCCCTTGAGTGGAAACTCAGTTAGAAATTCAATCAGTCCCAGATCGAGGTCGAGCAGGTCGAGCAGCTTCGAGGCTTCTTCCTCCGTGGCTCTCGCCTGCCCATAAATTAATGCAGCGACCCAGACTTTGTCGTAACCCATCGCCTCACCAAGCTGGGCGTAGGTCAGACCTTTGTCTTTCTTGGCCTTCAAGAGCACGTCGGTGATTTCAAAGATGGCCATCGGTTCTCCTCGGCATTGGCTTACGGGCAGTAGTGTATCAGGTCGCGTTTGCGCGGGCAGTCTCGATCTCGCGGGTCTGGCGGGTGAGGTGGGCGAGCAGGCGGTTGCGCAACTTCAAAAATTCCGGGTCATTCACCACCGTCTCACGGTCGCGCGGTCGGCTGAGCGGGACATCGATTACCTCGGCAATCCCGGCGGCTGGTCCCTTAGTCATCAGCACCACCTGGTCGGCCAGGAGCAAAGCCTCGTCGATGTCGTGGGTGATGAGCACACAGGTCTTGCGCTGCTGTTCCCAGATCCGCTCGACCTCGTCCTGCAAAAAGGCGCGGGTGAGGGCGTCGAGGGCACCAAAGGGTTCGTCCATCAGTAAGATCTGCGGGTCAATCGCAAAGGCGCGGGCGATGCCGACCCGCTGCTTCATGCCGCCGGAGAGTTCTTTCGGGTAGCGCTTCGCTGCCGCACCGAGATTGACCAGCGTCATGTACTGCTCGGCAACCTGCTGGTAGTGGGCTTTGCCTTTGCCGGGAGCGACCGTTTCGAGCGCAAAGAGCAGGTTTTCTTCGACTGTAAGCCACGGTAGCAGTGCGTAATTTTGAAAGATCACGCCCCGGTCCGGCCCCGGTCCGCACACCGGCTTGCCGCCGACCAGCACCTCGCCTGCTGTCGCGGGGGTAAGCCCGGCCAGGATATTGAGCAGAGTCGTCTTGCCGCAGCCGGAAGGACCGACTACGGCCACGAAGCGGTCCGCCGCCACTTCGAGGGTGACATTTTCAATCGCCGTGTAGCAGTCGCGGCCCTGGCCAAACTGCTTGGTGACGTTGTGGAGACTGAGGGTGTTGCTCTGCATAACTAAGCCTGGTAAGTCACTTTCTTTTCGAGCCAGGCGAAAGCCCGGTCGATCAGGCTGCCGATGAG
>JANNPH010000069.1:0-27355 GCA_031399965.1 Gloeobacteraceae cyanobacterium SOY_34_metabat_159 | reverse complement strand
GCCTGCTCGCCTTCGGCACCATCGGTATCGTGGCAGGTCCTGTGATCCTCTCGCTGCTGCTTACACTCTGGCGGCGGTGGACAGAACCTGTGACACCGGAAACTGCTGCAACTGAGCAGAATTCACCCATCGTCAGTTCGTGACTGGGCCACCCTCCGGTTGTCTGCGCAAAAAACTAGGCAGGCTCGGACCGCTGCGCTCTCGGCGTAAAGCGGGGGCTATCACGGGTGGGGCGACTTCCGGTACTACTACCGGTTGCTCCGGTTTCATCTGTGGCACCGGCTGGGGCTGGGCTTCGCGGTCTTGAGCAAAGGCGAGTTGCGCTTTAAAGTTGGTGACTTGATTTCGCAATGATTGAATCTCAACCTGCTGCATCTCCAGAAGCATCAACTGTTTTTTCGCCAGTTCGACGGCGCGCAGGGCCTCAGCGAGCTGGTTTTTGAGATATTCTTCAGCGGCTGCCCGGCCTTGCGCCTCGGCGCGCAGCTGGGCTATTTCCTGCTCCAGGACCTCTACTCGCTCTTGAGACGACATCGGTTTACCCCCGGTGTGCACATCTCTATGCTAGCTGTCGTGGCCGGTCAACCTACTACCCTATTCGTGGTACAATCGCCAACTTTTAATTCTGATAAGGCGGCAAGTTCCAGCGGTCGCCCTCCCGCTGCAGCACCTGAACGCTCTGCACCGCATCCCGGTTGAGCGGCCCGTAGATGTGCGGGAAATGTTCGCCGTCGCCGTGGGAGTTTTCGTAGCGAATCTCAGCTTTGACTTGCTCCGGGTCGATGGTGAGCAGGATCAGGTCGGTCTGGTGTTTGAAGTGGGTGCTCAGCACTCGTTCCAGTTGCGTGGAAAGCGAGCAGTGGATGAAGCCCTCGGTGGTCAGGCTCTCGCTCCGGTAGCTGTCCGAGTGCTCGGAGGCGGCCCAGGCGGTGTGGGTGGTGATGTGAAAGATGGGCGGCACAGGCAGCGGTATTCGGGTTCTCTTCTATTTTGGGGATCTGAGGATAGGATCAGCATGAGAGCCCTTTTAACTTTTGTGACTTATGACCGATGTGCCCGTCTCGCGGATCCGCAATTTCAGCATCATTGCCCACATCGACCATGGCAAGTCCACCCTCGCGGACCGCTTGCTGCAGGTGACCGGCACGGTGAGTGACCGGGAGATGACTGCGCAATTTCTCGACAACATGGAACTCGAACGCGAGCGCGGCATCACGATCAAGCTGCAGGCCGCCCGCATGGAATACCGGGCCAAAGACGGCGAACTCTATATTCTCAACTTGATCGACACCCCCGGCCACGTCGATTTCACCTACGAAGTCTCGCGCTCGCTCGCCGCCTGCGAAGGAGCCTTGTTAGTCGTGGACGCCTCTCAGGGAGTGGAAGCGCAGACCCTGGCAAACGTCTACCTGGCCCTCGAAAACAACCTCGAAATCATCCCGGTACTGAACAAAATCGATCTGCCCGGAGCTGAGCCCGAGCGGGTGCTCGACGAAATCGAGGAGATTATCGGTCTTGACCGCAACCTCGCCATCCACGCTTCGGCCAAAGAAGGCATCGGCGTCACCGATATCCTGGAAGCGGTCGTCCAACTGATCCCGCCGCCCGCAGACACGGTTCACGAACCCCTGCAGGCCCTGATTTTTGATAGCTACTACGACGCTTATCGCGGGGTGATCGTCTACTTCCGGGTGATGAGCGGTTCGGTGCGCAAGGGCGACCGGATCCGATTTATGTTTTCGGGCAAAGAATTTGAAATCGACGAACTCGGCGTCCTCAAGCCCAACCAGGTACCCGTCCAGGAACTGCACGCGGGCGAAGTGGGCTACATCGGGGCGGCGATTCGTTCTGTGCAGGATGCCCGCGTCGGCGACACGATTACTCTAGTCAGTAACCCGGCGAGTTCACCCTTGCCCGGCTATCAAGAAGCGATGCCGGTCGTCTTTTGCGGACTCTACCCGACCGATTCCGACCAGTTTGAAGACCTGCGCGAGGCACTCGAAAAGCTCAGCCTCAACGACGCTGCTCTGCACTACGAGCCGGAAAGCTCGGGAGCACTCGGGTTCGGGTTTCGCTGCGGGTTTTTGGGACTCCTGCATATGGAAGTCGTCCAGGAACGGCTCGAACGCGAATACGACCTGGACCTGGTCACTACCGCTCCCTCAGTCGTCTACCGGGTCACGAAGATCAATGGTGAAGTCGTCGAGGTGCAAAACCCCGCCGACCTGCCCGGGGCACAGGTGCGTGCCGAGATTGAAGAGCCTTACGTCAAGCTCGACTTGATCGTGCCCCAGGAATACGTCGGCACGATTATGGAACTGTGCCAGGGGCGGCGCGGCATCTTCAAGGACATGAAGTACCTGACGCCGACACGCACGACGCTCATCTACGAACTGCCCTTGGCCGAGGTGATAACCGACTTCTTCGACCAGATGAAGTCGAGAACGCGCGGCTACGCCTCGATGGAGTACAAGCTCATCGGCTACCGCGGCGGCAACCTTGTGCGCCTCGACATCATGCTCAACGGTGAGCCGGTCGATTCGCTCTCGTGCATCACCCACGCCGACAAAGCCGCTGAAATCGGTCGCCAACTGACGGCCAAGCTCAAAGAACTGATCCCCCGTCAACAGTTTCAGGTGCCGATCCAGGCGGCCATCGGCGCAAAAGTAGTGGCGCGCGAAAACATCGCGCCCCTGCGCAAGAACGTACTTGCCAAGTGCTACGGCGGCGACATCACCCGCAAGAAAAAACTGCTCGAAAAGCAGAAAAAGGGCAAGAAGCGGATGAAGAACGTCGGCTCAGTGGAAGTGCCGCAGGAAGCCTTCATGGCGGTACTCAAGCTGGAAGGTTAGAAACCGTATCGGCAGCGCTCAGGACCCCGGTGCTCCAAAAAGTTCGCTCAAGAAATGCTGCAGGGCGCTGCGCGAACGCCGGGCCGCAGCCTCGTCGTACAGAAGGCCCTGCTCGGGTCGGTTTACCCCGAACCAGGTGAAGGAGTGCATCGCGTGGCCGTAAGCGTGAATCTGCCAGTCCGCCCCGGCCTCAGTCAGTTCCCGTGCGAGGGCGAGCAGGTCGGCGGGCGGTGCCATCGGGTCTTCCCAGCCGTGCAGGACGAGCACTTTAGCCGAGATCGGCCCCTGGGCTCCCAGCCCGGGCGGTGCGAAGACGCCGTGGATGCTCGCGACGCCCAGCACGCCCGGAATGCCGCTGCGCGCCACATCGAGGGCACAGAGCCCCCCGAAGCAGTAGCCGATGACGGCGACCCCCCGATCAGGATCGACGAGTGGATGCTGCTTTGCTGCCTCGACAGCAGCCACGAGGCGTCGGCGCAACAGGCCCCGGTCCTGCAGAAAAGGGGTCATCAGGGCGGTGTTGTCGTCGGTCTCGCCGCCGCGCACACCCTTGCCGTAGATGTCGAGCCCGAAGCCGATGTAGCGTGAGCCGACCAGTGCGTCCGTGGCGGCGCGGATCGACGCGTTCTGTCCGCTCCAGTCGTGGGCGACGACGACGCAGGGGCGCTTCGTTTCAGCTGCCCGGTCGTGGACGACGTAAGCTTCGCAAACGACATCGCCCTCGGCGTAGTCCAGGTACTCGCGCTGGATGTCGATAGTCTTCGGCATAATCTACCTTTCAATTGCGTTGTCAGGTCAGCCTAAACAGTTCTTGCCTCGGCGTATTGAACGAACCCGACACGGCCAACGGCACTTACAGGTAGAGAGAAAAACCGGCAGCGGCGACGGCACGCTGGTGCAGTCCGGCCAGTTCGGCGGCGGACTTCCAGCTATAGCGGCCGGGCGTCTCCCCCAGATAGCGCCGCCACGCCCGGATCTGGTGGGCCTGATCGCTATACCCGACCAGGGCATCGCCTGTGCCCGTCTGGGCCGCGTGCAGGCTCATCATGACCCGCTCCTGGCAGACGAGATCTTTTGGCGTGCGGCCGACATGGACGCGGAACCAGCGTTCGAGCTGTCGGGGAGACACCTCTGCGGCCTTTGCCGCCGCGCCAATTTGCCCGGTGCGCTGAAGCGCTCTCCACGCGGTCGAGAACCGGTCAAACTCGCTCACCGGTTCGGCTGCCGCAAGCCGACCTAAAAGCCAGGCGTCGAGCCGTTCAGCGATCCGGTGCGGGGTGCCGGCGGCTGCGAGGTCGTCGCCGAGGTGCCCGGCCGCCCTGTCTCCCAGGATCGCCCCGAGGTCGTTCAGGTTGTCCCCGCTGTCTTGACCCGTGTGCGGAAAGAGCCGGACCAGGCCCGCCAGGTTCAGCATGACCATCACGAAGCAGCAATCTCCCAGTGAGCCCCAGGTGCGCCCGCGGCTTTGCACCCCAAGCAGCGACACTCGCGGCACGCTCGCGGCGCGCTCGTCAATGTTGGGCCGCCCCAGATGAACCGTCAGTACCGCGTGGACATGGGGTGCCGTGTGGATTGGCCTGCCGCAGTTGAGGTCCGCCAGATCTTCCACAAACCAGTAGCTCGTCACCAGAAGTGCGAGTGCCGGATGTGGGGGTAGTACCAGGCATTGCATGCTGGTAGCTTAGCCCGGCCCCTGCATCCTCAGCGAGGTGGTCGGCGCGGGACTCAATCTACGGACCGATGCTCTAGCGGGCAGGTGACCGCCGCAGGACATTTGCCTGTGCCTGGGTGGTGATCACAGCGTTATCGGGCACCCGCACACCGTCGCGCAGTGTCACTCCCACGACCAGAGCCCCGGTGCCGATTGAGACGTTGTTGCCTACTTTCGAGCGAAACAGCACAGCGTCGTCGGCGATAAACAGGTCATCGCCGACTTCGAGGGGACCGTGGAAGACGATGTTGTCCTCGGTGGTGAGGTTCTTGCCGATGCGAATGTTCGTGCCTTTGAGGGCGTGAAAGGTCACCCGGTCTTCGATGATGGCGTTGTCGCCAATGATGATCGGGGCTCCTTCGTCCGCCCGGATGGCACTGCGGCGACCGACGACGCTGTTGGCTCCGAGCCGCACGTCACCTACGATCCGAGTGAATTCGGACAACTGGACGTTCGCACCGAGTTGCGGGGCGGGAGGAGTGGGGTTCCAGGAGGTCTTTGGGGCAGCAGTGCTGCCCGAGACGGCATCGAAGCCCTTTGTTTTATAAAGGTCGCTGTAGTGCTCGGCAAACTCCCGGTTCACTTCGAGCACTTCTTCCTGAAACTCGGCATTTGCCTTTGTCTTAGGAGGCAGGGCGTCTGCCTCAGCCTGGGTGGTAATGACCGCGCCCACAGGCACGATCCGGTCTTTGGGGATGCGTACGTCCTGGAGGGTAGCACCGTGGAGGACGAAGGCTCCCTCTTCGAGGACCACGTTGGTCAGCCGGGCGCGGAAACCGACGAAGGTGAAGTTGCCGATGCGCGAGTTGGTAATAGTGGCCTGGTGGGCAATGCTGACCCGTTCACCGGTACTGCTGGAGCGCTTGCCGCAGGTATTCTGGGGGATCGCCCCCTTACTCAAGGTGAGGAAAATGATGTTGTCCTGGAAGTTGGTTTCTTTGCCGATGCAGATCCGGGTGTTGGGGTCGGCCCGAATGATCGTGTTGCTGGCGATGAAGACGCCTTTGCCGACGCCGATGTCGCCGAACACTTCGGCCAGGGGACTAATGAAGCTGGAGTTGATGACGACCTTGATCGGATTGAGCAGGCTCTCCAGTTCGCCCTCAGTCGCTGCAAAGGCGGCAACCGGGACCAATAGACCAACCAGGCCCAGTTTCCAGAGAGTGGATTTTAAGGATTTTTCGTGCATGACAGTGCAGCTCAGATGAGAGGCTGAGGTCAGGTTACAGGAAAATCAGCCCAGACTACTGAACCTGGATACGTTACGTGATGCTGGCGACACTTTCTTAAAAGCGGCGCACTTAAATCTTAAAGAAGGCCGAAGAACTGCCCCACTGCACCCAACCGGAAGCATTTCTGCCCAGGGTTTTAGCCGACTCGTTGAACCAGGAACCCCGCGCTCTATGCAAAGCATGAACGGCGTGAGGCTGTCAGGGCGTTATCGCAGGGGCGTAAATTGGCTCAAAACCGAGCCTACTCACCTGCACGCCCGCAGCCTCGGCACTGCTGCGCGTCGCGTAGACGCCGATCTGCACGTGGGGTCTGCCCTGGTACTGGCGATAGTAAATGTTCCGGTCGATGGTACGTAGGCGCGCAAATCCTTCCAGCTCCGGAGCGGCGACCAGCAAGTAAGTGCGCCCGCTCCAGAGCGGGGCAGGTGTGGCACTGACCTTCTGAGCAGTCGGGGTTGCCGGAGGCTGCGGTAATACTGGTGCCTCGGGAGGTGCCGAAGTTGCCGGAGGCTGCGGTAATACCGGCACTTCAGGCGAACGACTTGGTGCTGGTTTTAACTGTGGGGAGGTTGCCGGAGGCTTCGGTAGTATCGGCACTTCCGGTCGAGAGGATGTGGGCATATTTTGTCTCGATTGCCAGATGAGACCGCCGCCCACGACCAGCAGACCGAGCACGACTGCTGGGACCCACCACGGCCGCCTGGCCAAGGCCGGTTGAGGTTGAGTTGGAGATGTAGCGCCTGTTTGTGCTTGCCGCCAGACCTCAAAGCGCCGAACCTCGTCGGTTATTTCCAGGTGGAGCCAGGGCGTCAGGCTCAAACAATCAAGCACTCCGTCGAAGTAAAACCGGCGTACCTCGGGCGGCAGGCCCTCCACCAGTTGTTCTTGTGCCCGGACGTAGTGCTCCAATGCCTCTGACGCCGTGATCTGGATCTGATGTATCGCAAAAAATCCGGCAATCTCCTCTGGTGAACGCCGCTCTACTTCGACAAGGATCAAGACGACTCGCAAGGGCTGAGGAAGATTTTCCAGGACACTGCGCAGGTACCAGGCCAGCGGGTCAGGCAGGAAAGTGCCCTTGCCTGGGACGGAAGCCTCTGCGAGGACTTTCTGCGCTACCTGGGTAAGCCTGTCTGCAACCGGCAGCAAAGCGTGCGGGTCACGCTCCAGAACCTCGAAGGCCCTCAACCAGACCTGCTGGCTCAGGGCGCGTTGCGCCGTCAGTGTATCGACCAGCCTCGTATAGCGCCGATGTAGAGCGATCAGATGCAGCGGTGACGTCCCGGCATGGACCAGTGCTTCGTCGCTGAAGCTCTCGAAGGCAGAAAGTTCACTCTCGCTTACCTCCGTCCCGGTTTCCTCTTCGCTTTGTGCCGGGGGGCTCATGGCAGACTCCTGCAGACGCCGATGGGGGCTCCTCATGCTAGCAGGCGGACCAGTCAACGATTCTCACAAGAACGATGCCCAACCCTGTATAGTAGTGATTGCTACCGATGATGGCAGAATGATGGACAAAAATGATGGGCTGCTCTCATGAATTTTCAGATAGATAAATATATACGCTTGAGTCAAGCTTATATTCAGTTGGACGAGCGTCACCGGGATATGTCCCAGGCCCATTCAGAGCTGAAGGGCAAGTTCCTGCATGTGCTTTCTCAGCTTCAGCAGGCACAGAAAGCGCTTGAGACTTTAAAGATAGAGCATGGCGCTCTGCAGGCTGAGTACCAGTCTTTGAGTGAATTCAATCGTCTGCTCGAACCTGAGAATTTGCAAAGGCTCGAAGAAGCAATCCAGGCGGTCGAGATCCGCGAAGCGCGCAGCACAGGGTCTGAGGACCCGGATTCGCTGGCAGCAGACCAGGTAATCGCGTCCTACGCGGTCCAGGACGGAGCACTGGACCTCTCAAATTTACCCGCACAGCAGAAAGCGGATCGGCTGGTTTTTGAGGTTGAATCGGAAAATGCAGCCTGAACTGATTGAGTCTGCCGTGGAGCTGGGGTGACTGTGATGCAAGAGGCTTTCGGCAGCCTGACACGAGAATACAAGCGGGCCAGAGCCTTGCTTGACACACTGGAAGATGCCTTCGATGAGGTGGAGCAAAAGCGCCGCCCGCTCTTTTTGCTGCAGGGCAAGAAACTGAGCCGCCAGTTGCGCATGGCCCGTGTCTTACTGCAGGACCTGGAGGAGATGGCGCTTGCCTACCCGACCACCCCGGAACTACGGGAATTTCTCGACGACGTGGACCGGCAACTGGACCGCTGCGACCGCCTGGAAGACTACCTGGTCGATCTGGTGCCGACCACAAGCGCTGCTCCTCAGGCTCCAGCTGTCGACAACCTGCCTGTAAGCGATCTTTTTGTGGGGCGCGAGGCGGAGATTGCCCGGTGCCTGGAAGGACTCAGCCCCCAGGAGCGCGGCTGGGGCGTGGTGATCGACGGGCAGGGCGGCCTGGGCAAAAGTGCCCTTGCACTCGCAGTCGCCCACCTGTGCCGCAAGGAAAGCTTCTTCAACGCTTATCTCTGGGTGAGTGCCAAGACGACCTATCTCACTCCACGGGGCGTGCAGAACGACAGTCTGGCTCCGACTACGCTCGATGCGCTGCTCGACGAACTCGGTCACCTGCGGGGAGTGGAAGTCCGGCGGCTCGGTTCGACCCAGGAGAAGCGCCAGCACCTGGAGCGGGCGCTTGAAGGGACGCGTTCGCTACTGGTGCTCGACAACCTGGAGACGCTCTCGGCGGAGGACCGCCAGGAGGTCGGCGAATTTTTGCGGCGTCTACCCCGCGACTGTAAGGCCATCGTCACAAGCCGCCGCCGCTCGGGTGAGAGTGCCGTCACCGTGCGGCTCGACCCCCTGCCCTGGCAGACGGCCCACGAACTGTTCGCCCGCCTCGCCACAGAAGATACCGCCGTCCGCGAACTGATCAGCCAACTGGGCGAGAGCGGTATCCAGAAGCTCTACACGGCGGCGGGCGGCTCACCCCTGGCGCTGCGCTGGACCGTGCGGCTGATTACAGAAAAGGGCTACAGCTTCGAGAGCGTCCTGGAACTACTTGCCCAGGCCGCCATGACCAGCGACCTGCACGGGTTCGTCTTCGCTGAATCACTAGAGCAGCTGTCAGCTACTGGTCGCCAGGTATTTTCGACCCTGACCCTCTTTCGGGCACCGGCCACGCTGCCGATGCTCGCGTCGGCAAGCGGCCTGACCCTGGAAGTTGTGCAGGAGTCCTGTGAGCAACTGGTCCAGTTGTCGCTTGCGGAGAGCGATCCTGAACACGCGCACTTTCATCTGCTGCCCCTGACCAGTGCCCTGGCGGGTAGCCGCATCGACGACGAGAGCGGCTTTCGCTTCGCCCAGGTCTGGGCCGAATTTGCCCGTACTCATGGCGGCGACCATCCCGAGGATTTCGCGAGCCACGACCGGCTGGAGGCAGAGTGGCCCAACCTGCAGGGCTGCTTGATCTGGCTGCAGGAGATGAGCAGCAACGGCTACACCCCGATTCACCGGCGCTCGTCCCTGCTGCTGATTGAGTTCATCCGTTCGCTGCGCCGCTTTTTGTGGTTTCGGGGCTACTGGACCGAACTGGTGCAAATCGCCAGACAGGGTTTTGATGTCTCCACTGCTGCCGAGCAGTGGATGGGAGCCGTCTGGAGCGCTCAGTGCCTGGTGTGGGTCTACGGTCCCTACGCCCGAAACGAACCCCAGGAAGCGGAGCACTGGATGCAGCGCCTGCTGTACGCGGCGGCTCAGTGCGGACTGCAAGAAGACGTGGATATTTACCGGCAGCGCTGGGAAGGGCTACAGGCCAGGGCGCGGGGCGAACTGGACCTGGCTGAGGCTCGCCTGCAGGCGGTACTCTACTTCTGCCGTACCCACGGCACGGTCCGTCAGATCGTGACGACGCTCAACGACCTCGGGCGCGTCCAGTGCGACCGCAAGGACTTCGAGCGGGCAAACGCCTGCTTCCACCAGGCCCACTCTCTATCCCACACCCTCGAAGAGCTGCGGGCGATTTCCGCACTCAACCTGGGACTGGTGGCTTACCACCAGGCGGACCTTCCCCTTGCCCAGCGCTGGCTCCAGGAGGGGCAGGCACTGGCCCTGAAGATTCACCGCCGAGATCTCGTAGCGGAAGGCCAGTTCCGGATGGCCCGCGTGCTGGCGGGACTCCACAGAAAGGGCGAGGCTCAGGAACTGGCTGCCCAGGCCCTTGCGACTTTCGAGCGCCTCCGCCACGCGAGCCTGGAAGAGGCCCGCGCTCTCACAAGAAAATTAGCAGAGTAGCGGTTTTCGACACCGCCAGTCAGCGCACTACACGAAATTTGCGAGCAGACGAGCTGGTACCGGCTGGGGTCCGCACCGTGATGTAACCGCTGGTCACACCGCCGGGAACCGTAGCGCGCAGACGGTTGGCTGAATCGATGGCGACGTTGGGGGAGGGTATGCCGTTGAAGTAGACGGCTGTTACCCCGCTGAAGTATTCGCCCCGGATGGTGATGGCGGTACCGACGGGCGCGATGGGCGGGCTGAAGTTGCCGATGACGGCGAGGGGAGCGAAGTAAGCTTCGAGCACACGACCCAGGATTTGTTTGCCGTAGTCGTTGCTGTGGATAAAGTCGCGCATCCAGTAGCTGTAGGGATTGCCGAATGGGTCGGGAGGACCGTAACCGGCGACAGTCGCCGAGCCGTAGATAAATTCGCTGACAATTCCCTCGATATCCAGGTATTCGATGTTGTTGATAGAGGCAAGATTCAGCAGCGCGCCGCGATAATTGCTGGGAATGGTCGGATTGTTGGCGGGGTTCTGGTCGAGTTCGACTGCATCCGGAGTCAGAAAATAATACTCTGCCACCGGGTAAGCGTTCGGGCTCCAGGCTTTCGTCAGGAGCATGATCTCGGTAGTGCGGCCGGTGGCTGCGTCAGAAGCCCGTACCTGGTCGATCACACTTTGAAAGTCCGCCATATTTTCGCTGTTGCTGATGCCGCCAATTACCAGCAGGTCCGGCCAGTAGGCGGTGATAAATTCCTCGACGTGATCTTTGTAGTACTGCACACCCGTACCGCCCCGGGTCGAGGAAATTAGTTCAATGGTGCTGCCGGGGTACTGACGCTCGATAAAGGCGTCGATCGGTGCGTTGGCGGTGTCCTGCTGGACGCTGTCGCCGAGCATGACGACGCGCAGGGTCTGGGCCGTGCGCAACTTTCCGAGTGCCAGTGGGATGCGCTCCCAGCGATTTGCTTTCGGCAGGTAGGCAAGTTTTGGTAGCTGCGTGTAGAGTGCGTCGGCCCACTGGAGCACTTCTGTGTCCGTGGTCGTCTCGAGGACGACATCGTCTACGTAAAGAGGTTGTTCGCCCGTCGGCTGAAAGTTAACTTTCATTCGGGTGGCAACGAGAGCGCCCGCAGGACTGGCAGTCGTCTTGGCGCGGATTCGGTACTCGTTGTTGACCCAGGCATTCGACTGAAAAATACTCGAATACTGGTCGGCGCTCAATTGCACACCGGCATCGTCGTAGGAAAGCGCTGACCAGAAGGCGTAGCCGATGCTGCCCAGATTGTTGACCGTTCCCGGCGCTTTCGATTTGAAGCCGAGCCGGTACCACTGCAGGGGCGTCGTCTCCAGAGCCGGACTCGACCAGGTGTAGCCGAGGGCGAAGATCGAGTGCGTACCGGAGAACGCTTCTGCCTCGGTCCAACTCGCGGCAGCGCCGGTGATCGTCCACCCGAGCAGTAGCGGGTCCGTCTCAAAGTCAGTGACCAGCAGAACAGCACTCAAATTGAAGCGATGTACCTCTGCTTTGATGCTGCTGAGTGTAGTCGGAGCCTGGGCCAGAACAGTCGAAGGAATCTGCAGTGCCGCAAGGAGAAATGCGCTCATCGCTTGCAGGAATCGCGGCATCTGGAATGGTCTCTTAAAACTGAGGACATTGTACCCGGCTGAGCATCGGCACACAGCGAGTGCACCGGCGTCGATTTGAACCCAACAACAGATTGTCATGTGCTCGACAGACCCTGCTCAGCGATCAATTTGCCCGTCTATGGTTCAAGGTCTACTCAATAGCGGCAACTTTCTGCAGAAAATGCATCAAGCACGTACATTTTGCTCTGTTTCTGCCTAAGTCTTTCTGACGACATACCAAAAGGAAGGAGAACAGCATGGAATGGATGGAAGAAGTGGCTGAAGGCGCGGAGAGGCTGGGCAACCGTGCTCTCGACAGCCTGACCCACAGTGCGCGTGAGCTTGAAAAAGAGTACGACTCCGATCACGACGGCAGCCTGCTCGACAACATCCTTCCCGATGCAGTCGGTAAGATTCCGATCGTCGGGGATTTCATCAAACCGGTCGGCGAAGAGCTAGGCGACATGGCAACCGACATCATGGGCACCCGGCACGAGGGACTCTTCGATGAAGAAAGCACTTTCGACGCCAAAACCGTGACCGACCAGGACTACAAAGACGGCCACTTCGACGGACTCGGCCAGGGCATCAATGATGAATTTGGCATCGGCGAGAACAGCCCCGCCGACCTTCTCCAGGGCTACGGCATGATGACCGGCGCGTTGGGCACCCTGGGCATCGGCTATATTGCCGAAGAGTTGCGCGGCCGGGATGATCCTTACGCCCAGGCGGAAAGCGGCGATTCCCAGGGTGCCTATCAATCCGATAGTGAGTACCAGCCCTATCAACCAGAAGGTGCCTATCAAGAACAAGGCGACTATCAAGAAGGCGGTTACTTGCCGGGGCTCGTAGGTGATTACCAAGAAGGTGGTTACTCACCGGAACCCGCAGGCGAGGGGCTCGTGGGCGACTTTCAAGAAAGCGCCTATCAAGAAGGCTACGGCGACCTCCAGGAAAGCGACTATCAAGAAGGCGGCTACCAACCGGGGCTTGTGGACGACTATCAAGAAGGCGGCTACCAACCCGACTACGGCGACTTCCAGGAAAGCAATTAATCGACCTGAAGCTTCTGGTATACCGCATCCAATCGGCTGGACAAGAGCCTGGTTCCTGTAGCCATTCCCACCAGGGATGCTCTGTCCAGCCGATTCGGAAGACCCGAAACCGCTCCTGCTTTCACGAAGACCCCAGGCGTCAGGCGACGACCAGGTTGATGAGCTTTCCAGGAACGACGATTAGCTTCTTGATCTCCTTACCCTCGGTGTGGCGGCGCACCGCTTCACTGTCGCGGGCAAATTGCTCCAGTTCTTCGCGGCTGGCGGTGGCGGATACCTGGAGTTCGTCGCGCTTTTTGCCGTTGATCTGGATGACGACGGTGATCATGTCCTCGATCAGAGCCGACTCGTCGAGTACCGGCCACTCAGTGGTGAGCACGTCGCCGTCGCCAAGACTCTGCCACAGTTCTGAGGCAACGTGGGGTGCGAAGGGTGCCAGCAACTGGACGAGGGCACGGACGCCTTCTGTGTAGACGGGGGTATTGGCGGCCGGGTAGTCGGTGAGGGCGTTGTTGAGCTTCATCAAAGCCGCGATTGCCGTGTTGAACTTATAGAGTTCGATATCCTCGCCCACTGCCGCGATTGCCCGGTGCACTTCCCGGCGCAAGTCGCGTTCCTGAACCTCTGTGACCGGCTTGCTCGCTTTTTCGCCGCTCACGAAGCCGTGCACCACGCGCCAGACGCGGCCCAGGAAGTTGAACTGGCCTTTGACGTCGGCGTCGGACCATTCAAGTTCTTTTTCAGGCGGTGCTTTGAAGAGTACGAACAGGCGCGCCGTGTCGGCCCCGTACTCCGAGAGCACCGTGAACGGGTCGATGCCGTTGTACTTGGACTTGGACATCTTCTCCATCACCACGGCAAGCGGTGCGCCGTCGCTGCGGCTGTAGAACCCGCCGTCGCGCTCGACCACTGTCTCGGGTGGGTAGTATTTCTTGGTCGCCGGATCGACGAACGCGTTGCTGAGTACCATGCCCTGGGTCAGGAGCCGCTTGAAGGGTTCATCGAAACTGAGCAAGCCCCGGTCGCGCATCACCTTGGTAAAAAAGCGCGAATAAAGCAGGTGCAAGATGGCGTGTTCGACGCCGCCCACGTACTGATCGACCGGCAACCAGTGATTGACCGCCTCGCGGCTAAATGGCTCATTCGGATTGCGGGCGTCGGCAAAGCGCAGGAAGTACCAGGACGAGTCGATAAAGGTGTCCATCGTGTCGGTCTCGCGGCGGGCCGGTCCACCACAGGCCGGGCAATCCACTTTGAGCCAGTCGTCGAGCCTGGCCAGGGGCGAGCCGCCGCGCCCGCTCAGCTCGACATTTTCCGGCAGTTTGACGGGTAGCGCCGCGTCGGGCACGGGCACGATGCCGCAACTCGGACAGTAGACCATCGGAATCGGGCAGCCCCAGTAGCGCTGGCGGGAAATGAGCCAGTCGCGCAGGCGGTACTGCACGCGGCCCGTGCCCCGCCCTTCGTGCTCGGCCTGTTCGATAATCTTGAGCTTGGCCGTGGGCGAGTCGAGGCCATCGAAGACGCCTGAATTGACCAGAACGCCGGACTCGGTGTAGGCCGCCTCCGGCGGATTGGAAAGCGAAGCGTCGGACGACTGGATGACGAGCTGGATCGGCAGGTCATAGCGGGTGGCGAAGCTGAAGTCGCGTACGTCGTGGGCTGGTACTCCCATCACTGCACCGGTGCCGTATTCGTAAAGCACGTAGTCGGCAATCCAGACCGGCACGCTTTTACCGGTAAACGGATTGGTGGCGGTAGCCCCGGTCGCCACGCCCTGCTTGGGCCGGTCTTCGCTGGTGCGCTCGATTTCACTCTCAGAGCGTACCTGGGTAATGAATTGCTCGACTGCCGCACGCGATTCGGGCGCGACAATCTGACCGACCAGCGGGTGTTCGGGCGCGAGCACCAGGTAGGTGACGCCGTAGACGGTATCGGGACGAGTGGTGAAGACGCGGATTTCTTCGGGGTAACCGTCGATGGGAAAGCGCAACTCGGCACCAACCGACTTACCGATCCAGTTTTCCTGCATGGTCCGCACGCGCTCGGGCCACTCGCTGAGCTTGTCCAGGTCCTGCAACAGTTCTTCTGCGTACTGGGTGATCTTGAGATACCACTGTTCGAGGGGCCGCTTTTCAACCAGGGCACCCGAACGCCAGGAGCGTCCCTCGGCATCGACCTGTTCGTTGGCAAGCACCGTCTGGTCTACGGGGTCCCAGTTGACGACGCCCGCTTTGCGGTAGGCAAGTCCTGCCTTCCAGAATTCTAGAAAGAGCTTCTGTGTCCAGTGGTAATACTCGGGCTTGCAGGTCGCTACTTCACGGTCCCAGGCGTAGGCGAAACCGAGGCGCTTGAGCTGTTCGTGCATCTGGGCAATGTTTTGCTCGGTCCACTGGGCCGGGGGGATGCCGCGGTCGATGGCGGCGTTCTCAGCCGGCAGGCCAAAGGCGTCCCAGCCAATTGGGTGCAGGACGTTGAAGCCACGCATCCGCTTGTAGCGGCTGATCACATCGGTAATCGAATAGTTGCGGACGTGGCCCATGTGCAGGGCACCGGAGGGGTACGGAAACATCGAGAGCGCGTAAAATTTTGGCCGCCCGTCGATTTCGAGCGCCGGTGCGGCTTCCCACTGGGCCTGCCAGCGCGGCTCGATGGACCGGGGGTTGTAGCGCGTCTCCATGGGCTGTAATACCTGTTACAAGTTCGCTCTCTCAGCTTAGCGGGCGGGCAGGCTTTTCTGCGGCAAGGGTCGCTCTGCCCGACTGCTCTCGTTTGTAATATATTTGTAGTATAAGCCGACTGGCCTGGAGCCGGGCACAATCCTGAGAGATTACAGAGCAAAACGTGTTACTTACCCTTTCCACGACCTATTCTCCGGCGACGGACCTGGGCTATCTGCTGCACAAGAACCCCGAGCGCTGCCAGCATTTCGAGTTGTCCTTCGGGCGGGCGAGCGTCTTCTACCCGGAAGCCACCCCTGAGCGCTGCACCTGCGCGCTTTTGCTGGAGGTTGACCCGGTCGGCCTGGTGCGCGGAGGAGTGGGGCTTGCGCAGTACGTCAATGACCGGCCGTACGTCGCTTCTTCGTTTTTGAGTGTGGCGATTTCTCAGGTGTTCGGTTCTGCTCTGTCTGGCCACAGCCGCGAGCGCCCAGATCTGGCGAAGCTGGCCCTGCCGCTCACCGCCCGACTCGGTGTGGTGCCGTGCCGGGGAGGAGAGCTGTTCCTGCGTCGGCTGTTCGAGCCATTGGGGTACGCAGTTCAGGTCAGCCCGATTGCGCTGGATAGCCAGTTTCCTGAATGGGGGGCCAGTCCCTATTTCAGCGTCGAGTTGTCTGGTCTGGTGCGCCTGCAGGAATTGCTTTCGCATCTTTATGTCCTGGTGCCGGTGCTCGACGACCAGAAGCACTACTGGGTCGGTAAAGAAGAAATTGACAAGTTGCTCAGCCACGGCGGCCAATGGCTTGCCGGTCATCCGGCGCGTGAGGAAATCGTGCATCGTTACTTGAAGCGGCAGCGCGCACTCACCCGCGAAGCCCTGGCCCAACTGGTTCAGGCTGAAGATCAGTTGGACCCGGACGGTGCTGAGCAGGTTCGCGCTACCGAGGAGATGGCCCTCGAAAAGTCGCTCAGCCTCAACGAGCAGCGCCTGGAGGCAGTTGCTTCTACGCTCCTGGAAAGTGGTGCAAAGCGGGTAGTGGACCTGGGTTGTGGCGAGGGAAAGCTGCTGGAGTGTCTGCTGAAGCACCGTCAGTTCGAGGAGCTGCTGGGGATAGATGTTTCCTGGCGCAGCCTGGAGCGGGCACACGAACGCCTCCACCTGGAGCGCCTGAACGAAGCCCAGCGTGGGCGAATCCGGTTTATTCAGAGTTCGCTGACCTACCGCGACGAGCGGCTGGCCGGTTTCGATGCGGCCACGGTCATCGAGGTGATTGAGCACCTGGACCCGCAGCGACTGGCCACTTTCGAGCGCATCCTGTTCGAGTGCGTGGGTGCCCGGTTGACGGTGATTACTACCCCAAACGTCGAGTACAACCAGCGCTTTACGGGTCTGCCCACGGGCCAACTGCGCCACCGCGACCATCGCTTCGAGTGGAGCCGCGAGCAGTTTCAGACCTGGGCCAGTCGTATTGCCGGTCGCTATGGACTGCGCCTGCGTTTCGTCGGCATTGGACTTGAGGATCCGGAGTTGGGCACGCCGACGCAAATGGGAGTGTTTGAACGATGAAGATCAAGATTCCCGACCTGTCACTGGTGGTGCTGATTGGTTCCACCAGCTCCGGTAAATCTACTTTTGCTCGTCGGCATTTTCGGCCAACCGAAGTACTCTCTTCTGATTATTTTCGGGCTTTGGTGGCGGACGACGAGAACGATCAGTCGGTTAGTAAAGATGCCTTTGAGGTGCTGCACATCGTGGCCGGTAGACGGCTGGCCCTGGGTAAGATCGCCGTAATCGACGCCACCAACGTGCAGGCCGAGGCGCGCAAGCCGCTGGTAGAATTGGCCGCCCGCAACCACGTCCTGCCTGTCGCCATCGTCTTCGACCTGCCGGAACGGTTACTGGTCGAACGCCACCGCACTCGTCTGGATCGGCCCTTCGGCGAGGGAGTCGTCCGCCAGCACTGCCAGCAGTTGAAGCGTTCGCTGCGCGGACTGGAGCGCGAGGGCTTCCGCAAAGTCTTCATCCTGCGCTCTGAAGAGGACGTAGAAGCTGAAGTGGTGCGCGAGCCACTGTGGAACGACCGTCGGCAGGAGATAGGCCCCTTCGACATCATTGGCGACATCCACGGCTGCTACGACGAACTGAAGACACTGCTGAGGGAGTTGGGCTATCGGGTGGCGGCAGACGGTACCGTGGAGCCGCCGCCCGGCCGCCGTGCCGTCTTCCTGGGTGACCTGGTAGACCGGGGACCGGCCGTTCCCGCCGTGCTCAAACTGGTAATGGGCATGGTCCGGGCGGGGACTGCTTACTGTGTGGCCGGTAACCACGAAGCGAAGCTGCTGCGCAAATTAAAAGGACGCAACGTCCAGGTCACCCACGGCCTTGCGGAGTCGCTAGAGCAACTGGAACTAGAAAGTGCCGAGTTTAAAGAGAGCCTGGTGCCTTTTCTAGACGGGCTTATCAGCCACTACGTCTTCGATGGCGGTGGACTGGTGGTCGCCCACGCGGGACTGGTCGAAAGGATGCACGGCCGCAGTTCCGGCAAAGTGCGCGACTTCTGTCTTTATGGCGAGACGACCGGGGAGACCGACGAATATGGTCTGCCGGTGCGCCACAACTGGGCTGCCGAGTACCGGGGCAAGGCAACCGTGGTCTACGGACATTCACCCATCCCGGATCCCGAGTGGCTGAACCGGACGATCAACATCGATACCGGCTGTGTCTTCGGTGGTCGGCTCACAGCCCTGCGCTACCCGGAACGAGAACTGGTCACAGTACCGGCGGCGCGGACTTACACAGAACCCGTTCGTCCACTACGGCTGCCCGAAATCACCGCTCCGACCCTCACAGGCCAGCAGCGCGAGGACGAACTATTAGATCTTGCCGGGGTGATGGGTAAGCGGGTGGTCGAGACAAAGTGGATGCGCAACATCGTCATCCGCGAAGAAAACGCGATTGCTGCCCTGGAAGTGATGAGCCGCTTTGCCGCCAACCCGAAGTGGCTCGTCTACCTGCCGCCGACGATGTCTCCTTCTGAGACGAGTCAGCAGGCCGGTTTCCTGGAGCACCCAGTTGAAGCCTTCGCCTACTACCGCGCTCGGGGCGTCGAGCGTGTCATTTGCGAAGAGAAACACATGGGTTCACGGGCCATCCTGGTCGTCTGCCGCGACGAACTGGCCGCTCGTCGCCGCTTTGGGGTAGTAGGCGAGGGCAGTGGTGTCTGCCTGACACGGACCGGGCGACACTTTTTCGACGGCTCGGCCCTGGAGCAGTCCCTGGTGGAGCGGGTCCGTTCCGCCCTGGACCGGACCGGCTTCTGGCAGGAACTGGAGACAGATTGGGTGGTACTCGACTGCGAACTGATGCCCTGGTCCGCCAAAGCCCAGGAGTTACTGCGCACGCAGTACGCTGCCGTGGGTGCTTCTGCTGTGGCCAGTCTTTCTCAGGCGTTGCCGCTATTGGAGCAGGCGGCTCAGCGGGGTGTCTTGCCCAGCGAGAATCTAGAACAGCAGCGCCAACGCGCCCACCTGGCCGAACGGTTCGTCGCCGCCTACCGTCATTACTGCTGGCCGGTCCAGGGACTCGATGACCTTAAAATTGCACCCTTTCACATCCTGGCTACAGAGGGCCACGTCCATACGGACAAAGATCATCTCTGGCACCTGGGCACGATTGCCCGGTTCTGCGAGGACCCGATCCTGGTAGCCACGGCAAATAAAACGATAGAAGTAAACGACCCGCAAAGCGTGGAGGAGGGGGTCGCCTGGTGGGAGGAATTAACAGCCCAGGGTGGGGAAGGAATGGTGGTCAAACCCCTGGACTTCGTAGTGCGTGGGGCAAAGGGGCTGATCCAACCGGCCGTGAAGTGCCGCGGACCAGAATACCTGCGCATTATTTACGGACCGGAATACACTCTCGAAGCCAACCTCGAACGGCTGCGGTCGCGCGGTCTCGGCGCCAAGCGTTCCCTGGCCCTGCGCGAGTTTGCCCTCGGTATCGAAGCCCTGGAGCGATTCGTCGGGGGTGAACCTCTCTGGCGAGTCCATGAGTGCGTCTTCGGCGTGCTTGCCCTCGAAAGCGAAGCGGTCGATCCCCGTCTCTAGCATTCCGCTGCTCGCACCGCCGTGGGCAGTCTTTAGGCCGTCTTGCAAATAATTGCTATTGAGCTGCACCTGAATCAGGTGAGGGTAGACCGCTAGTCTGCCAAAGCCGATGCCCGTGGGAGATAGAACTGCTCCTTCGGTCACTGGCCGTCAGCATTGCCGCTAATAGTAATTGACACTTAATTGCATTAAGTTCTATAGTTTTGAAGCTGCATCGCCGTTGCAGGTACCCATCGACCGGTTGCCGGGAGATTTACCTGTCCTTCGGCGGCGTATTTTTGCGTGTATTTTTCTGAAGGGAGCTTGCTTTGCTGACACGTCGAAAATGGCTCGGTATCTGGGTGGCGGGAGCCGTCTTTTTGACGGGTATTCCCAGTGCCCCCGCCCAAACTCAGGAACTCATCGTCTACTCCGGCCGCAAGGAGCCGCTGGTACAGCCGGTGCTCGATCTATTCCAGAAGCAGACCGGCATCCGGGTCGTGCTCAAGACCGGCGACGGCAGTGCCCTGGCTAACCAGTTGAGCGAAGAGCAGAATAACCCGCAGGCCGACGTATTTATCGCCACCGACGCGGGCGTGCTCGGACGATTGGGCAACAGTGGCGTCCTGCAGCCCTACACTTCGAGCGCCGTGCAAAAAATCCCGGCCCGCTACCGGGGAACGGGCTGGGTCGGCGTCACCGGCCGGGCGCGCGTAATCATGTACAACAAGAACCTGGTCAAAGAAAACGAACTTCCCACCTCGCTTTTTGACCTCACAGACCCGAAGTGGAAAGGCAAGATCGCGGCGGCAGGCACCGCCAACGAGTCGATGCTGGGCCAGGTGAGCGAAATGCGCACTGCCCTGGGCGATGAGAAAACCCGCGACTTCATCAAAGGTCTGGTGGCTAATCAGACAACTTTCTTGAAAGGCCACACCGATGTGCGCAAGGCGGTCGGCCGCGGCGAATTTCCGCTGGGGCTGGTCAACCACTACTACTACCATCTGCAACTGGCCGAGAATTCGCCCGTGGGCGTTATCTACCCGGATCAGGGCGCAGGCGGTATCGGCACGATGATCAACGTCAGCGGCGCGGGCATCGTCAAAGGGGCCAGGCACCAGGCGGCGGCCCAGCAATTTATCGACTTTCTGACCACCGCCCCGGCGCAGCAGATTTTCGCCAAGACCAACTACGAGTTTCCGCTCCTGCCGGGAGTGGCGGCCCAGTCGGACGTGCGCTCTCTAGGGGAATTCAAGGTGACCCAGGTACCACTTTCGGTGTTGGCACGGGAAGTGGACGCCTCGCTCAAGCTCGCCAACACCGCCGGGATGCCCTGACCTAGATGCGCAATATCGTCGAAGCCCGGCCTATTCCACGCACTGCCCCCCTCCCCCTCCGACTCGCGGCCGGAGGGGTCGCTGCCCTGCTGGGTTTGCCCCTCGTCTACTTGCTCGTCCGAAGCCTGGAAGCGGACCAGGCGACCTGGAGCAGCCTCTTTGCCACCCAGCTTGCGCCACTCCTGATCACAACTTTCTCGCTTGCTGTGACGGTGACGACCCTGGCTGTCGCCCTGGGAGTCGGCCTTGCCTTTCTCGTCGAGCGCACCGATTTACCGGGCCGTGGCCTCTGGCGGGTGCTCTGTGCGATGCCCCTGGTGATACCGCCCTACGTCGGTGCCTTTTGCTATTTGACCTTGCTGGGTCCCCAGGGTCTTCTCGAACAGTGGTTGGCGACCCAACTGGGGGTAGCGGCTATACCTCAGGTGCGGCTCATCGGATTCCCGGCGGCCGTACTGGTGCTGGTGCTCTTTACCTATCCGTTTGTCTACTTGCTCGTCGGCGCACAACTGCGCGGCACCGATCGTTCGCTCATCGAGGCGGCGCGTGCCTGCGGCCAGGGGGCGTGGCAGACTTTCTGGCGGGTCACCCTGCCACTCATGCGCCCTGCGATTGGGGCGGGTGGCCTGCTCGTCGGGCTCTACGCTCTCGCAGACTTTGGTGTCGTGAGTCTCCTGCGGGTCGAGACTTTCACCGCCGCTATCTACACCCAGCTCACGACGCGCTACGACCGCAGTGGAGCCGCAGTCTTGAGCGCAGTGCTGATCTTGATCGCTTTTATGGTGCTCTGGGCCGAACAACGCCTGCAAGGTCGGCGCGTCGCCCAGCTACGCAGTGCCTGGCGACCGAGCCTGCCGGTGCCCCTGGGGGTCTGGCGTCTACCGGCCCTGGGGGCCGTTGTGGGGGTGCTCGGGCTATCGCTGTTTTTGCCCATGGGATTGCTGATTGCCTGGACCATTGAGAGCCTCACGGACGAAAGCGCCATGGCGGCAGTCTGGACGGCTTCTTACAACAACATCTGGTCAGGGTTATTCAACTCGCTGGGAGTAGCGATGGCGGCGGCCACGATTGCCGCCATTGCCGCGTTGCCCGTGGCGCTCTGGTCGGTTCGCTATCCGGGTGTCGGTGCCAACTTCGCCTACCGCATCTCACAGTTGGGTTATGCCCTGCCGGGGTTGGTGGTGGCGCTCAGCCTGGTATTTCTGGGCAACCGCTACTTGGGATGGCTATACGGCACCGTGGCGATGGTCGTAATTGCCTGTATCGTCCGCTTCCTGCCCGAGGCGTTGCAGGGGCTGCGCTCGGCCCTGGCACAGATTTCGCCCTCCCTTGAAGAAGCGAGCCGCTCCCTTGGGCACCGGCCATTTTCCACCTGGTGCCGGGTGGTCTTTCCCTTACTGTGGCCGAGCCTGCTGGCTGCCTGGTCCCTGGTCTTCCTGTCGAGCCTGCGCGAGTTGCCGGCAACGCTCCTGCTGCGACCCGCCGGCTTCGACACCTTGAGCGTGCGTATCTGGATCCCGGCCAGTGAGTCGATTTATAGCCACGCGGCCCCGGCGGCCCTGCTGCTGGTGCTCACGTCGCTCGTGCCTTTGAGCTTTTTGTTCGTACGCGCTCGGGCCGGAGAGGGCCGTTGATGGGTTCGGTGCTCGAAGTCGAGGATCTGGGCAAGCACTATGCACGTGGACAGAGTGCCCTGCAGGATGTGACGTTCGCTGTCGAAGCGGGGGAAATCCTGACGGTGCTCGGACCTTCCGGCTGCGGCAAGACGACGCTCCTGCGGCTGATTGCAGGATTTGAGGTGCCCGACTGCGGGGTGATTCGCTTTGGCGGACGCGTCGTCGCCCAGCGCGGTAGTGTCCTACCGGCCGAGGAGCGCGGTATCGGCATGGTCTTTCAGGACTTTGCCCTCTTTCCGCACCTGAGCGTCGCCCAGAATATCGGCTTCGGTCTGCGTCCCTCCGCCCCCAAGCGCGTAGACGAACTCCTGGAACTGATTGGTCTTCTCCCGGAGCGCGACCGCTTCATCCACCAGATTTCAGGCGGTCAGCAGCAGCGGGTGGCCCTTGCCCGCGCCCTCGCCCCCGCCCCCGCCCTCGTCTTGCTCGATGAACCCTTCAGCAACCTGGATTTGAGCGAGCGCCTGCGGCTGCGCGAAGAAGTCAAAAACATCCTCAAACAAACTGCCACTGCTGCTATCTTCGTCACCCACGACTGCTCAGAAGCCCTCAGCCTGGGAGACCGGGTGGCGGTCATCGACCACGGCCAGATCCAGCAGTGGGATACTCCAGAGCAAGTCTACCGCGCCCCCCGCAACCGCTTCGTCGCCCAGTTCATCGGCCGGGCCAACTTCCTTGAAGCCCGCCGTACCGCTACCGGCTGGCAGACGGAACTGGGTGACCTCGACCTCGATTATCGGGGTCCACTTGCGCAACTTGACCTCGCCGTCTACCCGGAGTCGGTGCGGCTAGTTTGCGATGAGTGTGGACCAGTTGAGGTACGCGACCGCTCATTTTTGGGCCGGGATTACCACTACAAGTTGCGCTTCCCTTCAGGACGAGTCTGGCAAGCTCAGATCCCACAGAATGAAACGTTCTCGATCGGTCAGAGGGTCAGGATCGTCTTGCCGAAGGAGCAGTTTGTTGTACTGGGAAGCCATTAGTTCTTGGAATAGACAAGTTCTTTCCGTCCGTACATTTCAGGGTTGACTTCGGAATAACACTACAGCCCTGCGATAATACGCAGTGTGACGCGGGGGGGCAGCATGGGGGTGGACATCTACGGGTATGCGGAGGTGTTGCATGCAGGTTGCTGGGAGTTTATCGGCCAGATGCTCTCGAACCCTGAGTATGGGTACGACTGCGGTGAGCCTGAAATGATGCCGGAAGAACTGTTTCACTCTGGAAGGAGGGAGTTGGCTGCCATCCTCACCGACTCCGGTAATCCGATTCGCTCGACCAGGCCGTACACCCCAGTCGCTCCTCGACGTGGCCTGCCCTCGGATCTGTCCGCAGAACTGGCCGGGTGGCTTCAGCGGAACGAGGGTGCGCCGTGGTTCGTGCCCACCTGGTTTACGGTCCGCGAGGTTCTCGAATTCGGCTGGGAAGAGCGGATCATGCAGCGGCGAGCGATGGTTCCGGCGCAGGCTGGGGCGTTATTCGCCAACTGCCCAAGGGGATTTCCGTTGGTGGACTGGCCAGTGGGTGTTCCGGTCAAATATGCGGAGTGGACCCGCGACGGGGTTGTGGTTGAGTGGCTGGAGTCCTATGCCGAGATTGCTTCGGAGTTCGTCCGCGACGTACTGCCCCGACTCGATGAACTCGGGCCACGAGATCAGGTTCGGCTGATCGTCGTAGCATCGTGGTAGGTGGCACTGCCCACTTATCTTTTTCCAGTCAGCCGCCTCGCCCGCGCGAAAGGGGCAGTTCCAGGCCGTGGGTTTCGAGGAAGATCTGGTCACTCAGCAGCTTTTCGGTAGGACCGTCGCCCACGACCTGGCCGCGCTCGATGACGACGGTGCGCTCGCAGGTTTCAAGCGCCATGTCGAGGTCGTGGGTGGCGATCAGCTTGGTCTGGGGCAGTTCGCGCACGAGGTTGATGAGGCGGCGACGCGAGCGCGGGTCGAGACCGGCAGAAGGCTCGTCGAGGATGAGCACCTGCGGGTTCATGGCGAGTACCCCGGCAATCGCCACCCGCTTTTTTTCACCGATTGATAGGTTGTAGCTCTGGCGTTCTAGAAAGCGGGCCGGTTCGAGGCCGACTTGCTCTAGAGACTTGCGTACGCACAGGCGCAAAGCTTCGCCGCTCAGGCCCTGGTTTTGTGGGCCGAAGGCGACGTCCTCGAAGACGGTCGGCATGAAAAGCTGGTCCTCGGGGTTCTGGAATACCAGCCCCACGAAGCCGCGGGCGAAGGCGAGGTTGGCGTCGATAAGGGGCTTGCCGCCGACTTCGAGTGCTCCCCGGTTCGAGCGCAGCAGGCCATTGAGATGTAAGAGTAATGTCGATTTGCCGGAGCCGTTTGGACCGACGAGGGCGACGTTCTGGCCGGTCTCCAGGGCGAGGTTGATGCCGCGTAGAGCCGTGGTGCCGTCGGGGTAGTTGTAGTGCAGGTCGGTGAGCACGAGCGGCTGCATTCAGGCGCTCCACCAGGCGGTACCGACAGTACCGACGACGAAAAGAACTGTTCCGACTACTGCTGACCACTCGCCACTGTTCAGGGGTTTGTCGCGCAGACCGGGAAACTCGCCTTTAAATCCACGGGCCTGCATCGCCTGATAGACGCGTTCGCCTCGCCCGTAGGTACGCAAGAAAAGTGCTCCCAACAGGTTGCCGAGGGTATCCCAGCGCAACAGGGCCAGCGGCTTTGCCCGCGCCTCTGCAGCCCGGCGCATACTGCCCAGTTCGTCGATCAAGACCGCCACATAGCGCAGCATCGATTCGAGAATGCGCACGAGCAATGCCGGGCAGCCGAGCCCGGCGAGTGCCTGCAATAAGTTTGGAGCCGCCGTGGTGAGTGTGAGCAAGTTGAGCATCCACAAAGAGAGCAGGGCTTTGCACATCACACTCAAAAAAGCGACGAGTGACTGATCGGCGATCACAAGCGGCCCCAGGTTATAAAGCGCCTCGCCTCGTCCGCCGAAGAGAATCGTGAGCAGCAACACGCTCACAAACAAAAATTCAACCGTGATCCGCTGCAGGATGACCAGCACCGAGACCTGGCTCACCAGTAGCAGTGTCAACATCAAGGCCGCGTAAAGTCCCCAGACTACCCACGCTCCATTCGGAATCAGGGTGACTCCCAAAACCAGCAGCAATGCGAGGATCAGACGCACGCGCGGCTGCAGCCGGTGCCAGGGGCTGTCCTGGCTTGCGTAGGCGGCAAGGCTAAAGGTCGGGACGTGCAGGATCATCGCGGCGAACCTGGGCGCTCGGGTCGGCGGCGGCGCAAGGCTACCCCGGTCCCCCAGGCGACACCGAAGACGACGAGGGTTCCGGCGACTCCGGCCATCGCCTTCGCCACTCCCGGCTCTGCCAACCCGCGCAGGGCATAGCCCGAGAAGACGCTCGCAAAAGGCAGCTTCGACGCCCAGCCAGAAGTTTCGCGCTCTATAAAACCCTGGTCGTTTGCGACGCGCTCCAGACCGTCGGGGTCGGAGCTTGCAAAAGGCGAGACCAGCGCCACCACAAGGGCGAACCCGAGGCCAAAGAGCACCCAGCGCCACTTACTGCCCATCGAGCGTTCCCCCAATCGGTGCTGTGGACTTTTCAGGACTGGGCGGGTCGAAGAGTAAGTCGGGCCGAGTCCGCCAGAGGAAACTGACCACCCCAACGGTGAGCACCGCTTCGCCGACACCGATCAGGGCATGGACACCCATCATGGCGGGCAGCACCAGATTCAAGTTGGCGGTACCGGAGAAAGCGAGTTGGAGAGCGGCGATCGCCGAGGCCGTCACCACGCTCAGCCAGCTTGCTACCCCGGTCGCGGTCGCCATCGCAAACCAGCCCTGGTCCCCCAGGAGTGAGCGCACCGCCCGGTAGACGTAGTAGCCCAGGAAAGTGCCGACGAAAGCCATGTTGAAAAGATTGGCACCGAGCGCCGTGATGCCGCCGTCTTGAAAGAGCAGGGCCTGCACGATGAAGACGACCATCACCGCCAGCGACCCGGCCCAGGGACCGAGCAGAATCGCGGCGAGGGTGCCGCCCAGCAGGTGGCCGGAAGTGCCCCCCAGGGGAAGCGGGAAGTTGATCATTTGAGCTGCAAAGATGAATGCGGCGCTCACGCCCATCAGCGGCACGAGCCGGTCGGTGAGCGTGCGCTCGACCTGCTTGAGGGCAATGGCGAGCATCACGAAAGCGAGCAGGCCCATCGCAGCACAGACGGGCAGGCTCAAAAACCCGTCCGGGATGTGCATGGCGAGCACGGGAGACAGTAGTCGCACAAGTACCTGTTTGGCCGTGGTCAACCTCCAAAATAGCGCCGATTGTGGTGCTCTCGGGTCGGAGCAGAGCAATCCCTTCGAGAATTGTCCCGAATCAGTGGAGACCGTGAGCGTCCAGGCGGGCATTCAAGAACGCCAGGGCCGTCGTCTGCGTACGCTCCCGGCCATTTACCTGCCAACCCGTCGCCTCGGCCGGACGTGCCCATAAGTCGAGGTGCGCCACGGCGGGGTCGGCATAAAAATTCAGAGGCCCGCTGCCCAGTGGCAGCGAAGTATCGTGGGTGAACTGGTCGTGACTGACCCGGTAGACCGCGAAGGGCTTGAAAAAGAGGGGTACCAGCCAGCCATCGAGGGCGATGAGCGCTTCGACCTGCACCCCCAATTTGCGTAACCGTCCGCCTGTGAGTGCTCCGGCCGCACCGACTACCCCTGCACTGAAAGCAACGACCACGACCGGACGTCCGGCCAGTGTCGCGAGTTGTCGGCCGACTGCGCCCGGTGAGTAAGGGGCTCCCGCGAAGCGAAGATGTGGACGGGCGAGGGCTGCCAGAAAGCGCTCCGTGCCCGCCTCTCGCTCGGGAGAACTTTGG
>JANNPH010000053.1:0-2289 GCA_031399965.1 Gloeobacteraceae cyanobacterium SOY_34_metabat_159 | reverse complement strand
CGATCGCAGGGTCGAGATGGTGGCAGACCATGAGCATATCGAGATGCTCGGCGATCGTGTTGACGGTATAAGGACGCGTCGGATTGGTCGACGACGGCAGCACGTTGGGCTGGCCGCAGGCGCGGATGATGTCGGGCGCATGGCCGCCTCCAGCGCCCTCGGTGTGGTAGGTATGGATGGTGCGGCCCTTGAATGCCGCCAGCGTGGTCTCGACGAAACCGGATTCGTTCAGCGTGTCGGTGTGAATCGCCACCTGCACGTCCATTTCGTCCGCAACTGCCAGGCAGTTGTCGATGGCTGCCGGTGTGGTGCCCCAGTCCTCGTGCAATTTTAGTCCCATGGCGCCCGCCGCAACCTGTTCGCGCAAAGGCAGGCGCAAGCTCGCATTGCCTTTACCGAGCAGGCCGAAATTCATCGGAAAGGCATCGAGCGATTGCAGCATGCGGCCGATGTGCCAGGGACCGGGACTGCAGGTGGTCGCCGCCGTGCCGGTCGCCGGACCGGTGCCACCCCCGATCATCGTGGTGACACCGGACATCAGGGCTTCTTCGATCTGCTGCGGACAGATGAGGTGGATGTGGCTGTCGATGCCGCCTGCGGTGACGATGGAACCTTCGCCCGCGATGATTTCCGTCGCTGCGCCGATGATGATGTTCACATTCGGCTGGATGTCGGGATTGCCTGCCTTGCCGATGCCGCTGATGCGCCCGTTCTTGATGCCGATGTCCGCCTTGACAATGCCCCAGTAGTCGACGATCAGCGCGTTGGTGATGACGGTGTCGGCGACCTCATGCGCTCGGCGCTGGCTCTGCCCCATCCCGTCTCGAATCACCTTGCCGCCGCCGAATTTCACTTCCTCGCCGTAGGTCGTATGGTCCTTCTCCACTTCGATCCAGAGATCGGTGTCGGCCAGGCGGATGCGGTCGCCGGTGGTCGGGCCAAACATTTCCGCATAGGCCTGCCTTCCGATTGTGCGTGCCATCAGAGTTTCCCCATCACTTTTCCGAGGAAGCCGTAGACCACCCTGGCTCCCGCGAGCTCGACCAGTTCAACGGTGCGTTCCTGTCCGGGTTCGAACCTCACGGCCGTTCCGGCTGCGATGTTAAGCCGGAACCCGCGCGCGGTGGCGCGATCGAACTTCAGAGCCTCATTGGTTTCGAAGAAGTGATAATGCGAGCCCACCTGTACCGGGCGATCTCCGCTGTTGGCGACCTTGAGGGTCACCGTCTTGCGCCCGGCGTTGATCTCGATCTCGCCTTCTTTGGTTTTTATCTCACCTGGAATCATTTTTTCCCCTGCCCTGATTTAGTTCTAACCGCAAAGGCGCAAAGGACGCAAAGAAAGACGCGCAAAGGAAAACTGGAAATCGCATACCAGACCTCGTTTGCGCGAATCTTGCCCCAGTGATATCCGGATTGAGTTGCATTCCTTTGCGTTCCCTTTGCGTCTTTGCGCCTTTGCGGTGAAAGGGTTGCCTTAAACGATAGGATGGTGGACGGTGACGAGCTTGGTGCCGTCCGGGAACGTCGCCTCGATCTGGATCTCGGGAATCATCTCCGCGACGCCTTCCATGACGTCGTTGCGGGTCAGCAGCGTCGTGCCATAACTCATCAGCTCGGCAACTGTCCGGCCATCCCGCGCGCCTTCCATGATGGCCGCCGAAATGAAGGCGATCGATTCCGGATAGTTGAGTTTCAGTCCGCGCGCCTTGCGCCTCTCCGCCACCAGGCCCGCGGTAAAGATCAGCAGCTTGTCTTTTTCCCTTGGCGTCAGTTCCATGCTCTCGCCCTCTGTGTTTCTTGTTCAGGCTTGTTCTCAGCACCCAGCACGCAGCACCGAATGTTCAGTCAAGTTGCCCAGATCCGCAGCCGCCGCGCCTGCCGGTTGGCGTACATGGGCCGCAGCAACTCCCAGATGCGTGAGAAATAGTCCCGTGCCTGCTCCGCCGACCGGCCAATGTAGCGCGCCACGAATACTTCGGGCAATGTCGTCACGCCCCAGCGGCAGTCATTGCCCGGCAGCACGGTACGGCATCCTTCCATCATGGAGGGCTCGATCCGGCGTCCCGCCAGCAGGAGCGTGCCGCAGACGGGGAAACCCGCCAGACCCGCTGGCGATTCCAGCACCGCACTGCCACCTTCAATAGAGGCCAGTTCCTCGAACAGGGGACGCCCTTGCCTTTCGATCCTCAGCCGTTGGCGGATGCGGCCATTGCGAAAACGTTCGCCGCTCGCGGTGCGGCCGAGGCACATGACATCCCAGCCGCAGAATGCGGCATCATGTCCCAGC
>JANNPH010000018.1:0-11411 GCA_031399965.1 Gloeobacteraceae cyanobacterium SOY_34_metabat_159 | reverse complement strand
GCTGCCGGCTGAACCTTGCCGAGAGCGACGCGATGCGCACGCACGCGGCCGATGCGGGGCGACGGCTTATTGCGGGTACCTGTCTTCTTTCTGCCCTGGCTCCTTTGCAGATTCTGCATTCCCGTCCGGCCCGGGCCGATGCTGGTCGCAACGGTTCGCTCCTCCCCGATCCGCTGGGCCTGCTCGATCTGCCTGAAGGGTTTCAGTACCAGATTTTGACCCGTACCGGTCAGCTGATGAGCGACGGTTCGCGGACCCCAGGTCTGCCCGACGGGATGGCTGCTTTCGCTGGGGTGAATAACACCACAATCCTGGTGCGCAACCACGAACTGGCTCCGGTTGCTCTCTTCCCGGTCATTGCACCGCTCAATAAGCGGTACGACCCGCGCACCAGTGGCGGTACCACCACCGTGGTCGTCGATGCTCGCCGCCGCCTGGTCCGCCAGTACACTTCTCTAGCCGGTACCCTCACCAATTGTGCTGGAGGACCGACGCCCTGGGGATCCTGGCTCAGTTGCGAGGAAACCACGGCCACCCCGGACAATAACCCTCTAGTCGGCAAGCGCCATGGCTATGTCTTCGAGGTGCCCAGCACTGCCACCGGTCCGGTGGCTCCCGTGCCGCTGGTGGCAATGGGCCGATTTGACCACGAGGCGGCAGCAGTCGATCCTGAGTCCGGCATCGTCTATATGACCGAGGATCAGGGCGATGGTTTGTTCTACCGCTTTATTCCCAACCAGCCCGGCAATCTGGCGGCCGGTGGACTGCTGCAGGCGTTGCGCATCATCGACCAGCCTCAGGCTGTCACCCGTACCGGTTTCATCCCTGGTGTCTCTCTGGCTGTTGATTGGGTAACGATTGACGACGTCGATCCGCTCGAAGACACCGTTCGCGCTGAAGGCTTCAGCAAAGGGGCCGCCCAGTTTTCCCGTGGTGAGGGCATGACCTTTGACCTGACCGGTGGCGATGTCTACTTTTGCTGTACTTCCGGCGGCAACAATGGCGAGGGCCAGATCTGGCGGTACGAGCCCACGGCAAGCACGCTCGAATTATTCACTCAGCCCGACGACGCGCTGCAACTGCAGAGTCCTGACAACGTCATCATTTCGCCCTTCGGCGGCCTGTTTGTCTGTGAAGATGGCGACGGCGCAGACAACCTCATCTACATCACTCCGGCCGGGTTGCCTGTGCTGTTTGCCCGTAACGCCGCCAACGATAGTGAGTTTGCCGGGGCGACCTTCTCGCCCGACAGCCAGACCCTGTTCGTCAATATCCAGGTGCCGGGCTATACCCTGGCAATCTGGGGTCCGTGGCAGCAGTGGACTGCCGGCCAGGCGGGCTGATCTTGCCTCTGTTCCCGAGCTGACGCCCGGCTTGAATGACCAATACTTCGAGCAAAACATCAGTGTTCAGGTCATGGGGGCTCCCAATCCGGAAGCCCCCATGACTTTTTAGAGGTCGGTCCGGTAGATACTGACTGCCTGTTGCATGCGCGATACCTGACCGGCGCTAAACCGGTTCATGCAGGAGTCGGTGGTGTAGTCCATGAAGTTGGTGATCGGGTCCAATCCTGAGGCGCTACAGGTGTCGCGCCCGGTTGGACAGCCCGAGGCCGCAGTGCGCTCAGCCGGGGTGTCGCTCACGTAATCGCCCGAGGAAGAGCACCCGCCCTGGAACGTGTGATAAAGCCCGAGCCAGTGCCCGAGTTCGTGGGTGCCCGTGTCGCCCAGGTTGTAAGGGGCGGCGCTACCCCCCGGCAAAGACGAGTAGAGCACGACGACGCCATCGTTGGTGGGATTACTGCTGAGTGACCAGGGGAAAGTCGCCCACCCCAGTAAGCCGCCGGAAGGGTTGGCGGTGTAGAAATTTAGAGTCGTGCGCGGCGAGACGACCAGGGCGGATTTTGCCTGGGCTTCGGCACTGGAACCGGGTGTCATGCCGAACCAGGTGGCGTTGTTGGTGCGACTGAGGGAAGCAAGAAAAAAAGAAAAGCCACTGCCCGCGAAGGCCGAGTTCAAGACGTTGATCTGGCTCTGGATCTGTGAGTCGGAGATGTTGCCGGTGCTGCCGCTGTAGACGACGTGGAAGGCGACCGGGATTGCGTAGTTGGTCACCTGGGGCTGGTCTGAACCCTGGCGTGCCGCGAGCCAGCGGTCAATCTGCAGCTGCACATCTTTGACCACGGCCGGGTTTGGTTGCTGTACGGCGCAACGAGCGCCACTTTCGACAAAGGCCGCTTCGCTCTCAAAGGTGAAACCGCCGATCGAGAACCCTTTCTCCTCGGCATGAGAAACGTTTGCACCCAGAAGCACTAAGGCTGCCACCATCGGTAATACTTGTTTCATCGTGATTCTCGTCTCCGCATATGTGAATCGCAATACCCTACGGCAACTGGCTTCCTAGGTCAGTATCGGCCGTTACGGACGGGAAGCAGACTTTTGAGTCGATGTTAATTTTTGAGATTTGCATGTTCTCTTTGCGCAACATGCGGCAATAAACTAATCGAGCAGGCGCTTCAACTGGTCTTGCGCCGCGCTCAGGGTAGTAGCCTGCACACTCACCATCCGGGCCGGGGCATAGATAGTTGTCTCGGGGGCGAGTAGAGCGCGCTCCCGAACGCGCTCGAAGTGCTCCGGTTCAAGCCCGATGTAACCGGCGCTCGGCCTGTAAACCCGCAGTTCGACGACCGGTAGCCCGAGCACGCAGCGCCAGTGGCACTCGAACAGGTCAGGAGTTTGAGTCGAGAGGGTGATTAAAGCCGGCTCATCCGGATAAGGCACCAGCCGTACAAAGTCGAGCCGACCCGGCTGCACTGAGAAGTAAACCACGTACACTCCCGGCGGCACTGGTACAGCACTGCCGATTCCGACCAGTGACCGTGCGAGGCGATAAAGTGTCTGGCGGTGCCTGTCGCTCAGAGGTTCCGGTTGCCAGTAAAGGTTGCCGCTTTGGGCGATGGCCTCCGCGTAGAGCACGCCGCGTGCGGTCACGACCAGTGGTAGAGCGATAGTCTGCGCTGCACTGGTTAAATCGAGGGCAAGGGATGCCGGTCCTATCTGGCGGCACCGCTCAAGCAATTCGGGACCTGGATGTCCGCCCGCAGCGATTTCGGACGAACCGAGCCATACTGTGCTGCTGTCTACTGCCTCTATGACCGCATTGCCGCACACTCTCCGGTAGCTATCCGCAAGCGGGTAGGTCAGCGCTTCGGGGGCCGGCGATCCGCAGATCCATCAACGGCGCAGGACCGGCGGCGGTTCGTCCGCGATGGCAGCGAGTACATCGTCCACCAGGCTCGCCGGAGCGAGAGCAGCGAAGGTCGCTTCGACGGGAGTCTCAGCCGGGCTCATCAGCATCCTCAGCGGCTGGGCAATGGCTTCTTGTACGGCCAGTAGTTTCTGGGCCATGCCCTGCACTTCGCCCTGCAGGCGGCGGTTTTCTGTCTGGATGTTCTCGATGCAGGCTGTGACCGGGTTGAGCCGCTCGGTAAATTTGCGGCGGTAGAGTTCTGGCACGTCGTTCAGGTGCTTTTCGAGCTGACGGTTGTTTTCGCTCAGGTCCTGAATTTTGCCCAGTAGGGCTCTCAGGCCGCTCTCGCGCTCGTTGACTTCGTCGCGGGCCGCCTTCACCTGCCCTTCAAGACGCCGGACGTTGTCTTCGAGATACTGGTTCTGGCTTCTGAGGGCCATGAGCTGGTCTTCATCCTGGCTGGTGGTCGCCGGTCTTTGGGCCTGGTCGAGGCTCATCTGCAACTGGCGATTTTGCTGGTTGACGCGCACGAGCTCGGTGACTGTCTGGCGAATCAGAGCATCGCGGTCCTCAAGCATCCGGCGCAGCTCGACAGCTTCGGCCTGGTGCAGAGCAGTATCCGTGTGCGGAAAATTGACTACAGTCGAGTTCATCGCGATCCCAGCTAAAACGTGGGGTTATTGTACCCAGCTACTTTGTGGAATCTTCACATCCACCGGTTGCTCGACCTGCACCACCGGTACACAGGGCATCGGTGCCTCCAGTGCGAACGAAAGCTTGCAGCGGTACTCCTGCTCGAAAGGCACTTTTCTGAGTTCGGCGTTCCACAATTCGAGTTCGCACTGGTCAGATGGGTCGTGGGGCTGTACGAAAATGCAGACCTGGTGCGGCTGAATCTGACAGCGCACCGAGCGAATCACGGCTTTGTGACGCCGTTCGAGGGCCGAGCTGATGCGCAGCAGGGGGCTGAGCTGGCGGACCAGACGCTTGTGTTCTTTTGAGAGCTGCTGAAATGGCAGGTGTTTGCTGTGCTGTACGCTTTTGCGGTGGTAGCGGGCGAGGTTGGCGATCAGCTCGATTTCGTCTTCGGTAAAGCCGAGCAGGTCGCCATGACGAATTAAGTAGTAAGAATGCTTGTGGTGACTCGCGTGGTTGACGAAATAGCCGCAGTTGTGGAGCATCGCCGCTGCCCACAGTAACTCGCGCTCCGCGTTACCCCAGCGGTGCAGGTGGCCGCGGGTCTGGTCAAAAAGACTGAGCACCAGGCGGGCCACTTCCGCACCGTGGGTCTGGTCGAGGTGGTATTTCTGAGCCATACGCAGGACGGAACGCTCACGGACCGAGCCCTGGTAGCGCAGGCGGTCGGAGATGAAGCCGTGGCTGAGCATCCAATCGACGATCAGTCCCTCGCGCAGGGCCGCCTCGCAGACAGTGAGCGATTCGACTCCCAGTAGCGTCATCGCTTCGTGCAGGATGACTGCTCCGGCGACGATGATGTCGGCGCGGCGGTCGGAGATGCCGGGCAGGCGCTTTCTCGCGTCGAGGTCGAGGGTGCGCAGTTGAGCAAGATGGGTTTCGACGCTGCTGCGCGTCAATTCGTAGCCCTGGTAGGAAGTCGGCAGGTTTCCGGCGAGGCGGGCGTCGAGTTCGGCAAGGCAGGTGATCGTGCCGGAGGTGCCGATCAGGCGCACGAACTCGCCGTTGTTGCGCAGTTGCTCGATGGCCGGCTCCAGCAGGGAGCGCACCTGGTTGCGCAGACGAGTGTAGTCGCGCTCGCTGATGGGGTCGCTCTGGACGAACTGTTCTGTCAGCCGTACCGCGCCGACTTTGACGCTGTCGAGATAGCGCGGTTCGTGCCCGTCGCCCAGGATCAGTTCTGTCGAACCGCCGCCGATATCGATGAGGGCGTGGGGCTGACCGGCAAACTCGATGGCCGAGAGCACCCCGAGATAGATGCGCCGCGCCTCCTCGGGGCCTGAAATCAAATCGACGCGCAGGCCGACGACGCGCTGCACCTGATGTAAAAACTCTGGCCCGTTGGGGGCCTCGCGCACGGCACTCGTCGCCACGGCGACAATCTCCTGAGCATTCAAGCCCTCGGCAATCGTCTTGCAGTGCTTGAGTGCTTCCAGTGCCCGTGCCATCGCCTCGGGCTTCAGCCAGCCGGTTTTCTGGCAGTATTCGCCAAGCCGGACCATCTGCTTCTCGCGGGAGATGATCGTATAGCTGGGCAGGCTTGGTTGAATATCGACGACCACCATGTGGATGGAGTTGGTACCAATATCGATGGCTGCCAGGGTTTTCTGGTCGGCCGCTCCAGAGTCGGGCATGGGCGTCAGCGCAGGGTACGTCTCGATTGTACTGGACCGGGTGCCGACGCCCAAGACAGGTTACTTTTCGTTGAGGCCGGAGGGGTTGCCCTGCTTGTACTGCAACCAGGCGGCGACGAGTAGACCGGCGATGGTGACCGGCACGAAGCCGACGACGAGGCCCAGGAGAATTGGTTCAATCACAGCGCGTATGCCCCAGTAGACAAAATCGCTTCCAGGATACTCCACCGCTCATCGCTCGATGTTCGTTTTTTAAGGATTGTTGCAGGTGGGCCTGCCCGAGCAGGGGATACCAATGGGCGAGCAAAAAACAGTAGTCCTGGAATCCTGCAATACAGTGCATTCTCAAAGGACTTGATTATGCTTATCCCGCTGTACGCCCGTCCTCGCTGGTAGAAGCAAGTCTTCCCTGGCGTACCCTGAGCGGGCAATGTTAATTGCGAGTGAATTTAATGAGCCACATCGGGATTCTCAGCGCGCCCTTCTACAGCCATCTACAGTGCCTCTCCACGGTCGGCCGCGAGCTGCGCGACCGCGGACACCGCGTCACCGTCTTCAATATTGAAGATGTCGCAGAGCGGGTACTGGCTGGGGGTCTGGAATTTAAAGCGGTCGGCCAGTCGAGCCTGCCGGTCGGCACCCTGGCCAGGTTGGAGGCAGGGATGGTGGACTCGAAGGCCCGCATCGGCATCCGTTCGCTCATCGACATCATGCGCAACGCCAACGCCGCTATCTTTCATGAAGGTCAAGCGGCCCTGGCAGAAGCCGGGGTGGATGGGTTGCTGGTAGACCAGGATTGTCCGGTCGGGGCGACGTTAGCGGATGCCATTGAACTACCCTACGTGACCATGTGTGCCGCCGCGCCCGCCCACCGCGAGAGTGCCATTCCCCCCGCTTCCAGTCCGTGGTCTTATTCCACGAGCCCATGGGCGCGGCTGCGCAACGAGCTGGCCTTTGCCATTTTTGAACTGGTGAGCCTCCCACTTTCTGGTGATCTCAACCGCTGGCGGCGGCGCTCGAAATTGCCCGCGTACCGCATCTTTGAAGATTCTTTTTCCAAGCTCGCCCAGATTACCCAGCTTCCCGCCGCCTACGACTTTCCGCGCACGGCCCTGCCGCCCCACTTCCATTACGTCGGACCTTTCCTGGCAAAACCGACCCGGCCTATTTCTTTTCCCTGGGAGCGCCTGGACGGCCGACCGCTGATCTATGCCTCGATGGGGACCCTCCAGAATCGCAACGCGGCGATATTTAAGACGATTGCCGCTGCCTGCGACGGTCTCGATGCGCAACTGGTACTCTCCCTCGGTGGCGGCGGCAGCGTGGAGGACTATCGGGATTTGCCGGGCGACCCGATTGTCGTCGCTTTTGCGCCTCAGCTGGAGTTGCTTGCCCGTGCGCGCATGGCCATCAGTCATGCGGGTCTCAACACCGTGCTCGAATGCTTCAGTTATGGTGTGCCGAGCGTCGTTATCCCGATTACCCATGACCATCCGGGGCTTGCGGCCCGTCTTGCCTGGCAGGGAGCCGGGCTGGTCGTGCCTCTAGCGAAGTTGAGCGTGCCCAGGCTGCGCGAAGCGATCTTGCAGGTGCTGCACGAAGACACCTATCAACAACAGACAGCACGAATGCAGGCGGCAGTCCGCGAAACCGGCGGCGTCAAACAAGCAGCCGATATCGTCGAAGCAGCAATCGCCACCCGCCGCCCGGTGCTGCGCGACGGCCTTGCGGTTGCCCGCTCCGGGCAGTAGGCTGAACCGGGCCAGATTCACGGGGCCGCGGCGGTAGTACGGGGCACCAATCTGGGTACATTAAGTTTGATATACCTATCGGTGGCCCATCGGGTAAGTCATGGCGAACGTACTTAATTCGTCTTCCCAGGCTCAGGAAGAACTCGACCGCAAACTGGTCAGTGACCTGTTCCAACCGCGACCGGAAATTTTCTGGCCCGACCTCTTGGCAAGCGCCGCCCTCGGTTGGGGAGCTTTCGCCCTCGCCTGCACAGCCGAACTCTTTTCAGCAACGATGTTCGCGAGTACCGCTGTTGCCATCCTGGCCCTTTACCGCGCCCTCGCCTTCGTCCACGAGTTGTCGCACCTGCGCGCCAGTGTGCTCCCTGGCTTCAGCACCGCCTGGAACTTCCTGATCGGTATTCCGCTGCTATTTCCGTCTTTCGTCTACGTCGGCGTGCACGCTGACCATCACCGGCCCAGTACCTACGCCACAGCCCAGGACCCGGAATACCAGCCCTTTGCCGGTAAGCCGCTCGCCATCGTCGGCTTTCTCGCTTACAACCTCCTGTTGCCGGCCATCTTGCTGCTGCGCTTTTTGGTGCTCTCGCCCTTGAGCTTCGTGGTACCGCCCCTGCGCCGTGTGCTCGAACGGCACGCCTCGGCCCTCTCGATGAACCTCGCCTACGTGCGTGCGCTCTCGAAGCCCGAGCGCTCGCGGATTGCCCGCTTTGAAGCCCTGATGGTGGTTGCCTGGTGGAGCGTGCTTGCGCTCGGTTTCCAGGGGATACTGCCGGGTCGTGCCCTGGTCCTCTGGTACGTCCTCGCCGCCACTATCGGTTTTATCAACTCGCTGCGCACCCTCGGGGCGCACCGCTACCGCAACCAGGCCGGTAGCCTCGACCGGGTCGGCCAGTTGCTCGACTCCATCGACACCCCCGGCAACTGGCTCACAGAACTGTGGGCGCCGGTGGGTCTGCGCTACCACGCCCTGCACCACTACTTTCCGAGCATCCCCTACCACAACCTGGCCACCGCCCACCGCCGCTTCGTAGCCCAACTGAGCCCGCAGGCTGCTTATCACCAGTCCGTTAGCCCGAGTTTGTGGGCTTCGCTACAGTCTCTCTGGCGCTACGACGGCAAGCCCACCGTATAAATAAGGGTCTTCCGATGGTCCATTTCGGTGCTGTCTGCCCGCCCATCCCCGGCCACATCAACCCGATGGCTGCTCTTGGCCAGGAACTGGTGCGGCGCGGACACCGGGTCACCTTCTTCCATATTCCCGATATCGCCCGGCGCATCGAAGCCGAGGGCCTGGACTTTCATCCGGTCGGAGAAGCAGCTTATCCTCCCGGTTCGCTTGCCGAATCCACAGCCGAACTGGGGCGCCTGAGCGGCCTCGGGGCAGTGCGCTTTACCGTCGAGTGCGGTGTGCGTCTGACCCGCCTGCTCTGTTCGCACCTGCCCGCCGCCCTCAAAGCTGAAAAAGTCGAGATGCTCCTGGTCGATCAAAATGAACCGGCCGGGGGCAGTTGTGCTGAGTGGCTCGATATTCCGTTTGTGAGTATCTGCGGTGGGCTGCCGATTAACCGCGAGCCGGCCATCCCGCCGCCGATCATGCCCTGGGCTTACAGCACTGCCCCCTGGGCACAGCTGCGCAACCGGCTCGGCTATGCCCTGGTAGACCGGGTGATTGCGCCCCTGGTCAAAGAACTCAACCACTTTCGTCACCAGTGGAAGCTGCCGCTGCACCGTGGTCCCGATGAGTCCTTCTCAAGACTCGCCCAGATTTCACAGATGACCGAGCAGTTCGATTTTCCCCACGCACATTTACCGACCTGCTTTCATCACACCGGTCCTTTTGCCCAGGGTCCGGGGCGACCGGTGCCCTTTGCCTGGGAGCGCCTGGACGGCCGACCGCTGATCTACGCCTCCCTCGGCACGCTTCAAAATAACGTTGCAGAGCGCTTCTACTACATTGCCCAGGCCTGCGCCGGGCTTGAAGCCCAGTTGGTACTCTCCCTCGGGGGCGGCGGTCGGGTCGAGGACTACGCTCACCTGCCCGGCGACCCGCTCGTCGTTGCCTACGCGCCGCAACTGGCTCTACTGGAGAAGGCGCAACTCACGATTACCCACGCCGGCTTTAACACGGTGCTTGAATCCCTCAGCCGGGCGGTGCCGATGGTGGCGATCCCGGTTACCAACGATCACCCCGGCGTCGGAGCCCGCCTTGCGCGCACCGGGGCTGGGGAAGTATTGCCCCTTGCGCAACTGAACGCCGAGCGGTTGCGCAATGCTGTCTGCAAGGTGCTGGGCGACGGGCGCTACCAGTTGCAGGCTAAGCGGCTTTGCACTTCGATTCGCGAGGCGGGTGGTGCCATCCGGGCTGCCGATATCGTCCTTGAGGCGGCTTCGACAGGCAAGGCCGTCACAGCACTGAGCGGTCGATGAAACTGACGCTCGGGGGACCAGAACGGTTACTCAACCGCAATTTTTTCTTGTTGTGGCAGGGCCAGCTGATCAGCGCCTTCGGAACCCAGGTGTCGGTCGTCGCCACTTTGCTCTGGGTGAAGCAGGCCACGGGTTCGGCAACCCTGATGGCGACCCTGGCTTTGATGACGGCTCTACCCGCCCTGATCATCGGACCTTTGGGCGGCACTTTTGCCGACCGCTATTCGCGCCGGAAGATCCTGGTCATAAGCGACCTGCTCAACGGTTGTCTTGCGCTGACCCTCGCGGCCCTGCTCTGGCTGATCCCTGAGCGCATCGACATTATCCTGGTCTTTCTCGCCTTCCATGCCTTCGGAACTGCTGCACTCGACTCTTTTTTCCGACCGGCGATTGCCGCCTCGATTCCCGATCTAGTACCGGCTGCGAAGCTGGAGAGCGCCAACGCCCTGAGTGCTTCTTCGGGCCAGTTTGCGCTGCTGTTCGGCCAGGGGTTGGGGGGGTTGCTCTTTCAGACGCTCGGGGCACCGCTGCTCTTTTTTCTCGACGGGCTGAGTTACTGGTCTTCGGCTGCGAGCGAATCGTTTATCGCTGTCCCCCAGCGTCTGCCCGAGCGCAGCCCCAGCTGGCGGCAGGCGTTCTCTGATTTCTGGCAGGCAGTTGTCGCCGGGTTCGACTACGTCTGGGGTCGGCGCAACCTGAGGTTGCTATTCTTCGCTGCCGCCGCGCTCAACATCTTCACGGTGCCGATTTTTTTGTTGATGCCCTTTTACGTCGAAGATGTCCTCAAGCTCTCGGCAAGCTGGTACGGCTTTATGGTCGGGGCCTTCGGGGTCGGTTCTCTGGTCGGCTACGGCCTTGCGAGCACTTTGCAGGTCTCGGCTCGGACCAAAAGTGCTTTGATGTCGGCGGCGATGATCTTTGTACCGCTGATGTTTGGCGGTCTGAGTGTGGCGCGTCTACCGGTCCTCTGCATGCTGCTGATGCTGTGCGCCGGGCTATCGATTGCCTTTATCAGCACGATGGCGATGAGCATTATCCAGGTGGCGACGCCCAGCGAGATGCGCGGGCGGGTCTTTGGACTACTGGAGACCATTTCGCGCTGTTTGAATCCCCTTGCCATCGCCATTACCGGCATCCTGGCCGACCTCATCGAGCGCAACATCCCGCTGGTCTACGGTACCTGCGGTGCTCTACTGCTGCTGGTGACCCTGGGTCTGCTCAGCAGTCGGGAACTGCGCACCTTCCTTGAACAGGACCGGCGCAGCGTGACCGAAGACGGGCTGTGCACCGCCGAGCGATAGCGCAGGACTACTTTTGGGCATTCTTGAATCTGGGCGGTCGTGAATTTGCCGTTCCACCGGATTGCAAGGACCAGTTTTGATGAGTGGTGACTTGCCGAAGCTAACGGCGAGTAGGCGAGTGGTTACAGGATTGCAACGACCAGTGTGTTGAGGGTGCTCGGGCAATAGTGCTCTGTGCCCTGGCTTCAGGCTCCCCTGGTGGGTGTCCTGTGGCAATCGGATTGCGTTTTGAAGCAAAAACAATCTCAGTCCCTGGCCTGGGGCAGTCGCGGTACTCGTTTGCCGTGGGATTCCGGGCTGCAGGCGGCTTTTCTACTGGCTCTTGTCGAGCCGGGATGTGTTTTCATGAG
>JANNPH010000231.1:0-8736 GCA_031399965.1 Gloeobacteraceae cyanobacterium SOY_34_metabat_159 | reverse complement strand
CCCGCCTCGAGCCAGGGCTGTAACGCACCGGCCAGAGCGAGCCGAGCGGACTCGTCCTCCGGCACTTCGATGGTGACTGTGCGAGAGGCGTCGACGAGCTCGATGCTCAGCGGGCCCGGCTCGGCGGTATACAGGCCGGTGGCGACGTCACCCCAGTTCCGGGTCTCCTCGCCGTCGATGCGCACGACCCGACTTCCAGGCTCGATGTCGGCGAGCGACTCGGTGCCGGCCGGGAGGGACTCCGTAACCACCATGCCGATGCGCGTGGACGCGTATTCGGGGATGCCCCATGAGAAAAATCAGCGCAAAGAGGCCAAATAAAAACCAGCCGCCCCAGCGCTCCGCCGGTTCGCGGGGCCAGCGTCCGAGGGAGCGGGGCCAGAGCCGGAGCGAGACCTTCTGGACCAATTCGCCCCAGATCATAAAAGGACAGACTGCACACCAGAGACGGCCGACAAACGGAAAACCAACCAGAATCAGCGGCCACCACCAGGCCCAGAAAAGGTTGAGGGCAAAATTTTCAGTGCGCTGCTGCGGCCCGAGAAAGAGCACCGCGACGATGAAGACGAAGAGAACCAGGATAAAACTGTTGAGCCGGTCGGGCCACCATTCGCTGCGCAAGAAGCGCCTCAACTGAGGGAATGCGTTGAGTAAGTTGTAGCGGAATATTTTCTTTCGGGCCTGAGCGGGCCAGAAGACTTCCTCATTCAGCTCTTTGCCGTCGGCCTGGCTCACAGCCCGCTCGACCAGGTTCTTCAATTCTGAGAGGTTGCCGGGAACGTCGTAGCCCTGCAATCTTCTGAGCGCCTCGGGGGCGACGCGGGGCCTGGAGATGCCCTCGGAGCGCTCCATGATATTCAGGTAGTACTCGATTTGCGCCTCAATGTCGGCTTTGCGCACCCGCAAGGGCGGCACTTTAATCAGGTGTCCGGCCAGCCGTTCGAGCAGCGGCACCGTCTTCTCGGCCACCATCACGATCCGGGCCTGCGAGACACCGGGTTCCCCGGCCTCGGTCCCGGCGGGTGCGACCGGCCAGTAGCGACCGGTCTCGATCAGTTCGGCAATTTTGATAGCCAGTGGATTCGGCAGGTCGTGGACGTTGTTGAGGATGAGCGTGCCCTCACCAAGCCAGGCGATGAGGCCCCTTTTGCCGCCCCGGCGACCAAAGAGGTCAGCGCCGCTCGGCTGCAGGGCGGCGCAATTGAGCTGGATCACCGGGGTGCGCCGGGAGGGCGAACCGAAATGGACGAGGGCGGCGATATTGTCCTTTTCAAGCCCCGGCTCACCGAAGATGAGCACCGATTCCCGGTCGAGGGCGGCTTTGCGGATGGCGACTCTCAGGCTCACGGCGTAGCGGCTTTTGCCGACGATGCCGCGCCGGGCACGGGTGATCAAGTAGGGTCTGAGGGCAGCGGCGCGCTCCTGCTCAAAGCTCAGTTGCGTCGAGAGCTGGACGAGTTCTGTGGCGAGTTGCCGGGAAAAAGCCTGGGCGATCTCGGGGAAGCGAGCAACCAGGGCTTGAAAGCTCACGGCCGGTACTGCCCACAGTTCAGACTCTGTGAGGGTAATGAGCGTGTTGCGGGCGTGCGCGCCCAGCAGCAACTCCGGCAGGTGGATGACCGCCCCGCTGAGCAGGCTGCTCGCTGAAGCGGGGCCAGTCGGGCTCGTGCGGTAGCTCTCAAGCCGCCCCGCTTTCAGGATATAGAGCGCCCCTGGCGGACTATCTTCGAGGGCGATGCGGCGGTTGGCAGCGATGGTCAACACTTCAAGCGCTTCAACCAGACCGGCAAGGGCCGTACCCGAAAGGCCGGCAAGGACCGTGTGTTCGCGCAGCCAGGCTGCTTTATCGAGCGCCGAATTCTGCATAATTCAGGTGGCTGGTTTTCCGCATACCTTGCGCATACTGCAAGACACGCGTGCTGTAGTAATTAGTGTAGAGTGCACAATGGTCTCGGTAGCTACTTTCAGGGAACTCTGAATTGCTTACCAAACGTCTGACGCGATAACTCTCACGGTAAATCTATGCAAGGCTCTTCTTCGCCTCCTGAACTGAAGCTACCGGTCGCCGAGAGTCCCGGCATCGGTACGGTCCTGCTACCTGAAGCCCTCGACTGGCGGCTGATTCGTTCGCTCGCACCGCAGATGGGAGAAGACCTGCGTTCGATAGTGCCGCTTGCTTTCCACCAGTCGCGCCTCTACGTGGGCACCTTCAGGGCGATGGCGGAGACCGAACTGCGCGCCGTCAAAGCCAAGCTGCCCTGCGATATAAAAACCGTGACTCTCGCAGGCTCTGAAATCCGTCGCTGGTACCAGTTGGGCCGCGACCAGATGCCCGATTATTTTCAGACCGTGGCCGGCGCTGCCAACCCGCTCACCGCCGAACCGGCGATTACAATCACCATCGGCTCCGACAACACCGCCGAAGGCAAGCGGATCAGCGCTCAACTCCAACAACTCTTAAATGAAGCACTCAAGAGCCGGGCAAGCGACATCCACCTCGAATCGCAAGAAAGTGGCCTGCGGGTGCGCTTTCGGATCGACGGCCTGCTGCGCGATATGGGCAGCTTCCCGGTAGCCGAGAGCAAAGTGATGATTTCACGGGTGAAAGTGCTCGCAGAACTCGACATCGCCAACCACCGTTCGCCCCAGGATGGCCGCGTCACCCAGGAAATCAATGGTCAGGCCGTCGATTTGCGGGTCAGCACCCTTCCCTGCCTGCACGGCGAAAAGGCGGTGCTGCGACTGCTGCCTAAGAACAACACTTTTCAGGCCCTCGACGAACTCGGCCTCGACAATGACGACATGCTCCTCTACCGGCGCTGGCTGGGTCGCGCCCAGGGGCTTATCTTGATTACCGGTCCGACCGGCTCCGGTAAGACGAGCACGCTCTACACGAGCCTGCGGGAAATTCTCGACCCGGCCCGCAACGTCGTCACCATCGAAGACCCGATTGAATACCAGTTGCCGGGCATCAACCAGGTGCAGGTGCACCCGAAGGCGGGGCTGACTTTCGCAAACGGCCTGCGCTCGATTCTCCGGCAGGACCCCGACATCATCATGGTCGGTGAGATTCGCGACTACGAGACGGCCCAGACGGTGTTTCAGGCGGCGATGACCGGTCACCTGGTCTTGAGCACGTTGCACACCAACGACGCACCGGGAGCGGTGAGCCGCCTGCTCGATATGGAAGTCGAGCCTTACCTGATTGCCGGTGCTCTGGTGGGTGTTGTCGCCCAGCGCCTCGTGCGCCGCGTCTGCCAGCACTGCGGCACCGACTATGCCCCCGCCGGCACCGACTTGCAGCGCCTCAAGCTCAACGCCCATCCTGAATATGCGGCGGACAACTACCGCTGGAAGCGGGCGAGCGGTTGCAAACACTGTTTCGGTTCCGGGTATTATGGCCGCGAAGGCATCTTCGAGGTGATGGAAGTTGACGACGAACTGCGCAGTCTCATCCACGAACGCGCACCCCACAACGAGCAGCAGAACTATCTGCGCGCCCGCAACGTGCGCTCCCTCGCCGAGGCCGGTATCGCCAAGGTCATGGAAGGCTGCACCACAATTGAGGAACTATTGCGGGTCGTCTCTGTCTAGACGGGCGGCATCACCTGGAGCGCAAAGATGAAGCGATGGCAATCCTGGCCCCTGGCCGTGATGTTGACGGCAACCGTCAGCACAGCCGCCTCGGGTGCGCCCCTGGCAGGCATCGAGACTGTCGGCAAAAACCTGCGCATCCGCACAGGCGATACCGTCAGCTTTACAGTCGAGCGCAATACGGCGAGCGAAGTCGTCGTCTTCCTGCCTGCGACCGAAGTGGGTACGATGCCTCCCCTGCAATCGACCGCACTAGGCGATGTACAGGTCCAGGCGGCGGCGGGCGGTGTACGCCTCACCTACAAGCCGCGCCTGCTCATCAGCACTTTTCAGGTGGTAGCCGTACCGGTGGGCGGTGCGCAGACCATTGAAATTCAGGCAAGCAGCACCGCCCAGCTGCCGCCCACTCCGGCTTCTCCACCTGTACCGAGTACGGTCGCAAAAGCCGGGTCGGCCGAAAGAGTGAGCCTTAAAGTGCGCGACGGCGACGTCAAGGACACGCTCACCCTGCTCGGTCGGGTGGCGAAGGCCAACGTCGTGACCGAGAGTTCGGTGACGGGCCGCGTCTCACTTAATTTAAACAACGTCACTTTCGATGACGCTCTGCAGGCGGTGGCAGCGGCTTCCAACCTGACTATCAACCGCACCGACGGCGACGTCTACATCGTGAGCCAGGTGCCCAAGACCGGCGGCTTTACGTCGTTACCGGTGACGGGGCCGATTGGCAGCAGCGGGGCCGACCCCAAGGACCGCCCGGTCAGTATCAACGTTAAAAATGCCGAACTGAGTTCTGTGATCGAGAACATCTCCAACCAGTCCGGAGCCCAGATCATCATCAAGGGCGGCCAGATCACCGAGCGCGTCTCGGGCCGCTTTAGCGGTGTCGGTTACGAGGAAGCGCTCTCGAATATCCTGGCCGGGACGCGATTTGGATTCGCCCGCCAGGGTAAGACTTATTTGATTGCCGACGCTTCCCCTGGTTTGCCGAGTAGCCGTGCCCTCGAAGCGACCGAGGTGATTGTGCTCGCCTACACGCCGGTCAAAGATGTCCCCGCGCTCCTGCCAGGCAACCTCACCCAGTCCATCAAGGCTGACAAGTCGCGAAACGCGATGGTGGTCACCGGCACCCAGGCCCTGCGTAATCAGGTGCGACAGCTGCTCAAAGATATCGATCAGCCGCTCAAGCAGGTGGTCTTTGAAGTGAAGATTGTCGAACTGACCGAGGACGGTTCGCGCGTCTTCGACCCGCTGCGCTCGACTTTCAGCGGCACCACAGTCGGCACCAGCAACGACGCGCCTTTGAGCCTTGCTGGGCAACTCGGACCCCAGAGTTCTTTCGGCACTCTGAATGACGTAGCCCGCGTGTTGCAGGTCGTGAGCGGCCTCATCACCCAGGGCAAAGGACGGCTCCTGACCGACACCAAGCTCAATACGGTGAGTAGCCAGAAAGCGTCAATCAACGTGCAGACCGACATCAACATCGTTTTGCAGACGCTTACTACCGTCAACAACGCCACCACCAACAATACCCAGGTCAGCACGATTAGAGCGGGTACCGTGGTCGAAATCGAGCCTTTCGTGCAGGCCGACGGCAACGTCTTCGCACAGCTCAAAATCGAGTCGTCGATTCCGGGCACGCAGGCCACCCCCAACACCCCGCCCAATGTCTCGCGGCGGCAGGTCACCAACACGATGCTGATGAAAGACGGTCAGACTATCGAAATTGGTGGCCTGATCCAGAACAACAACACAGAGACGATCCAGCGCTTTCCGATATTGGGGTACTTGCCGCTCGTCGGTCAGCTTTTTAGTAATACGTCCGTGCAGGTGCAGCAGCGCGAGCTGGTGGTCTTTATCACTCCCCGCATCCGGGACGTACAACCGGCAGCCGGAGCGCGGCTGCCCCTGGACCCGCCCCGGTGAAACGGTCCACTCGGCGGCAGGGCGGCTTTACTCTGGTGATGGTGCTGATGCTCGGGGCCATCCTGCTCGTGGTGGCGACTACGGTTTTCTCGTTCTCGCTCAACAATGCGCGCACGACGACCGGCGAGCGTTCGCGTACAGAGGCTTACCTCTCGGCCGATTCGGCGCTCGCCTACCTGCGCAATACGCTCGGTAGCCAGTTGCTGGGTCTCGATGACCGGGGAGAACCAGTCCCGGCCGACGGTGGTCCTTTTGGGCTCTACCGCCGCGGCGAGCAATTTTATTTTGGCTATCCGAAGCTCGACACCCAGGGCACGGTGCTCGGTATGCACGACCTCGTGAACCCGGCGGCGCTACCTGACCGCTTCGAGGACACGAAGTTCAAAGACTCCACGCCTCAGCAGCGCTGGTGGGTGCACCAACTGGGTGCAGTGCGCTGGATACCGCTTTCGGTAGCTCAGGTGGCGGAGGGCGATGGGGTCGTGCCGGTGGCCATCCGCCAGGTGGAAGTGGTGGGCGAAAGCGGGAGCGAGGGACTCGATGGCCGTTCGGCCGTCTCTCAGACTTTGCGCCTTGCCGTGGACTTAAAGGGTCAATCGGTGACCCGCAGGCCGGAAGTGGCGCTCGGGGTGGTATCGGTCGCCCGCTACAACCCCGAACAGCAACCGTCCTTTTTATTGAAGGGTTCGACTGACCAGCAGAGCCGTGTGCGCATCGAAGGGCCGGTACTGGTCGATACGCCCCGCGTCGCAGGTGAATGGGGACGGCTGGAGGGCAAGGCGAAAGTGACCATCGCCGTAGCGCGTAACCCCGAGACCGCTGCTTCTTACGCGGAAGCCTCCGGGGAGACCCCGGCTCAGCCTTTAAATCCGGCTCTCTTTCCCTACGCGGGCAACAAAGAGCAGGCAATTATCGCCCAGGGGGGCGAGCGCCGATTTTCACGACCGGGCGAGATCGAATTTGAAGGCAACTTCGAGAGTTTTGAAGAAGAAGCCAGTCCCGGCACTTTGCAACTGACGGTGCCCTTTGCTGAGATGATCGGTAGGGCCGGTACGGTTTTGCGCAAGAGCTTCAACCCCCGGCACAATATCAAAAACCCGAGGGGCGAGCGGATTTATGACGCCCAGAAGGCGCTCTTCGACTTCACCAAAGCGCGGCGCGGCATCTTTTATGTCGAAAACAAGAGCCTGCTGCTGAAGGGCGAACCTTTCAAAGTCTTTACCTACCAGGGACAGGGCACCCTCGTCATCACCGGTACCGATAACTGCCTGACGCTCGAAAATGCAAGCCTGGTACCGGTGAGTGCTGCCGATAGCCTGACGATCATCTGTGCGCTCCAACCGCCCGACCCAGCGGCAGCGAGTGCGGCGAGTGCAGCGGCGGCCTCGGTGCCGACGGATACCAGTACTGCTTCGAGTGCGACCGACATCAGCACGACCACGACCCGCACGGCGACTAACCCAAATGAACGTCCCCAGGGCACGGCTCGTGCCCCCCAGCCGCCCCCGAAGCCCGTGGGCATCAAGGTGCTTTTCTCGGCGGCTATTCCGTCGATGGTGCTGGCCAACAATCGGGGTGTGCCCTTCACCGTTCCAAAAGCAGTGCTCGAAAATGACTTCGGAGCACCGCCCAACCTGCCGACCACTCTCAAGCGGCTCTTTACCGGGGTCGGAGTCGAGGGTGTGAATATTCCAAGCGGGGCGCGTGCAGTCACCCTCGACCAGCGCAACTATGTCCTCGCCCGCCTCTCCGAGCAAGAAAGGCCGGAGGTGCTCGTCTCGATTGGTGTCAACAGCGACAAGCAAAGGTCGTCACTGCAACTGGAGGGCATATCGGGGGCGCAGGTGGTGCCGCTCGTGCGTCTGCAGGCCCAGGTATTCAGCAACGCGCCTTTTACCAGTGAAGGCAGTGTGCGCATTGTCGGGTCGCTCATTGCTCCCAGTATTTCGATTGCCCAGGGCCGCTACGCGCCGAATACTCAGAACCTCCTGTACGGTGACAGCAAGTTCGGCCTGCGCTTTTTGTTTGACGCCCAGTATCGCCGGATGCCGCTCGGGACCGGTGGGCAGTTGATGACGTTTAGACCGCGCCGCAGGCCGGAGCCTTTTTTGCCGGCGGTGGTTGCCCGCGTCGATGGTCTATTGTGGCAGCGGTCAAACTTCGAGCAGTGGCGCAATCCACCGCCTGTTAACCTGTCAGAGGCGAATCCCGAAACCCCGTGAATAAGTCTCCTCTCCTGGTCTGTGCGTTTTTAATATGCACCGCGACTGCTGCCTGGGCCTACCGGCCGCTGCAGGGACTGGTGTTGCCGTCTGCTGCCGATACGCCGGTGCTTGTCCAGGGTGTGACCAGCAGCCTCCAGGACGACGCCAATGGCCCGAATACGATTTGGGATACGACGGTCGTGATGCGGAATGCCTCTGCCAAGCAGGTGACGGGTCTGGAACTGGAATTGACGATGGCTGACCTGCAAGGTTATGTGATCACGCGCATTACCTGTCCACTCGCCGTTCCGCTCGCCTCCCAGGCCGAGCACCGCCAGCGCGTACGGGAGGTCTACCTGGCCTGGCCTGGTACGGTGACCGCCGCGATTGTGAAGACGGTCGTCTTTACCGACGGCAGCCGCTGGCCTGTACCTGATAAGCCACCAGTTGTGGCGCCTGCCCCACTCCCACCTTCGGCGGTCACTTTCCAGGCCATTGCCCCGCCGCCTCCCGCGCCGCAACCACCCGCGCCGCAACCGCAACCTGTCGCGTTTCAGGCCGGTCCCTGCCGGTAAAATGCACTTATGGCGAAACCTCCAAAGATTATTGTGCTCGACGACGACCCGACCGGTTCGCAGACCGTGCACGGCTGCTTGTTGCTGATGCAGTGGGATGTGGAGACGCTGAAAGTCGGGCTTCTGGACGATTCGCCGCTGGTGTTCGTGCTTACCAATACCCGTGCTCTTGAACCGGAGCGGGCAGCGACTACCACGCGTACTGTCTGTCGCAACCTCAAAGTTGCTCTGGCTGAGACGGGTCTTGAAAACTATTTGCTCGTCAGCCGCTCGGACTCGACTTTGCGTGGTCACTACCCGGTCGAAACGGATGTGATTGCCGAAGAACTCGGTCCGCTTGATGCCCACTTTTTGATCCCGGCCTTTATCGAGGGGGGGCGGACTACCCTCGATAGCGTGCACTACTTGAACGGTGTACCGGTGCACGAAACTGAATTTGC
>JANNPH010000217.1:0-6485 GCA_031399965.1 Gloeobacteraceae cyanobacterium SOY_34_metabat_159 | reverse complement strand
ATTGCTCAACTGGGGCAGTCTGTAGACCTGCCTCGCGGTCCCTGGATGGCTTGCTCTATGGCGAGCGGTCTGGAGGGCTTCTGAAAGCCACGCGGCCTTGTGCCCGTGGTCGTTTACGCAGGAGGCTCATTACGACAATGTACGGTAAGCCCTGCTATTTGCCGTATATTGTGTATGCAGAGTGTGAAGGATGACAATTTATGCGAACAACCGTCCGTCGGTCCAGTCTTTTGAAGTTTGCCCTGCTGGCGACCATGACAACGGGGCTTGTTGGCGCGGTTGCCTCGGGCCTGGTCGGTACTGCCCCGACTGTCGCTGCTCCTGCTAGCAAGATCGAGTTCGTTTCGCCAAGCTGGCTCAAAGAAAACGGCAGCGACCCCAACCTGCGCATTCTCGATGTGCGGCCGAACCCGCTCGACTACATCGGCGGGCACGCTCCTGCCGCTGTGCACTTTGCTGACGGAACCCTGCGCGCCCCACTGGGCGGTTTGCCGGTGCAGTACCAGGAGCCCGGCCGACTGGGAGAACTGCTCGCCCAGGCGGGGGTGACCGACAAGAGCAAAGTGCTGGTCTACTCCGACGGCCGCGATGTGCTCGGGGCGACGATGGTTGCCTACGTGCTCGAGCGCATCGGTCACCCTAAGGTGGCGGTGCTCGACGGCGGTCTGACCGGTCTTCAGGCCACTCAGGAGCCAACCAAGGAATTTCCCAGGTACGCACCGGGTAAGCTCAGCGTCCGCGACAACCCTTCGATCCGGGTGAGCCTCGCCGAGGTGCGCAACCTCATCGGCAAGCCCAACGTCGTCTTCCTCGATCCGCGGCCTGAAAAACTCTTCCAGGGAGAAGAAAAGCTCTTCGTGCGCAACGGCCACATCCCAGGAGCGCGCAACATCCCCTGGCCGAAATTCACCCTGGCTGACAATCCCCACAAGCTCAAGTCCCTCGAAGATATCAAGGCCCTCCTGGCCGAGAAGAAGATAGATCCTTCTAAGGAAGTGATCGTCACTTGCAGTACCGGGCGCGAGGCAACGCTCCAGTACATCGTCCTCAAGCACCTGCTGGGCTACCCTAATGTGAAGGTCTACGAAGGCTCCTGGAGCGAGTACAGTTCCCAACCGGACCTGCCGGTAGAGACTGGCCCCGAGAAACTGGTCTGATAAACCGTCCGCAGTGGAGAGGAAATCGAACGTGCGCGTATTTTGCCTGAGCGCGGTGCTGCTGGTCCTGGCCCATGCCCTGCCGGCAACAGCCTGTGTGCCGACGAGGCGGGTCAAACCGACGACCGAAACTGAAGCGGCGGCGAAGACAGAGGCCCCCACCCCTTCCGCCGCCACCACCCCGGTCCCGGCGGCAGAGGCCACACCGGGATCTGCTGCGCAACCTGCGCTTACGCAGCCCAGGGCTAAGGTCAGGCCGCCGTCCACGTCCGCCTCCCCCTCCACCGCCACCCCGCGCTAGTCGGGCGATGGCGGCAAAATCCGAGGCCCTGCCCACTGCTGCCCTGCCTGCCTGGCTGCCTGCAGCCGCAGCGATGGTGGGAGCCCTGGTTCTGTCCATCTTCGGTTGGGAACAAAGCGCCCTTTTCCTGGTCGGAGTCTTGCTGGGCGTGACGCTCTACCATTCGAGCTTCGGCTTCGCCTCGGCGTACCGACGGCTTTTCACCGAAGGAGACACGGGCGGGCTCGTCGCCCAGGTGGTGGCGATCGCCCTCGCCTGCTTTCTGTTCGCGCCCTTTCTGGCCGTGGGCGAGGTGTTCGGGCGTCCTGTCCTCGGTACCGTCGCCCCCGTCGGCCTGGCAGGGGCGGTCGGTGCCCTCGTCTTCGGCATCGGCATGCAACTGGGGCGTGCCTGCGGCTGCGGCACCCTCTACACCCTTGGGGGCGGCAGCCTCTCGATGGTCTGGACCCTCGTCGCCTTTTGTGCCGGTGCTTTCGGAGCAACCCTTACCCGCAGTCTATGGACGGGGTGGCCGGGGGTGCCACCTTACGCCCTCGGGGAGCAGTGGGGTTGGCCCGCCGCCGTCGCCCTGCAACTGGTCGTCCTCGGCGGTCTTGCCTGGGCGCTGCGCCACTTCGGCTCGAAGCAGAGCCGTCCTCTGTGGTTCACCCTCGAACCCGCTGCCCTGCTGCGCGGTCCCTGGCCCCCGCTTCTCGGGGCGATATTGCTCGCCCTGCTCAACCTGCTCACGCTGCTGCTCTCAGGTCAGCCCTGGCGCGTCACCTGGGGCTTTGCCCTGGCTGCTGCCCACTTCGCCCGGTTCCTCGGTTGGAACCCGGGCCTCGACCCTTTCTGGAACGCAGAAGTCCCGGCGGAGGCCCTTTCCCGGAGTCTGCTCGCCGATGCCACCGTCGTGATGGACCTGGGGCTGGTCCTTGGGGCCTTGCTCGCCGCTTCCCTCTCCGGTCGCCTTGCCTTCAGTTTCCGGCTCCCCCCGCTCGCCCTCGCCGCCTCGCTGCTGGGCGGCCTGCTGATGGGCTACGGAGCGATGATGGCCGCAGGCTGCAACGTGAGCGCCTACTTCAGCGGCATCGCCTCCACCAGCCTGCACGGGTGGGTGTGGATCTGCTTCGCCCTCGTCGGCACCGCCGTGGGCATCAAACTGCGCCCCCTATTTCGCCTTTGATACTGCCTACGGGAGCAAGCCGGGGGATTCCTTGTGCAAACGCCCTAATCCGGTTCGAACCCGAAGTTCCCTTCGCTGACAAGCACCGAGGAGCCTCCGACCCGGATAGCGACCACCTGCCCACCCTGCTTGTCAAACTCCACCTGCAACAGGCTGGGACGGCTCATCTCCACCCCCTGCTCCACCTGCCAGCGCCGGGTGCCGGCGCTGAGCGGATCTCGCACCCCCAGATAGCCCCCCAGGGCCGCAGCGGCGGAGCCTGTTGCCGGATCTTCTTCGATGCCGACACCCGGAGCAAACAAGCGGGCGCGCAACCGATAACTTTCGGGTGTGGGGTTCAGGCAAAACGGATAGACGTCCGGAGCCCAGAACCCGGAGAGAATCTTTTGCCAGGCCACCCGATCCAGTTGGGAGCGCTCCAGTGCTCCCAGGCTACGCAGGGGAACGAACAGGAAACTGACCCCACAGGAGACTGCCTGCGGACGGAGCCCTTCGCCGTCGATATCTTCGGGCGAGAGGGACAGGACAGCGGCCAACTCTTCTGTACTGGGTGGCTCGGGGCCAAACTCGGGGGCCTGGGCAGCGGTCAGTTCGCTGAAGACGGGCTTGCCCTCGCGCGCGAGAATGCGCACCGATACCGGCCCCACGCCCTCTTCGAGAACAATGCGGGTTTCCTCGCCGTTCAGCGGCACCTCGCCGATGGCAGCGAGGACAAAGGCGGTACCCACCGTCGGATGTCCCGCGAAGGGCAGTTCGACCTTTGGCGTAAAGATGCGCAGGCGGCGGGTGTGTTCGGGGCGCTCCGGCGGCAAGACAAAGACGGTTTCCGAGAGATTGAACTCGCGGGCTATTCGCTGCATCTGCTCAGCAGACAACCCCTGGGCGTCCGGGAAGACCGCCAGTGGGTTGCCACCAAAGAGCTGGTCGGTGAAGACATCGGCGGTGTAAAAGCGGTAGGGCATGGCACAGGTTCCCGTTCGGGCAGGAAAACACAGCCTGCCATGGCTGTGTTTGTCCTGGCAAACTTTGTCCGGGCAACGGACCACTACCCCCGGCCGCTGACAGCACTTGCTCAAACCCAATTGGCTGGTCGTAGACGATCGCTTCACTGCCACCGGCCAGTCGGTTGAGCAGGGTAGATTTGCCGACGTTTGGACGTCCGACAATGGCAACAGTTCGGTAGTGCCAGTGACTCACGTCTCGGCCATGTATCAGCAACACGATTGGGTCAGTTATGCGATCTATTCCCTGGCATTTGTCGCTTCTACTGCTTCTGTGCCGTCTCGGCTGCTCCCCCGGTGCCGCTCCCCGGTCCCTCCCCACAGTCTCCTGAGAGTCCTGCAGGCACTTTCAAGTCAAATCAGGTCGCCCACTCCTCAGCCGTAGCCTGCCGGAGTAGAGAAACAGCGCACCGGAGGGCTTCACAGACTGGTAACAACTTGGCTGTAGGGTGTGGCTATGCTACGACTGCCGCTGTAGACCACCGGACGCACACGCGAGCGCCTCCAACCGGTCTGAACTTTGCTCGGCAGTGAATCAAACAGGGCGAGTGTTGTATGGCGGATGGAACAATTTTGATTGCGGAGGATGATTCGGTCATCCTCGATGCGGTGCGCCGCTACCTTGAACATGCCGGCCACCGCTGCTACTGTGCGGCTGACGGCCGCGAGGCGGATCGATTGGCCGCTCAGCACCGACCGGACCTGATCGTGCTGGATTGGATGCTGCCGGAAGTTGACGGACTGACGCTGTGCGAGCGCTGGCGAAAAGGGGCTTACTTTGCACCCATCCTGATGCTGACGGCGCGCACCGAGGAGGATCACCGCGTGCGCGGGCTTTTGGCCGGTGCGGATGACTACCTGGTCAAGCCCTTCTCGGCCCGGGAACTGGTGGCGCGAGTGGGAGCCCTGCTGCGCCGCGCCTACACTCATGGCTACCGCGAGGTCAACCAGGGTGGCGGGCTGGTAGTCAACCGCAGCACTCGCCAGGTGCTGCTCGACAGCAAATCGATCGAACTGAGGCTCAAGGAGTTCGATCTGCTCGCCCAACTTGCCGAATGCCCCGGACGGGTATACTCGCGCGACGAGCTTCTCGAACGGGTCTGGGGATATGACTTCGAAGGCGGACACCGCACGGTGGATGTTCACGTGCGCAAGATCCGCGAAAAGCTTGAACCGGATCCCACTCATCCAGTGCATGTACTCACGGTCTGGGGGGTGGGCTATAAGTGCTCGGGGGCTCTGCGATGAGGCGCAAATTTGCGTTGCCTCAGACGCTGTGGGGGAAGCTGACGCTGGCATTCGTCGGTCTGATGACGGCGAGCCTGTGGGGAATTGGTCTGGTCTTGGGCGACGCCCTCAACAATTTCTTTATCCAGGATGCCCAGTCGCGGCTCGGCAACCAGGCCTGGGGGCTCGCGAGCATCGCGCACTCCGACTGGCAGTCGGCAGCGCACCTCACAGCTCGCCAGAATCAAGTGCAGGTGCTGGTCTACGACGCTCGGGGCACGCTCGTTGCCAACGCTCAGGGGGTAGATGGCGTCTCTGAAGTCCCCATTCCCCAGGGCATCATCGCAAAGACCCGCTCGGGTCTTCGCCAGCAGGGCCGCTTCTGGATCGAATCATCCCGCTATCCCTGGTGGCTTTACAGCACTGCCCCGGTTGGCCTGAAAAGCACGGGCGGGGGAGCCGTTTATGTCGCGATGCCCCTGCTGAGGCCGCGACTTTTTGCCCGGCAGGTGACGGGTCTCGCGATGGCCTGCGTGGGCGGGGCACTACTGCTGGCAGTGCTTGCCGGGCTGGGATTGGCCCGCATGATTGTCGAGCCGCTCAGGCAGTTGGTGCGGCAGGCACAGCGTCTGGAAGGCGGGGACTATCAGGCTCGTTCGGGCATGAATGGCGACGACGAGGTAGCCCGCCTCGGCTGTACCCTCGATCAGATGGCCGAGCGATTGGAAGCGACGATTGCCAGTCTCAGAACCCAGGAGAAGTCCCGCCGGGAGTTGATGGCCAATATCTCTCATGACCTGCGCACCCCACTCACAGCCCTGCGGCTCAGCCTCGACGCGGTGATCGATGGCATCGTCACCGGCGACCAGGTGGGGGGCTGCCTTGAAAAGATGCGGCGGGAAGTCGTGTACCTGGGTCACCTGATCGACCAGTTGATGCTGCTGGCTCGCTCCGACAGTGGTCAGCAGGAAGTCAGGCTCCAGGCAGTCTCCGTCGTCGGACTGCTGGCCGAGGCCCTGGAGCGGGTCGAGCCCGCAGCCATCGCCAAAGGGCTCTTCCTCGACGGTAGCTGGCCTGAGCAGTTGCCGTCCGTAATGCTCGATCCGCATCTGAGTGCTCAGGTGCTCGCCAACTTGCTCGACAACGCCATCAAGTACACTCCGAGTGGTGGATTGATCACCCTGGCGGTGCAGCGCACAGGCGACCAGGCGTTGCGGGTCACAGTCCAGGACAGCGGTCTCGGGATGGATGAACGGACGCTTCAGCGTGCCACCGAGCGATTTTACCGCGCCGACCAGGCTCGTTCGGGTGGTGGCTTCGGCCTCGGACTGGCAATTGCCGAGCGGCTGTGCCAGTTGCAGGGCATTACCCTTCAAATCGCCAGTGCGACGGCGTGGCCCTGACGCTGGCCGGCGAAGCGCACATGCAGAACGGCGACCTCGAAAGCGCCAACGCCGCGTTCGCGCGCTCGGTGCGGGCCAGCCCCAATGCCATCAACCAGACCGCGCTGGCGCGCACCCGCCTTCTCAAGGGCGACGCGCTGGGCGCGGTCGGCGATCTGCAGCAGCTCGCGGCCAAGGACAGCGGGACCACCGCCGACCTCGAGCTCATCAACGCGCAACTGCGGCGACGTG
>JANNPH010000212.1:0-5263 GCA_031399965.1 Gloeobacteraceae cyanobacterium SOY_34_metabat_159 | reverse complement strand
AGCATGCCAGTGCCGCTTGCCCGTGCACCCAGGGCACAGAGGAGCGGTGCCCCCCCATAGTCTCTCGACCCACTGACAATAAGCGTCGTGCCGACGGTGTACTTGTGGACCAGTGGGGGGCGTGCGAGCGGCAACCCGGCGCGGGCAACGGCAGGCAACAGCAACTTCTCCCGCTTTGCGTCGTCCACAATGCGCTCAACCTGGCCGTCCGTATAGCCAAGGTCCAGCCTTTCAACAGTACCCAGGTAAGGCAGTGCGGCATCCTGCCACAGTCCTCGCTTCCAGAGCCCGAGGCAATAAGTGCGCTCAGCCCGAATGGTCGGCCCCAGGGCCGCTCCCGTGTCGCTTTCAAGACCCGAGGGTAGATCGATAGCTGCCACCGGCACACCGGAAGCATTCACCTGCTCAATTGCCCTGGCGTAAAGCCCTTCTACTGGACGGGTGAGACCAAAGCCGAAAAGGCCGTCAACCCAGAGGTCAACGGCCTTTTCGGCGGATGCTGTACCCACCTGAACCTGGCCACCAAGCGAGACGAAATACTGCCGATGTGCAGCAGTGAGCGGCTTGGCTTCTAGAACAGGACAGTGGACTATCACCGTTCGACCGGCACTGAGCAACTCGCGGGCCACGACCAGGGCGTCGCCGCCATTGTGACCGGGTCCGACCAGCACACCGACACGCGGGTATCGCTCGATGGGGAAATGGGCGTTGATTACCTGAAAGAGTGCCAGCCCCGCCTTTTCCATCAAGGCTTCAACCGGCAGACCGTCTTTAAAAACCAACGACTCAAAGTGCTGCACCTGGGCGGCACTGCAGAGTATTTCCTGGGCGAGGACACCCATTGCGGTTAGCGTACGGTGCCGATGGCCGAGATGAGCGGGAAGATCTGCAACAGGATAAACGCGAAGATGGCTCCGCCGACGCCGCCGATCAAAAAGCCTCCCGCAAGCCGGCTCCAGCCCGGCTGGTCAAATTTTGCCGGGTCACTGACGAGCGAAGCGTAAGAGGAAAGCCCGATAGTCGAAATCAGCACGAGGCCAATAGCCGCGGCCAGTCCCGCCAGGGTCGCAAATTCGGTATTGCGCAATGGTCCAAGCAGCGTGAAGGGGCCAAACAACCAGTAGCCGTGGGCGAGGCCGATTTCGAGCCCGCGCGTCAATTCGTCCATGCCCTGCCGGTTGATGGGCAGGTTGTCGAGAAACCAGCGAATTGGGGCTGAGTTGTTGACAGGCGTGAGAAGCGTCCCTTCCTGGGGATCCGGAGTGTAGACGTAGCGAGCCAGGGTCATATTGGCGTTCCTTGAGCGTCGTGTCGATCCTACGTCGGCTTAGGTCCGCTACTGAGCTTGCGCAACACTCCTTAACAGGTACTCGGATCCTTGACAGGTGCCGCGTCTACGCATTTCCTGTTGAATGGCGGTCAATACTGCAAGCTTCCCGCGCGACCACTCAGGGGCAATCAAGAGATGCGGCAGGCCGTCACCGGTGAGACGGTGAATTTTCATCTCAGGCGGCAGCCGCTCAAGGGAATCACAGACCCAGCCGACGTAATCTGCCTGACTCATCAGCTGAATTTCGCCCCGCAAATATTCCCCGGCCATCATCGAGCCCTTGAGAATGTGGAGCGAGTGAATCTTGATACCTGCTACCCCCAGTTTGACCAGCAGGTCAACCGAGGCCAACATCATCTCCCGGGTCTCTCCCGGTAGGCCATGAATCAGATGGGCGCAGACCTCGATGCCGCGCGCCTGGGTACGCTTCACCGCATCGATATATTCAGCAACGCTGTGAGCACGGTTGATGCGCCTGAGGGTGGCGTCGTGGGCGCTTTGCAAGCCGTATTCGACCCAGAGGTATTTGCGTTGGTGGATCTCGCTTAGCAGATCGAGCACCGGTTCACCCACGCAATCGGCACGGGTGCCGACTGCAATGCCAACACAATCAGGATGCTCAAGCCCGATCTGGTAGACGGCACGCAACCGGTCTACAGGGGCATGGGTATTGGTGAAGGCCTGATAGTAGGCGATAAATTTGCGCGCTTTGCCATTTGTCCTGCGCTGCCAGCTCTCTATCCCAACCCGCAACTGTTCGCCGAGCGGCACCGAGGGCGGGCTTACCTGGGCAGAGGAGCCCGAGGCATCACAAAAAGTACAGCCGCCTCGGGTCCGCGTGCCGTCGCGGTTGGGGCAATCAAAACCGGCATCGAGGGTGACCTTATACACCTTCTCGCCGAAGCGCTCGCGCAGGTGCTGGCTGAAAAGGTTGTAAGGAAGGTCTGACATACCTTGCGGCACCGCCGGGACATTGCTATCGTGGCACGCCCGACCGGCTATTTTTGGGGATTAAAGAAAAAAACTCCCCGAAGGGGAGTGTCAGAGTATAAGGAGAACCAGCATAAATACTCACTCATACCGATGCGTAAAAGTGTGATCCAAAATACATATTTTTGGCTCACGGCTATTCTTAACGAAAGCTTCGGGATCCGACAGAGTAATTGGATTTACTTTTGGAGCTGTTCGAGGGCAGCACGAGCAGTGGAGCTGACCGGTTCACTCGGGTCCGTGCTCAAAACTTCGAGTGCAGCGAGTGCTTCCTCACCGCCGAGTTCACCGAGTGCCTGGGCGATCCGAAAGCGCAACTGCCAGTCTTCATCTTGCAGATACTCGATGAGCACCGGCACGGCCCGCGCATCGCCAAGTTGGCCGAGGGCACCGGCGGCGACCGTCCGGATCAGGGGGTCGGCCTGCAGGGCAGTGACTAGCAGCTCATAGCCACGGCGGTCGGCCAGTTCACCGAGGGCGGCAATACAACTAAAGCGCACCAGCCATTCGCCATCGTGCTGATAGGCGTCAATCAGGTCTTCGTAGGCATCGGGCACCCGCAGATCGCCGAGGGCCGCCGCCGCCGAGGCCCGTACATCAAATTCGGGGTCCGTTTTGAGGAGGTTCTGGAGCAGTGTGTAGACCGAGGCATCGCCTTTTTGCCCGATGATGCTCGCGGCGGCGTAGCGCACCCGCGCATTGCTGTCCTCAATCGCCTGTTTGAGGAGCGGTACCGCTTCTGCCGCCGGGAGGTCTCTGAGTGCACTGACAGCGCTCAGACGATCGCCTAGTTCCGGGCTGGCCAGTTTTTGTTGGAGGGTATCCATATCAGTTGCGACCTGTACCTTTGCAATTTGGGATCTACCATACCAGCACTTCCTGACCTGGGAGCGCTTCGGTTGGCAATCGAAATGTTCACATCGCGACAGCGCTCAGGGCGAAAGCTCTCCACGCAGTTGAGCAAGAGCTGACCAGCGCACATCGAGGGTTGCATCGGGGCCTGGGCTCGTCACTTCGACGCCGCTACAGTCCTCAGAGCACAGGTTGCGCACGGGCAACTCCAGACACAGGTGCTGATAAATCAAGTCGAGCCCGTCGAGCTGGCCATCATAAGGAATGTGCTCGTCGAGTTCACTCAGGCTCAACTCCTGCTCGGCGGACAGCGGCTCGTCGCCGCGATCGATCCAAATCGCTTCCTCGAAAGCGGTCTCAAGTCGGTGATTAAAGCTTTGTAGACAGCGGTCGCACTGTAGCGTGACGATCGTGCGGGCGTTCCCGGTCACTTCCAGAAAATCGCCCTGGTGGACAACACTCAAGTCGCCCTGGACCGGTGTCAGACTTGCAAGGGTGGAGATCATCTCGTCAAATGCAAGCTCCACCTGGCGCGTCGGACTATTGGCGAGCTCTCGAATCACAATCGGTTTCATCGTCTTTTTAAGAGAGGCTTGCTCGCGGTAAGCAAGCGAGTGGGTAGGCAAAATCTAGGATTCTACTTCGTCGGGCGGTTCTGTCATCTCTCCATCCCCGGTCTTCGGCCGGACGACCAGTCGCCGTTCCGGTTCTTTGCCGCGGCTGAAAGTATCGAGGTCCGGCTCCTCCTGCAACACCATGTGAATCTGACGCCGCTCGGCAGCGCTCAGGCTACCGAAGACAAATTCTTCACCTGTAGCGCGCACCTTTTCGGCCGCTTCCCAGGCCAGGGCGGTGAGTTGCTGTTGGCGCTGGGCGCGGTGACCGGCGAACTCGACGGTGAAAGCCTGCTTGCGGCCAGTCTGCAGGTTCATAGTTGTGTTGAGCAGGAACTGCAGGGCATCGAGCGCATCGCCATCCTGGTCAAGCAGCAATTCTTTGGGCAGGCTTTCGCCCCCAGTTTCAACCAGTTCGAGCCACTGCTGGGCATCGTCTTTGGCCGGAGCTGGGATAGTCTGCACATCGAGCGGTAAACCCATCAACTCCAGGACCGCCTGGAGCCAGCCCTGGGCATCGTCCGTCTGTGAATCGTTCATGCTTTTTTCTTGCGGCGCGTCTTGTTCTCGAAGGGCAACGGCTTTTCGCTATCTTCTTTGCGCTTTGCCTGGTCGATGATGCGCTGAATGTTTTCCGGCAGCGGCTCGCGGTAGAGCAAGTAGGTCTGCAGAATCTGGAAGAGGTTGGAGAGCAGGATGTAGAGCAGGACCCCAGCTGGCAGCGGGAAGAACACGAACATGCCGCTGAAGATAAAGGGAGTCAGCTTGTTGATCTGCTTTTGCTGCTCGGTAATGCTGGGGTTGTTTTTAGCGGACAGGTTTTGCGAGAAGTACAAAGAGACGCCAAACAGGACAATCATCACCAGGTTGTCCCAGTAGATGCCATCTTTACCGGAGATGCCTGAGCGCCCGAGTTTTTCGATAAACAAGAAGCCTTTCTCAGCAGCGATGCCGGGAACAGTGATGTGCAGCGAGGCATCTCCGGCAGCAATCGCCTTGAGTGTACCGTCGGGGCTGAACTGCACTTTGTCCTGACCGGAGACGACTTCAAAGCGTGTCTGAAGGGCAGTGAACGGCTTACCGTTCGTCTGGGTGACCTTGAATTGCACCGACTCATCGACCGGGATGCGGGCGAAGTTGGGGCTAATCTCCACCGACTCACGCTCCTTCATACCGTCGGTGAGATAGATCGTAAATGCGCCGCTTTTGCCCTCGGGCTGCACCTGGGTCAGTTCGGTACGGGGCTTGACCTGCACGTTGGCGATGTGAATAGTGTCGCCGAAGGGTGAACCGCGCAACGTGGCAAACAGTGCAAACAAGATGGGCATCTGCACGATGAGGGGCAGGCAACCGGCGAGTGGATTGCCGTACTCTTTGTAGATGCCCGACATCTCGGTGCGCAGCTTTTCGGGGTCGCGTTTGTTTTTTTAAGGGGCCGGAGTGGTGCGCCGCGGCAAAACAGGCGGGACAACCAACA
>JANNPH010000163.1:0-11930 GCA_031399965.1 Gloeobacteraceae cyanobacterium SOY_34_metabat_159 | reverse complement strand
GCCATGCGCACTTCCTGCCCCAACACCGAAAGAATCTCCTCCTCTGAAAGCGCCTCAACCGCCTTCAAAAGCTCATCGAGATCCCCTGCCGGTGCCGGTGCAAGCGCCTGCTGCTCCGCCTCGGTCAGCAGCGGCAACTCCGAGATCCGCCGGTCCGGTCCTGCCACGATCCCAGCCAATAGCGTCTCAAAATGCCCAACCAATCGGCCAATTGTCGCCGCGTCAAATAAATCGGTGCTGTAAACTAGCAACCCCCGCAGCCCCTCCGGCCGCTCCCAGAGGTGACACTCCAGGTCAAACTTCGTCACCTCTACTGACAGATCCAGCGGACTAAAAGTCAGCCCCTCAAGCGTCAGGTCTTCCATCGGCGCATTTTGCAGTGCAAACAGAGTCTGAAAAAGTGGGTTGTAGTTGGTGGCCCGCTGCGGTTGAAGTTGCTCTACCAACTGCTCGAAGGGCAAATCTTGATGAGCATATGCCCCGAGCGTCACCTCCCGCGCCCTGCCAATCAACTCCCGAAAAGTTGGGTTGCCGCTCAAATCAGTGCAAAGCACCAGCGAATTTGCAAAAAAACCGATGAGTCCTTCGACTTCCGAGCGGTTGCGGTTGGCAATGGGCGAGCCGACCGGGATTCTCTCCTCGCCGGTGTAGCGGTGCAACAGCACCTGAAAAGCAGCGAGCAGCGTCATAAACAACGTTGCCCCCTCACCCCGACTCAAGTCCTCCAGTCCATCTCCAAGCGACTTTGAGAACGCAATCGGCTGGTGCGCCCCCCGAAAAGTCTGGGCTGCCGGTCGGGGACGGTCATGGGGTAAAGCGAGCGTCGGCAGATTGGCAAGCTGTCGTGTCCAGTAGGCCAGTTGCTCTTGGAGAACCCTTCCCTGCAACCATCCCCGCTGCCAGAGCGCAAAGTCGGCGTACTGAATCGGCAGGGCCGGGAGCGGCGACGGCTGACCGATCAGAAATGCCCGGTAGAGCGCCGCCAGTTCGCGGATGAGTACGCCCAGTGACCAGCCATCCGAGACGATGTGGTGCGTCGTCAGCACCAGCACATGGTCGCGCTCGTGCAAGCGCAGCAGTAGCCCCCGCAGTAACGGACCCTGCGCTAAGTCGAAAGGCGCACGGGCTTCGGCAAGGACATCCATCCGTGCGCGCACCTCGCGCTCTAGCAATGGCAGGCATTCCAGGTCTTTGTACACCACCTCTAACGACTGCGAAGGCGCGACCTTTTGCACCGGTTCGCTGCCTACGAGGGCAAACGTGGTGCGCAGTGTCTCGTGGCGCGCCAGGATAGCGTCGATGGCGCGCCCGAGTGCCTCCCGGTCGAGCCGACCGCTCAGACGGAGCGCCCCCGGCATGTTGTAAAAAGCATTCCCCGGCTCCAGCTGATCGAGAAACCAGAGCCGCTGTTGGGCGAAAGAGAGCGCAAAAGTGTTGACTCCAGCCCGACGCGGCAAGCAGGCAATTGTCTCGCGCGGCGTCTCTTTTCTGAGGCGCGCGAGGCGCATGGCCAGGAGCGCCCGCCGCTCAAGAGAAAGACCCGCCACCAGATCTAGCACCGGCTCAACTCGCACTCCCGTCCGGACCGGCACAGCAGGTGCCAGGTTGGTCAGATAGGTCTCGAAGGTCTCGACCCCAGTGCGCGCCACGAAGTCGAGGGCCGCCGAGCGCGAAGCCTCAGAAAGCGCCTCGTACCGGTCTCGATCAGCAAGCACCGCCGCGAGGGCTGCCTGCCAGGGTCCAATATCCTGAGGCGGTACGATAGGCTCGGGCCTGACCAGGGGGTCGGGCGAGGGCTCGTACTCTGCAATGGGCCGTACCGGGAGCACGTAGTCGGTGCCCAGCTTCGCTTCCGGCAGGCCCCCGACGTTGCTCGCCAGCACCGGGATACCGCAGAGCATCGCCTCGACAGCGACGTACCCGAAAGTCTCTGCCCACAGCGAGGGTGCCAGTAAGACGCGGGTCTGGGCCAGCAACTGGTGAATGTCATCGACCGGAGCGAGCACCCGCACGTTCGCGAGCTGTCCCAGGGCTGAGCGCTCGGCCTCGGTCGTCCCCCAGGTTGGGACGGCAGCAAAAGTAAGATCCGGCCGCTCAGCGGCGAGCGCCAGAAAAATTGAGATCCCCTTCACTGCGCAGGGGTTGATCATGGTCACAAAACCGCGCTCGAAGTCCCCGAGCAGCGGAAAAGGACCGGGACCATAGACCGGCATCGGCAAGATAGTTGCCTCAAGCCCGCTCCAGCACCGGATGTAGTCGCCCAGGTAGCGGCTGATGGCGATGATGCCTGCTACCTGCCGAAAAAGGTCCGTCCGGCCTGTACTGGCTAGAAAACTCTCCGGCCCAAAAGGCAGCATCTGGGTCGTCTGCACGACTGAGACCACCCGCTCCGGGCTTGTGCGCAGCGCCGTTTCGAGCAAAATCTGGTCCGGGTCCTCGGAGGCCGCCAGGATCCAGGTCGGCTCGAACTCGCGAATCTGCCGGGCAAGCCGGGTACTCAGTTGGGCGGTATTGGCCGCTGCATGCACCTCGACGCCCGCATGGTGAAAGACCACGACCTCAGCGGAGGCAAAAGTGGCCCGGATACCGCGCTTTGCCAGTTCACCCAGGAAGTGGCCCGGCCCACCACTGCCGTCACTGAGCCAGGGCGCCAGTACCCGGCAGGTGTGCCCGCGCCCTGCCAGAGCTTCGACCAGGACGCGGGTCGCTTTATTCGCACCACCCAAAGAAGGAATGTAGGGCAGGTTCTGGACCAGCAAAATCTTCACGCAGCAATTTCCTCGTTCATCAGCAGCAATACTTCTTGGTCTGACAACTGCTCCAGTTCCCGCAGCATCCTTGCGAGCACTTCCGGGTCCGCCCGTTCGAATTCAAGCTGCTCCAGGGTGTGCGCCATCTGCGCCACGGTCGAGGCTCCCTCGAAGATGGCCCGCAGCGGCAGGTCAACTTGAAACACTTCGCGCACCCGCGAGATCAGCCGGGTAGCGCTCAAAGAGTGTCCCCCCAGGGCAAAAAAGTCGTCGCTCACTCCCACAGCTACACCCAGCACCTCAGACCAGATGCCCGCCAGCACTGCCTCACTCGGCGTGCGCGCCTCCCGACCCGCACCCGGAACAAGACCAGTACCCAGGCCGAGCACCGCCTTGCGGTCGAGCTTGCCGTTCGCACTCAGCGGCAGCTTTTCGAGCACCACGAAGGCTCCCGGCACCATGTACAAGGGCAGCTTCTGCTTCAAGTAGCCGTAGAGCAAGTCCGCTGTCAATGGTGACTCGCCGCCCACCACCAGGTAGGCTACCAGCCGTCCCTCCCCGTCGCCACCGGTTTCCACCAGCACCGCCGCCTCCCGAATCGCCGGGTGTGAGAGCAGAGCCGCCTCGATTTCACCAGGCTCGATGCGAAACCCCCGCAGCTTCACCTGCTGGTCCGCCCGACCCAGATATTCAAGTTGGCCATTACTGCGGTAGCGCCCGAGGTCCCCCGACCGATACAGTCGCCCGCCGCCTGCCTGGTCAAAAGGGTTGGGTACGAAGCGTTCTGCCGTCAGCTCAGCTCGATCGAGATAGCCCCGCGCCACCCCCGCACCACCCACGCAGATTTCACCCACCACTCCGACCGGTACCGGCTGCAGTTGCCTATCGAGCAGATAGAGCTGCAAGTCGGCGAGTGGCACGCCGAGGCCGGGGTCGGTGGCTGCTGCAGAGAGAGGACTGTAGGTGACATGGACAGTGGTCTCGGTGATGCCGTACATGTTGACCAGTTGCGGCTTATCGCCGTGGCGCTTGAACCAGGGCAGCAGACTCGCACTCTGAAGTGCTTCGCCACCGAAAACGACGGTGCGCAGAGCCAGGTCGCGGTCCTTCTGGGCTTCGACGGCAATCAGCTGGCGAAAGGCGGAGGGTGTCTGGCTGAGCACGCTTACCTGTGCTGCGAGCAGCAGTTCGTAAAAGCGCTCGGGCGAGCGGCTGACAAGGTAGGGAACGACGATGAGTTTGCCGCCGTGCAGCAGAGCGCCCCAGATTTCCCAGACCGAGAAGTCGAAGGCGAAGGAGTGAAAGAGCGTCCAGACGTCGGTGTGGTTGAAGTGGAAGAGCGGTTGGGTGGCTGTGAAGAGTCGGCAGACGTTGGCGTGGGTGACGAGGACGCCCTTGGGAGTGCCGGTGGAGCCCGAGGTGTAGATGATGTAGGCGAGGTTGTCAGGAGCAGCGGCAGAGGTCGGGTTGTCGTCACGCTGCTGGCTAATCGCCTCGCTGTCTACCAGCAACGAGACCCAGTGTCCCTCGTAGCCTGCGGGTTTCTCGGTCTGGTCGCTGATGAGTACGGGTGGTCGGGCATCACCGAGCAGGAAAGCGAGTCGCTCCTCGGGGTAGGTGGGGTCGAGGGGGAGGTAGGCCCCCCCCGCTTTGAGGGTGGCGAGGATGGCGACGAGGATATTGGGAGAGCGTTGGAGGCAGAGCCCGACCGGCACTTCCGGTCCGACGCCGAGGTTTTGGAGGTGATGGGCGAGCTGGTTGGCTCGGCGGTTGAGTTGTGAGTAGGAGAGAGTTTCGTTCTGGTAGAGGACAGCGAGGGCATCGGGCGAGCGGAGGACCTGGGCTTCGAAGAGGCGGTGCAGGCAGGCGGGGGGCGGGAAGTCGGTGGCCGCTCGGTTACGGTTGCGGTGCTCGGTAAGCTCCGGTTCGCTGAGCATCGGCAGGAGTGCCAGAGAGCGATGTGGGTCCGTGGCGACGCCTGTGAGCAGGGTCTGCAGGTGGCCTGCCAGGCGGGCGATAGCCACGCTGCTGAAGCGGTGACATTCGTAGAAGATCCGCATCTCCAGTTGCGTGCCCAGGAAGGCAGTCACGCTCAGCGGGTAGTTTGTTCTTTCCGGCGAGGGGTAGATGTCACTCACCTCCAGGCTGCCGCCCTGCTGCCACAACGCTTTGAGGGAGTCGTCCACGGGGTAGTTCTCGAAGACAAGGATGCTGTCGAAAAGCCCCTGTCCGCGCGGCAACTCGCTCCAGCCCTGAATTTGCACCAGGGGCGTGTGCTGGTGCTGCTGCAACTCGAACTGCCGGGTCTGGAGTGCTTTGAGCCAGGGCAAAAAGTGCGATTCGGGCGACACTTGCACGCGCACCGGCAGACTGTTGATAAAGAGTCCGACCATCGAGTCCATGCCGGTGAGGGCACTGGTGCGGCCCGAGACCGTTGCCCCGAAGACGACATCTTCCGTCCTGCTGTAGCGGCTCACGAGCAGGGCCCAGACTCCCTGTACGAGGGTATTGAGGGTGAGCTGGTGCTCGCGGGCGATGGCTTTGAGGGTTTCGGTCGTCGCTGTCGGCAACTGGAGATGCACTTCTGCGTACACAGCTTCCTGGTCCGGTAGGCTACCAGGGGCGCGGTCGATGCCGAGGGCGGTGGGGGCTGTGAAGCCTTTGAGCCAGTCTTTCCAGAATGCTTCGCTGCTCGCGGCGTCGGGGCGATTGAGCCAGGCGACGTACTCGCGGTAAGGACGGACCGGCCCCAATCGCAAATCCTGGCCGCCGGCCAGGGCCGCGTAGAGGGCCATCACTTCTTTGAGCACCAGCGCCAGGGACCAGCCGTCGAGCAGCAGGTGATGGAAGCTCCAGACGAACTGGTAGCTGTCGGGTGCAAGCCGGATAAGGGCAAAGCGCGAAAGGGGCGGTCTATCGAGGCGGAAGCCACGGGCACGGTCGGCGAATAAAAAAGCGTTCAGTTGGGCTTGCTGCTCGGCTGCTGAGTGTGCGCACCAGTCGAGGGATTCCCAGTTGAGGGGTACCTGCTTGTGTACGATTTGCAGCGGCTGGGTGCGGCGCTCCCAGCTGAAGGCCGTGCGCAGGACGGCGTGGCGCTCGACGATGCGCTCCCAGGCAAGCTTGAAGGCGGCTTCGTCGAGCCTGCCGCGCAGGGTATAGCTCAGGTGCTGGAAGTAGACTCCTGACTGGGGGGCGTAGAGGGCGTGAAAGAGGATGCCTTCCTGGGTAGGCGAGAGCGGGTAGATGGCTTCGATTGGTTTATTCATCCCAGGTCTCCAAGCTCGGCGAGCAGGTCGTCCAGTTCCTGTTGATTCAAGCCCGATTCCGGGAAGTCAGAAGGGGTGTAGCCGCCGGCTCCGGCCGACCGGCAGTGGTCGATGAGCGCCAGCAGCGCAGCGCGAAAGTTGCCTGCGAGAGTCGCAATCGTGCCCTGGCGGTGGAAATTCTCGCTGTACTCAAAATGCATCTGTAGTTGGCCGCCCAGCACCGCACCGCCGATGTAGAGGCGGCTGAAGCGCTCGGCGCGGGGGCTGAGGAGTGGACCTGCTGATTCGGGAGCAAGCGTCCATTCGCCAAGCGACGGGTCAAGCTGTCCCAGGTAGTTGAAACTGACCTCGGGCTGCGGATGAGCGCGGGCTATCCCGGCCACTTCGCCTTCACCCAGGTAGCGCAATAGGCCGTAGCCCACGCCGCGTCCGGGTACGGCGCGCAGTTGCTCTTTTACCGATTTCAAAGCTTCCCCCGGTCCGACAAATCTGGGCAAAGTCAACTGCACGGGGAAGATAGCGGTGAACCAGCCGACCGTGCGCGAAAGATCGATGCCTTCAAACAGGGCTTCGCGGCCGTGGCCTTCGAGGTTGAGGCAGATTGAATCCTCGTGGATCCAGGTTGATAGGGCCTGGACCAGGGCGGTGAGCAGTACGTCGTTGATCTCGGTACCGTAGGCGCTCGGCACTTCCTGGAGCAGGGCGCGCGTCTCCTCTACGCTCAGGCTGACCGGCACCGTCCGGGCCGAAGCGACCGTGTTGGTGCCCCCAGGGTAGTCGAGGGGTAGATGGGTAGCGGCGGGTTTGACGGTGTGCCAGTAGGTTTCCTGGGAAAGGGTATCTGTACGGGCGTGAGCCAGGAGTTTGTCTGCCCAGGTAGCGTAGGCGGTCGTGCGGGCGGGCAACTGTACCGCTTCTCCCCGGATCGACTGCTGGTAACCGGTCTTGAGCGCGTCGAGCAGGATGCGCAGCGAGACGCCGTCTACCACTAAGTGATGGATGACGATCAGCAGTCGGGCCGTCCTCGTCGTGCCGAGATTGAAAAGGACGACCCGCACCAGCGGTCCATGCTCAAGATTGAGGCTTCCCTGAACCTGAGCGGCTGCCGCTTCGAGGGCTTCCTGCTGTTCGTTTTCGGGGACTGTCGAAAAGTCGATGCACTGAAAGACGGCACCTGGCTCCGATTCGGCAATCGTGGCCTGCCAGCCGTTGGTCGCTCGGCTAAAGCGCGTCCGCAACCCATCGTGGTGGGCGAGTAATCCGGCTACCGCCTTTTGAAGATGCGTGGGGTCGAGGTCGGGCACTTCCAGCAGGGCCGCCATATTCCAGTGATGCAGGTCTTGGCTTTGCTGCTCGAAAAACCAGTGCTGGATGGGGGTGAGGGGGAGTGGGCCGTGTACGGGGCCGGACTGCGCGTCGTCTCGCGGAGCCAGGGTCGTGACTGCCGCGAGTTCTGCGATGGTCTGGTGGGCAAAGAGTTGCCGGGGGGTTACGGCGAGACCGGCCCGGTTTGCCCGGTCGATCACCTGGATACTCAAAATCGAGTCGCCACCCAGGGCAAAGAAGTTGTCGTCTACACCGACCGGGACTCCCAATACCGTAGACCAGACCTCGACAAGGGTCGCCTCGATGGCAGTGCGCGGCAGGCTGGGATGGCCTGTTTCGGGAGGGGCAACAGCGATTGCTGCGAGGGCGCGGCGGTCGATCTTGCCGCTCGCTGTGAGCGGCAGGGCCTCCAGGAACACGAAGCCGGAAGGCACCATGTAACCCGGCAGCTTTTCTTTGAGATAGCTGCGCAGCGTAGCAGTATCGGGCGGTTGCGCTGTGGGGACGACGTAGGCGAAGAGCCGCCGGTGACCGCCTACCTCCTCGCGAGCGGCGACCACGACCTCCGCCACTCCCGGATGCCGGCTCAAGGCCGCTTCAACTTCCCCCGGCTCGATCCGAAACCCGCGAATTTTGACCTGGCCGTCGAGGCGTCCCAGGTACTCGATAGTCCCGTCACTCCGGTAGCGGGCCAGGTCGCCGGTGCAGTAGAGCCGGGTGCCCGCCGGGCCAAAGGGGTTGGGGATAAATTTTTCGGCTGTCCACTCGGGCCGGTAGAGGTAGCCCCGCGCCAATCCGCTCCCGGCAATCATCAGTTCTCCCGGCACGCCCACCGGTACGGGCTGCCGGTGGGTGTCGAGCAAGTAGACCTGGGTACCGCCGATGGGACTGCCAATCGGCGGCAGGCCGGGCCAATCTTCGACGGCGACCTTCAGGGTGAAGGTGCTTGCGACGTGGCTCTCGGTAGGGCCGTAGTGGTTGTGGAGTGAAGCGCCCGTGAGTCGTGCGAGCCGGGCGATGGCCGGGGTGATCTGCAGTTGTTCGCCTGCTGTCACGATTTCGCGCAGGTGCAGAGGGATAGTGCCCGTGGTCTCGACTGCCTGGGCCACCATCTGCAGAGCGACGAAGGGGACGAAAAGCCGCTCGATGGCTGCGTCTTCGAGTAGCTGTACAAGGGCCGCTCCGTCGCGCCGGGTCTCTTCTGTCACCAGGACGAGGGTGCCCCCCGCCTGCCAGGTCGAGAAAATCTCCTGACAGGAGACGTCGAAGTTGAGTGAGGTGTACTGAAGAGTGCGGGCGGGAGCAGCGAGGACAGTGCTCTGCCAGGCGAGCAGGTTGGTAAGCGCCCCGTGGGGCATCGCCACTCCCTTGGGTTCCCCGGTCGAACCCGAGGTGTAGAGCACGTAGGCGAGTGCGGCGGGGTCGGGTTCGACTTGTGGCGCGGTGCGCTCGTATTTGGCGATTTCACCTGCGTCCCGGTCGAGGTAAACCGTTCGCAAAGCGGCATCGCCCTGAAATCTGCTGTCACTGACTAAGACCGGCACCTGGGCGTCAGCCAGGATATGGGAGCGCCGATTTTCGGGATAGCTCGGGTCGAGGGGTACGTAAGCACCGCCCGCTTTTAAGATACCGAGCAGTCCGACCAGCATCGCTAGCGAGCGCTCCAGATAGAGACCCACCGGCACTTCCGGCCCGACGCCCAGCTTTTGCAGGTGATGGGCAAGTTGATTAGCCTGCTCGTCGAGTTGTCGGTAAGTCAGTGACTCCTTGCCAAAAACGACAGCAAATGCCTCGGGCGTCCGGGCGGCCTGCGCTTCAAAGAGGGCTTGCAGGCTGGGTGCCGTTGCCGGGACACCGGTCTCGTTCCAGAGGGCCAACTGCTGGGATTCGGCTGTGGTCAGAAGCGATAGAGCCGAGAGTGGCTGTCGCGGTTTGGCGACGATGCCCAGGAGCAGTTGCTGAAAGTGGCCCAGCAGGCGGGCCATCGAAGCGGCTTCAAAGAGGTCGGTGCTGTACATCAACTGGCAGCGCAGCCCTTCCGGACGCTCCCAGATGTGCAGTTCCAGGTCGAAGCGCGTCGTGCCGGGCTCGATGTCGAGCCGATTCAGGGTGAGACCCGGCAAATTGAAGGCGGCTGTCGGCGCATTTTGAACGGCGAAGAGCACCTGAAAGAGCGGGTTGCGGCTCAGGTCGCGCTCCAGTTGCAGCTCTTCGACCAGCTTCTCGAAGGGAAAGTCCTGGTAGGAGTAAGCATCGAGCGTCACCCTGCGCACGCGGTCGAGCAACTGCAAGAAGTCGGGGTCGCCGCTCAAGTCGGTGCACAGGACCAGCGTGTTGACGAAAAAACCGATCAGCCCCTCGATCTCCGAACGGTTGCGGTTGGCGATGGGCGAGCCGATCACGATTTGCGACTGGCCCGTATAGCGGTGTAGCAGTGTCCCGAAGGCGGCAAGCAGCGTCATGAAGAGCGTACTTCCCGAGCGCTGGCCAAGGGCTTCGAGCGCCCCAGTCAGGGCAGGCGGTAGATCGATGAATGCCGTTGCACCCTGAAAAGTCTGGACCGGCGGACGGGGGAAATCGGTGGGAAGTGCCAGCGGCGGCACACCGTCCAGTTGCTGCTGCCAGTAGGCGAGTTGCTCGGCAAGCAGTGTGCCCTGGAGCCGGTGGCGCTGCCAGACGGCAAAATCGGCGTACTGGATTTTCAGTTCTGGGAGTGGGGAAGGTCTACCGCCGGCAAAGGCTGTGTAGAGCGCTCCGAGTTCGTGGATGAGCACGCCGATTGACCAGCCGTCCGAGACGATGTGGTGCATGGTGAAGAGCAGGACATGCTCGCGCTCACCCAGGCACAGCAGGATGGTGCGCAGGAGGGGACCGGTGGTGAGGTCAAAGGGAATGCGCGCTTCTTTAGTAGCAAGCTGGTGGGCCTCGGCTTCCCGCTCGGTTTCACTCAAGAGGCTGAGGTCGATCAATGTAAGCGACGCGGTTGCTGCCGGGGCGATCTGCTGAACTGGTCGGCCATCTACCAGGGCAAAAGTCGTGCGCAAAGCGGCATGTCTGCGGACGATTTCTGCCAGGGTGCGTTCGAGCACCGGCACCACGAGCGCACCGCTGAGGCGTACTGCCGAGGGCACGTTGTAGAAAGGATTGCCCGGCACCAGGCGGTCAAGAAACCACAGCCGCTGCTGAGCAAAGGAGAGCGGCGGCTCGTCCACGTCTGCGGGCTCGATTGCCTCGTCCGGCAATGGACCAAAACCTTCCTCCTCCAGTAAAAGCGCCAGCAACTCCGCTTCGAGGGCCGCGTCGTCCGTCCGTTCAGTGTGCATTGCCCGCTAGCCCCTCGCCTTTGCTTTTTTCTTTTCGAGCAGCAGGGCGCGCCGCGCCTCCGGCGACATACCCCGTAGTTTCTGGCGCAGTTGGGCGGTCGCCATCACCTGGCCCGGACTTGCCTCGCGCTCGATGAGCTTGAGCGTCAGGCTGGCGACGGTCGCCGCCTCGAAGAGACTGCGCAGCGGCAGTTCGATGCCGAAGGCGTCGCGTACCCGTGAGACCACCTGGGTCACCAGCAACGAGTGTCCGCCCAGCTCGAAGAAGTTGTCGTGGATGCCGACCTGCTTGAGAGCCAGCACCTCTGTCCAGATGAGCGCCAGCACTTCCTCGACGGTGTTGCGCGGTGCCACGTAGGCACTGCCCGTTCCTGATGCGGGAGCCCCCAGGGCGCGCCGGTTGATTTTGCCGTTGGCGGTGAGGGGCAGGCGGTCGAGCACGACAAAGGCCGAGGGGATCATGTAATCGGGCAATCTCTCTTCGAGGTACTGGCGTAGAGCAGGGGTGAGCATCCGGGTCAACCGCGCCTGTAGCGGGTTGTTAGCGTAGTCGGACCACGGTCTGGGTTGCCCGGTGCGTTCGGCGAGCGGCATTTCGACTGGACTCTGGAGGTCGCGCCTTACGCAAAGCAGGTCGTAGCGGCCTTCACTGCCCGAGTCGGACCAGCCGATTTCGAGCCGGTAGGGTAGTCCCTCAGCCATCGCCCACAGGTCTTCGGGCTCGACCCCGACCGGGTCGCCCTGTCGGTCGCGCTGCCGCCACTCGCCCACGGTGACCGGTTTTTCCTCGCCCGCGAGCCAGGCGGCGGTCGCCACAGCCTCCTGCACCCGCGCATTCGGGATGCGGGCAATGCCGAGTAATTCGGGTTCAGTCTCGACGAGTATTTGCCTCACCCCGGCAACGCTCAACTCCGAATGCTGCCAGTCGAGCCACGGCGATCTGAGCGCTGTCGCCCCGACGTGCAGGATGGCGTTGTAGCGAAACTGGGTCAGTTCGTTTGCTACCCGGCCGCGCTTGAGCAGGATCTCGACGGCACTAACCGCCTCCAGGTGCGTGCGCAGGGCGGCAAAGAAGGCGGGGTCGATCACGAGTTCGTTTTCTTTGAGCAATTGTGCCTGCAGTCGCTGCTGCAACTGGGTCTTGGCCAGGGTCGGCTCTGCTTGATGCAGTTGCACGGCGGCATGAAACGCCTGCAACAGCGGCAGGTTGCGCACATCGCCCACGAAGACGAAGCCGCCGGGTGCCACCGAGCGCACCGCCC
>JANNPH010000141.1:0-25337 GCA_031399965.1 Gloeobacteraceae cyanobacterium SOY_34_metabat_159 | reverse complement strand
CGTGAGCCAGCTAATGCGCGTCGGTCTGCACAATCACACCTGTTTCTCAGATGGGCGTCTCAGCCCGGCAACCCTGGTCAATCAGGCTGCCGCCCTCGACTACGAGCGTCTTGCCATCACCGACCACAACTCGGTCGCCGGCTGGCAGAGCCTCGACCAGCTGCCCGACTGGGTGGTACCTGGTATCGAGCTGAGCGCCGTAAGCGAAAACGGTCATGAGGTGCATTTGCTTGGTCTCGGGGTACAGCCCGAGGGCCGTTTGCTCGAACACACTCAAACATTCCAGGCGCTCTACAACACGCTCTGGCGCGACGGCGTTTATTTTCTGACCAGCGATAGCGACCGCGCAGAACAAGCTTTCGACCCGCAGACCCGTTCTGAGTGCATCGAATTTCTCTGCCGGACGATGGGTGCCCACGGTGCCATCCGGGCCTGGGGAGTCGCCCACAGCCAGGCTTACCTCGAAAAGCTCAAGCCGCTCATTCCCCACTGGCGCGAGGGGATTGCCTGGCTACACGAATCAAAAGCACAGGTCGGCCTGGCTCACCCTCAGCGCTACGGCGAGATTGCCGATCTGAGTCAGTTGCTCGACAGCGTCGATGCGGTGGAGGTCATTCACCCGGACCACCCGCCCCACCGGCAGGTCCACTGGCAGGCTGAGGCCCGCAAGCGAGGCAAAGCCTGCTGGGCGAGCCACGATTTTCACGGCTGGTCGGGTGTGCAGCACGACGGCCTTTTGCCGCCGGTCGAGATCGACGAACACTGGCTTAATAATTAATTCTGGTCGCTGCTGTGGGTAAAGACGGGCGTCTTCATGCGCGCTTCGTCGTTCCTATCCAGTTCAAGCACTTCGATGTGATTGAAAAGGGTCGTCACGAAGCCAAACAGTAGAAACGGTAGTGAGATTACCATGATCAGCCCCAAAAGCCCCAGGGCCATTAAGGGCGAGCGACTCATCGTCGCTACCGTGAGCGCCAGACTCACAAAAACAACCCCGAGCCAGGCGGCAATCTGACCGTAAATGTCGCCGAAGGAAAGAGTGCAGGCCAAACGATACTTTTTGCTAAATTTGCTGAGTCCGTTCATAATTTCCGCCTCCACTTTCCTTTGAGTTTTCAATGGATATATAAATTGTAGATAAGTTCCGTTGCTAATGATAATTGTTTCGATATATTTCATAGATGCTCTCCGAATCTGAGTCAGTGCCCTCGCTCCTGAAGACCTGGATGATGACAGTTCATAGTCCCAGGATGTGTTCGGATCCACCTGAATTACTGGTCTACCTATGCTCTGGCTCCCTTACGGTAATCCAGGCAAAGTTAAGGCGCGGGTTGATAAATAGACAACAAATAGTCGGCTGTCGCCACAGACAGTGATGAAATTGAAATCGAACTATCTCAGAAACCATAGGACCGTTTTCGGCTTGCCAAGAGGCAATCGAGGACGACTGTTCTCACATTTCACAGACACAGAGGGAATGTGAGGTTTGATGCTGTTGCTGTCCAGCCATAGCCATTCCTGCAGTACCTTCAGCCTGGAGTCAGAGGCACTGTCTATGATCTGACGGCCCTGCTCAAATCCTCTTTTAGCAGGAGTCATAGCGGAATTTTTCGACGGTGCCAATCGATGTAGTACTGCATGACGGCTTCCGTTTCACCAACTTGGTCCGTACAGGTCGTTCATATCCTGTGGGTATGGAGCCGCGTAGGGTCGTCGATATTCATGGATTTTTCTCTATGCATTTAATAAAAAACAAAGATAGTCGACTATGGTTACCCGCGCATAGGATGAAGATCAGGACAATTGAGCCTTACCTGAACAAATAGATTGCAGGCATAGCGCCGAGAGCATCTGACTCTGGGTTGAATTTGTGTGGCTTATTCTGGCGACTCATGGCTTTGACGCGAGTGTTTTCCATTGCTGAGTGCAAGCAATCTTCAAGCAACAGTCAGAAGGAGGGACGATGACGACGGTACTGAGCACTGATACGGCGAGTAGTGCACCTCAGCCGAAGCGCACTCTACTGCAGAAGTATGTCTACGGTGCGCTTCGTCAGCGCTTGCTGGCACTCCTGGCCGTGCTTGCAATCATCGGCATCGGCCTCAATTCCTTGAGCCGTTTCTCCATCGATGGTTTGCCCGATATCTCCAACATCCAGGTCCAGGTCATCACAGAGGCACCTGCACTCGGTCCTCAAGAAGTCGAGCAGCTAATCACGTTTCCTCTGGAAATCGCCCTGACGGGTATACCCCGCCTCACGCAGATGCGCTCGATCTCCAAGTACGGCCTTTCGTCGATCACGGTTGTCTTCGAGGACGGCACGGACGTCTACTTTGCTCGCCAACTGGTCAACGAACGGCTCAAGGGCAGCGAGAGCATTCTGCCTGCCGGGGCGGAAGCACCGGTGCTCGGCCCTGTGAGCACGGGCCTGGGCGAGATTTTTATTTTTGAGCTGAAAGGCGACCAGCGCTATTCACCGATGCAACTGCGCACGCTGATGGACTGGACGGTGATCCCGCGCTTGAAGTCGGTGGCCGGTGTCGCCGAAATCAACCCGATGGGTGGTTTTGTCAAACAGTACCAGGTCAAGCTCGACCCGGAGCGCCTGCTCGGCTACGGGATCACACCCCAGCAGGTTTTCTCTGCCCTCGAATCCAACAACGCCAACTCAGGCGGCGGCTACAAGACCGATCAAAGCGGCGAGCAGACGATCATTCGCGGTGCCGGGCTGCTCGTGAGCAACGAGGATATTGCCAATGTGATCGTCGATGAGCGCTCGGGCAGCACGCCCATCTACGTGCGGGATGTGGCTGAGGTAACGATTGGCCACCAGTTGCGCCAGGGCGTCGTCACCCGCGACAGCGAGGACGGCACGGTACTGGCCACGGTTTTGATGCGCTCCGGTGAGAACGCGAACGCCGTGGTCGGCCGCGTCAAGGCACGTGTCGCCGAGATCCAGAAAGAATTGCCTGAGGGTGTCCGCATCGAGCCCCTTTATGACCGCACGGACTTAATTACCAAGGCAATCAAGACCGTCTCCCTGAACTTAATCGAAGGGGCGCTCTTTGTGACCGCCATCTTGCTCTTGATGCTCGGCAGCATGCCCGGTGCCCTGATCACAGCTGCGGTAATCCCCCTTTCGATGATGCTTGCGATTACGGGTATGGTGATTGGCGGCGTCAGCGGCAACCTGATGAGCCTCGGAGCAATCGACTTCGGATTGCTGGTCGATGGCTCCGTCGTGCTGGTGGAAAACATCATCCGGCGGCTCTCAGAAGAACAGCCCCAGACCCCTGAAGAGCGCCTGGCCGTGATCGGTCGAGCCTCGGGTGAGTTTGCGAAGCCCGTCGTCTTTGCAATTGGGATCATTACGGTCGTCTACATCCCGATCTTCGGCCTTTCCGGGGTCGAAGGAAAGCTCTTCCACCCGATGGCCTTCACGCTCATCCTGGCGCTGATCGCTTCTTTAGTCTTGACCCTGACCCTTGTACCCCTCGGCTGTTTCTTCGCATTTCGAAAACCGCCCGTGGAGCGCGAGACCATTATCGTCGCGGCGATCAGCAGTCCCTACAGGCGGGCGATCCGCTGGTTGATGGGCCGCTGGCTCCTGGTCTCCGCTATCTGCACGACGATCTTCTTGAGTTCCCTGACTCTGGTGCCGCTTCTGGGCTCCGAATTCGTCCCCAACCTCTCGGAAGGCTCTCTCGTCATTAATATGCGCCGCCCGCCTGCGGCTTCTCTAGAAGAAGGCGCTCGCCAGACCAGGGTGATCGAGCGCATCGTCCGTGAGTTCCCGGAGGTGAAGACCGCTTTCTCCTTTACCGGTCACCCGGAACTGGCCACCGACACCAACAAGTCCGAGAACTCCGACGTCTTCGTGATGCTCAAGCCTCAGAAAGAGTGGAAGACCGCCAAGACCCAGGAGGACCTCGTCAAGAAGATAGAAACCCGCCTCAAGGGTGCGGTGCCGGGGATCACGATCGCCTACACCCAGCCCATCCAGCAGCGCGTCAACGAACTGCTCTCGGGTGACCGTCTCGACATTGCCCTGCGCATCTTCGGCCCAGACATCGAAACCCTCGACAAACTGGCCAAACAATCCGCGACAGCAATCTACCAGGTTCCCGGTGCCGCCGATGTCCGCGCCGAGGCGGTGAAGGGTCTGCCGGTGCTCAATCTCCAGGTGGACCGCCAGCGCCTCGCCCAGTACGGGATTAACGTCCGCGAGGTCCTCGACACCATCGAAGCGACCCGTGCCGGCAAAGTGGTCGGCACGATTTACGAGGGTCGCCAGCGCTTCAGCCTCGCGGTCAAGTTTGAAGACGAGGCGCTCATCAGCGCCGAGGACATCGGCAGTCTCCCGGTTTCGACTAAGAGCGGGCGGATCGTCCAGCTCGGCACGGTGGTGGATATCACAGTCAACGACGGTCTCGCCCAGGTCTCTCACCGCGAGGGTGAGCGGGTGATTACAGTCGGCATGAATGTGCGTGGACGCGACCTCGGCTCCTTCGTCGCCGCCGCCCAGGAGGCGGTCGAAAGTCAGGTACCTCTGCCCCGAGGCTACCGATTTGTCTGGGGTGGACAGTTCGAAAACTACCAGTCGGCTATCTCCCGACTGCAGATCCTCGTGCCGCTCGCCCTCGCCCTCATCTTCTTGCTCCTATACAGTACCTTCGGCAACCTGAGACCGGGGATTTTAATCTTCTTGAACGTACCCTTTTCGCTTGTCGGTGGACTGATCGCGCTTTACTGGCGGGGAATGCCCCTTTCAGTCTCAGCCGGGGTCGGCTTCATCGCGCTATTTGGCATCGCTGTGCTGAACGGCATTGTTCTTATCTCCAAGATCCGCGACCTGGAGTACGAGGAGGGCATTACTTCTGCCCAGGCGGCGGTCAAGGGTGCCCTGGAGCGTCTGCGCCCGATCCTGACGACGACCTTTGTCGCCTCGATTGGCTTCATCCCGATGGCGATCGCCACGGGGGCAGGTGCCGAGGTGCAGCGCCCCCTCGCCTCGGTGGTGATCGGTGGCCTGATCACCTGCACGACTTTCAACCTGTTCGCCCTACCGGTTCTCTACCCACTCCTGTGCGGTAAGCTCGACGGGGCGCAAAAGCAGAGATACTCCCTGGGATCCCAGATCAAGGGATTGTTTAGCACACAGCCGCCCGAAGAAGTGGTGCTGGCGGTAGAAGGTCATACCCATACCCACGCCACAAGTTTCCTGGGCGTGCTGCGCGAGCGGTCCGCAGAGATCTTCGGGTTCTTGATCTTGCTTGGCCTGGGGATCTTTATCTTCCTCAACAAGACCCTTGGTCTTGTCTGATAGCACTCAGCCCTACTACCGAAAGTACCAGTCAGCCGTAGAGCGCTCCGTGCGCGTCGCCTTCCAGACGTGGGCAAACTTGCCCGGTGCCGTCGCGGTGCTCTCAAGGGTATCGCGACGGCACCGGGCCTCAAAGCGGATGGCAGCCTGCTGACCGGGTGACACGACACTGAATTGCAAAGTGCTACTGGTGAGTTGCGCGTTGGTCAGGGTCCTGGGCGAAAGTGTCCGTTTGCCCTGCCTAGAGCATCAGTCCTGGTGCCAGTAAACCAATCACCAATCGCACTGTGACTCCTACTGTGCAAACCACCCAGGAGTGGCACCCTGCACTAGCGCCACCGCCGGACGTTGCCTGGAGCGTTACGGTCGTGGCTCGTTTCGCCGCCAGCGTTCCTCGGCCCGCTCCAGAGCTGCACGCACCTGGTCAAAGCCCGTGCCGCCGTAGCTATTGCGGGCCGCGACCACGGTCGTCGGATTAATGGCTGCATACACGTCGTCCTCAAAGGCCGGGTGAAACTGTTGCCATGCTTCGAGCGGTAACTCGCGCAGCAGGTGACCGGCTTTCAGACAGTGTTTGACGATAGCTCCGATCACACCGTAGGCTTCGCGGAAGGGAATCCCTTTTCTCACCAGGTAGTCGGCGGCGTCGGTAGCATTGGAAAAATCCTCACAGACTGCCGAGGCCAGCCGCTCGGTCTGAAAGATGATGCCTTCGCGCATCAAGATGGACATCGCCTCCAGGCTCGTCTCGACGGCAATCACGGCATCAAAAAGCCCTTCTTTGTCCTCTTGGAGGTCTTTGTTGTAAGCGAGGGGTAGGCCTTTAAGGGTGGTGAGCATCGCTACCAAGTGGCCGTAGACCCGTCCGGTCTTGCCGCGCACCAGTTCGGGCACGTCCGGGTTTTTCTTCTGGGGCATGATGCTCGACCCGGTCGCACAGCGGTCAGTCAGTTCGACAAAGCGAAACTCCTGGCTTGCCCAGAGGATCACTTCCTCGGCAAGGCGGCTCAGGTGGGTTGAAATCAAGCTCGTCGCCGCCAGAAATTCGACGACATAGTCGCGGTCACTGACTGAATCGAGTGAGTTTTCGCTCGCCCGTGCAAAACCCAACAGCTCGGCTGTGTAGTGCCGATCGATGGGTAGTGGGGTTCCGGCCAGAGCCGCAGAGCCGAGCGGGGAGACGTTGAGTCGGGTTCTGACATCGCCCAGCCGGTCGAAGTCGCGCTCGGTCATCTCGACGTAGGCGAGCAGGTGATGGGCAAGGCTCACCGGCTGGGCGCGCTGGAGGTGGGTATAGCCGGGTGCCAGGGTCTCAACGTGGACAGCGGCCAGATCCAGCAGCACCCGCTCAAAGTCGCGCAGCTTTAATCTCAAGCCGTCAATGCGCGCTCGGAGCCAGAGACGCAGGTCAGTTGCCACCTGATCGTTGCGCGAACGGCCGGTGTGCAGTTTTTTTCCCACCTCGCCCACGAGATCTACGAGCCGCCGCTCGACGGCAAAGTGCACATCCTCGAATTCGACGCCGGGGGTAAACTCGCCCGCCCGCCACTCAGAGCGGATACGTTCAAGCCCTTCGACTAAAGTTGCCGCTTCATCGGCACCGATAATGCCGGTGTGGCCCAGCATCTGAGCATGGGCGACTGAACCGGTCAGGTCGCATTCGATGAGTTCGAGGTCGAAGTGAATACTGGCATTGAAGCGGGCAATCGTCGGGTTGAGACCCGCTTCGAAGCGCTGGCTCCAGGGGGTGGCGCTCATGGCGGCTTGACAAACGGCAATCTCAGCATAGCGCCCTGGCGACCCACCGCTAAGTTTGTTGTCTACGCTACAAAACCTTGGGCGGGTGCTCCTTAGGATAGTTTGGCCTTGCCCTGTCCGGCCGGGCCATCCATATGACATTCATTTTGGCAAGGAGAGCTTGATGGTGAAGACTCCAGACGACGTACTCAAATTAATCAAAGACGAGGACGTCAAAATTGTTGATGTAAAATTTGTCGATCTGCCCGGCACCTGGCAGCACTGTTCTTTTGCTCTCAGCCAGATCGATGCAGACACTTTTGCAGAAGGCATCCCCTTTGACGGTTCGAGTATCCGGGGCTGGAAGGCGATTAACGATTCGGACATGCTCATGGTCCCAGATCCGGAAACAGCGTTTATCGACCCGTTCTTCAAAGAAAAAACACTCAGTCTCACTTGCTCCATTCGCGAACCGCGCACGGGCGAACCCTACGGGCGCGACCCGCGCGCTATCGCCGCCAAGTCCGTCGAATATCTCAAGAGCACCGGCATCGCCGACACGGTCTACTTTGGACCGGAAGCCGAATTTTTCATCTTTGACGACGTACGCTACGACCAGAACCAGCACTCGGGTTACTACTACCTCGATTCGGTCGAAGGCAACTGGAACACCGGCCGCTCGGAAGGCCCCAACCTCGGCTACAAGCCGCGCCCGAAAGAAGGTTATTTCCCGGTCGCCCCGACCGACTCGATGCAGGACATCCGCTCCGAGATGTTGCTGACGATGGGCAGCCTCGGCGTCCCGATCGAAAAGCACCACCACGAAGTAGCCAGCGGCGGCCAGGCCGAACTCGGCTTTCGCTTTTTGCCCCTGGTCGAGTGTGCCGACAACCTGCAAATCTACAAGTACGTAGTCAAAAACGTGGCGCGCAAGTATGGCAAGGTCGCCTCGTTCATGCCCAAGCCAATTTTCAACGACAACGGCACCGGCATGCACTGCCACCAGTCCCTCTGGAAAGATGGCCAACCGCTGTTTGCCGGCGACCAGTACGCCGACCTCAGCGAAATGGCGCTCTACTACATCGGCGGTCTCCTGAAGCACGCCCCGGCCCTACTCGCCTTCACCAACCCCACCACCAACTCCTACAAGCGATTGGTACCGGGCTTTGAAGCGCCGGTCAACCTGGCCTATTCCCAGGGCAACCGCTCGGCATCGATTCGCATCCCCCTGAGCGGCAAGAGCCCCAAGGCCAAGCGCCTCGAATTCCGCTGCCCCGACGCGAGCTGCAACCCCTACCTGGGCTTTGCGGCGATGCTGATGGCCGGTCTCGACGGCATCAAAAACAAGATCCATCCGGGCGAGCCGCTCGATGTCGATATTTACGAACTCTCAGAAGAGGAACTGGCAAAAGTACCTTCCACCCCTGGTTCTCTCTCTGACGCCCTCAAGGCTCTCTCCGACGACCACGCCTTCTTGACCGAGGGCGGCGTCTTCAGCGAAGAACTGATCAAAGTCTGGATCGAGTTCAAGCTCGAAAAAGAAGTGATCCCGATGTCGCTGCGTCCACACCCGTACGAGTTTGCACTCTACTTCGACTGTTAAACTCTCACACTCCAAGAAGCCCCGGCGAACTCAACCTTACCGGGGCTTCTTTCACGGGTTGTCCTCTAACTCAGTTGAGAATTTGTGTGAGAAGATTTGGCGTTCATTGCCTACTACAACCTGGAGTGGGCGCGGCCGTTCAAGTGGACCTATCAGGGCAAACCGCTGCAAGTATAAGCTGTCGGCTTAGTTCAGCCCTGCTGCAGGATATCCCGCAACAACGTGCTTGAATCTCCATATCCGCATCTGAAGTAGAATTAGCGCCATGAAACGGCTGATATCCCGACGCAATTTTCTGAACAGAGCTATCGGTGCCAGCCTTCTCTGTACTCCCTGGTTCGGTGATTCCGCCGATTGTAAACCGATGCAAGCACGTCCAGGTGTGGAAGAGCCCTTTTCGGGTTCGGTCTTGGTGGGTAAGGGCACGCTAATGTTTCTGGTGCACCAAAAGCGCCTTTCCATCGAACTCCAAAAACAGGACGGCAGCCAGTATCGTTGTCTCCTACCAGCGAATCAAGCTTTACTCACATTTTTGGCTCGACCCCCGCAAGACACGAATCCAGTTCGCAGCATGAATGAGTTGCTCGAAATAATGTCTGCGCTTGTTGAAAACAGTTCAGCACCCGGAAAAAGTGAGATCGTTTTGGCCTTGCAGGCTGGAAGACAAAAGTAAGAGATGCCCATCAGGCGGGTGGCAGGCGGAAGAGGTGGCGGGCGTTGGCAGCAGTCAGAGCAGTGATTTCATCGGCTGTTGCTCCGCGCAGTTCGGCGACTTTGGCGGCGACGTGGGCGACGTAGGCAGGCTCGTTGCGCTTGCCGCGCTTTGGGACCGGGGCAAGAAACGGGCAGTCGGTTTCGACCAGCAACAGGTGGTCGGGCACTACTCCAACCGCTTCCTGTAGCAGTTGAGCATTTTTGAAAGTGACGATGCCGCTGAAGCTAATGTGCATACCGAGAGCACAGAACCACTCGGTCTCTTCAGGCGTGCCGCCCCAGCAGTGCATGACACCGCGCACCGGCCCGACATCCTCAAGGATTTCGCGGGTCGCCTCGGCAGCGTCGCGGCAGTGGATGATTACCGGCAGGTCGAGAGCCTGGGCAATCGCAATCTGAGTGCGGAAGGCAGTTTGCTGCGAGAGCGGGTTGTCGGCCTTGAAAAAATCGAGCCCAGTCTCGCCGATGGCAACAACCCGCTTATCTGAAAGCGCCAGAGTGCGGATCTGTTCACCCAAGGCATCGCTCCAGCGGTCTTCAACATCGAGCGGGTGCAGCCCGACTGCCAGGAATACTTCCGGGAAACGGTCTGCGAGGGCCTGCATGGCAGGAAACTCCTCGGGCTTGACGCAGGCGTGCACCAGTTGCACGACACCCGCATCGCGCCAGTTCTGGGCGACTGCATCGAGGTCGGCGGCAAAGTTTGGATAGTTGATGTGGACGTGGGTATCGACCAGTCCGCTCAAAGCTGTCATGGCTATCAATCTATGTTTCTTTACACATGCTAGCCCGCAGCGCCCAGGGGGCTGGTCCCTTCGAGGCGAAGCCGCTACGATGAGTAAGTTTTTGAGCGCAACACATCATGCGGATCCCACCAGTCGAGCCCGAAAATGCCGACAAGCAACTGCAGGCGGTCTACAACAGCCTGCGCAAGGTCTACGGCACCGAACTGAACCCGCTCAAGGTGCTCGCCCACAAACCGCAGGTGATGCGCGCCGTGATGAACCTTTACGGAGCCATCCACGAGCACAGCGCAAGCGTCTCCGACGAACTCAAAGAACTGATCAGCTTGCGCATCGCTCAGATCAACGGTTGCCGCATTTACTGCGTGCCGATGCACACCTACATGCTCCAGAAACTCGGCACCGACGATGAAAAGGTCCGGGCCGTGGTGCGCTCGGCCACCAGCGATCTCTACACCGAGGCCGAGAAAGTCGCCCTCGAATACGCCGAACGCATCACCGTACCCTCGACAGTGGTCACCGAGGGGCTTTTCGAGCGCCTCAAAGCCCACTACAGCGAGACCGATATCGTCGAATTGACGGCTGTCATCAGCACCCTCAACTTCTGGACGAAATTCATCGACGCCCTCGAAATTCCGCTCGACGACGTCTTCAAAGAGCAACCCGTTGCCCCAGTCTGAGCGATGCCCCACATAGTCCTGCTCGGCGACTCGATATTCGACAATGCGGCCTACGTCGGGAGCGGTCCAGACGTCATTACTCAGTTAAGAGCAGAGTTACCGCCTGACTGGCAGGCAACCCTCAAAGCTGTGGACGGCAGCACGACTGAGGACATCCCCGCTCAACTGGCACAACTGCCCACGACTGCAACCCATCTCGTCTTGAGCGTCGGTGGCAACAATGCCTTGATGGCCGGCGGTTTCCTAGAGGAGCCCGCTCAGTCCGTCGGCGAGGTCATGAGAAACCTGGCCCGTATCCGCGAGCAGTTCCAGGAAGAGTACCGGCAGATGATGGAGGGCGTACTCAAGCTCAACCTCCCGACGGCTGCCTGTACGATTTACGACCCGTGTTTCTCAGAACCCTATCAGAGCGCTGTTGCAACAGCACTGACCGTCTTGAACGACTGCATTACCCGGACAGTGTTTAAAGCCGGTTTGCCACTGATCGATCTGAGGCTGGTCTGCAACGAACAGACCGACTACGCTAACCCGATTGAGCCATCGAGTGCGGGCGGGGCAAAGATAGCCAGGACAATCGCACAGTTACTGAGAAATGGCAATTTTGCCAGGGGCCGAACTGAAGTCTATTCAGGCTAGAAAATCAGACACTATGAATCTCCCACGCCGTGGAGAATTCGGCCACCAGCAAGTACTAACCCTCCTACCCGCTGTAGTACGAGCCAGTGAGAGTTTTCTGATGAGTGAAGTTTTTCGCTAATTGTGCTAACGCTGTAAAGTATGTAGCCTCAGGGCACGTTTCATGCAGGCCAAAATCGATATGCAACGCAATCAACGGGCCTTTGATTACGCGATAGCGCAACAGCGTCTTGAAGGTCTCGTCGTGTCAGAGACTACCCTTTCTGACATGCAGCGCCTTGTGTGTGGCGAAATTACATCGACTGAAGCTATCGAGAATATCTATCGGCAGTTCAACACTGATATCTCGATATTCCAGCCAAGATAATCATCTCGAGCCGGTTTTAAGGGTACTCAAAATTGACTGGACTCAGACTCCACGAATCTCTCGTGCCGTCAAGAATTCGACCAGTTCTTTTTTAGCAAGCACATAGACTCGACGTACCTGCTTTTGGGGAACATTCACAGTTGCACTTGAAAAGCAAATGACTGGCGTCACGAAGCGCAATTTCTTCAGTTCTTTGACACGGTGGGCCTGACGCATGGCGTTGGTGAGAAAGTCCTTCTCGAAGGTCTCTGAAGACCTGCCGCGCCGACACAAATCGCTGCCGCGTGCGTAGACCTCGCCCCGATGGGATTTGACGTCGATTATGTAGGCTCTGCCGCTTGGAGACTGCAAAAAGACATCGACATCCCCAAGCCCGTCGATCCAGAGGTTGTACTCCACCTGCCAGTCTGGGCTTAACTGGGTCAGGGTACGGGCAACCTCCTCCTCGCCTGCAGCACCCTGGTCGGCCCGGTTGGCCTTCTGCCAGTGCTGAAGGCCAAGCCAGAAAAGCGGTGTTCCAACCAGCACGTAGACCGGGGAAGGAATCGCAACCGGTAAGAAAGCAGCTCCAGCGACAAAGGCTGCTCCGGAGAGTAAGACTGCTCCCGCCCAGGACAGGTATGAGGATAGACGGCGCTTCTGAGCCATCTGTCTGATATTGAGCCCGGCGCGGTTCGACACTTGACCTCAATCCTGAGTTATTCGCTCTGCTGTGGGAAAGTAGCGATATTAAACAGGATATACACAGCCAGTGCAGCTAGCAGGCAGAATTTCCAGGGTGCCGCCTCGTCAGGCTCGAAGGAGTGCAGCATCAAACTGGCATAGACTGCCATGACACTGATACCCAGTAATCCGATAGCCTCAAAAGTCTGACGCCCGTTGTCCCGGCTTTTCCAGACCACGAATAAACAGAAACATAGACCGACAAAACTGGTCAGCAAAGCTGCCAGCACAAACAAGCTCAATCCGTCTGACGTCAACAACATGGCAAGGGAGTAGTAATGACCGTACAAATGAGAGTAGCACCGACAGGATTTTGAAGAAACCGTAGGACGCTAGTGTGGCAGCATTTCTGCCCTTCGACATAGCGCTTTAAGCCGGCTGACATACACGGTGGAGTATTATCTGGATTTGTCTTACTTGTACAAAATAGAGCCAGAAAAAAGCGGGCACGAAGGCCCGCTTTGGGAACGCGATGAGGAAGGCTCAGCGGCCAATCGTTACGCGGTAGGAGCCATCGGTGCCGACGCTCTGGGAGACGACGGTGTGACCGGTGCGCTTGACTTCGGCCAGGGTCTTGTTGACGGCGTACTTTTGGTTGATCGAGTTGATGAGCTCGGTCTGGTTGTGCTTTTTGGCAACGCCCCAGAGGTCGGCGATCAAGTCGAAGGAGCCGTCGGAGTTGCGCGACCAGCCGAGATCGTATTCGCCATCGAGGGTGGCGACGATGTCGGCGCGTACGCGCTGACCGTTGTAACCGCGGACGTCAGCAACCGTCTTGACGGAGATGCCGAGGTCGCGCAGGGAAGACTTGAGGATTTCGGAATCAGTGATCTTGGTGCGGAGAGTGCTGAAGTGTGACATGGTTTCCTCCTGAAGGAATTAATGAAGCGTGGTGGGTAAAAAGAATGGGTTTGACGTAAGAGTGAAATTCCTCAATTGCGCTGACCACCTCCTTAAAAAGTACCGCTCAGTTTAAAACTCCATGCGCTGATATTCAGCGACGATGGATGCTGCCGGCCGTGCCCGCTGCCTTGCCCATTCGCGCAGCGCCGTGACCTGCTCGGTGAGCGTCCGAGAGAGAGGCTGCGTGGATTTGAGGGCGGCCAGGATGTCGAACTGGGTGAATTCTCGATCCTGGGCAAAGGCGTCGTACATCGCCGCCACCAGACCTTGCTCGATTTCGGCTCCCGAAAAGCCTTCGCAGGCGTTGGAGAGCTGGTCGATATCGAAGCGGGCGATGTCTTCGCGCCGCTTGGTCAGGTGAATTCGGAAAATCTCTCGGCGCTCGTCGAAGCTGGGGAGATCGACGAAGAATATTTCATCGAAGCGCCCCTTGCGCAGAAATTCGCTGGGTAGACGCTCGACGCGGTTGGCCGTCGCCATTACGAAGACGGGCGAGGTCTTTTCCTGCATCCAGGTCAAAAATGACCCGAAGATGCGCGAGGATGTACCACCGTCAGAGTCGGCGGAGCCACCGGCCCCGGCGAAAGCTTTGTCAACCTCGTCGATAAACAGGATAGCCGGTGAAATCGATTCGGCAACCCGTAGTGCATTGCGCAGGTTGGCCTCGGAGCGCCCAACCATCGAACCGTCGTAGACGCGGCCCATGTCGAGGCGCAATAGCGGCAATCCCCAGAGCCTGGCGGTCGTCTTCGCAATCAGCGACTTGCCGCAACCGGGAACTCCCAGGATGAGCATGCCCTTGGGCTGGGGTAGACCGTACTGACGGGCACGCTCGGTAAAGGCGTCGGCGCGCTGAGAAAGCCAGCGCTTCAGTTCTGAGAGGCCGCCGACCGCTTCGATCGTCTCATCGACTTCCAGGTATTCGAGGATGCCGTTGCGCTTGATGATCTGCTTCTTTTCAGAAAGGATGATATCGACTTCTGCCTCGGTGAGCCGACCGACAACCACTTCCGCTTTGCGGTAGACCTTGTCGGCCTCGTCGCGGGTCAGGCCGAGGGCTGCTTTGAGTAGCTTCTCGCGGCCTTCGGTGGTGAGGCGGCGGGTACGGCTGAAGCTGTTTTTGAGGTGGACGTTGAGCACATCGTCGAGTTCGGCCATGGTCGGCAGTGGAAATTCGACAACGACGACCTCTTTTTCAAGCTCGACCGGAATGCGCTGAACCGGCGACATCAAGATGATCGTCTTGTTCATGCCCTTGAAGCCGGCGATTGCGTCGCGCAGCCAGCGGGTCACAGAGGCCGACTCGATGAAGGGGTGCAAATCTTTGAAGATGAAGATGCCGGGTTCGCGCTGACGGGCAACCCACTCGATTGCTGCCTCAGGAGAGACGGTGTTGTGCTGAGTGAGGGTGCGTGGGCGACCGTACTCGACGATGCCGTGGGTGACGGTCCACAAGAAAATCTTGCGCGGCGGCTTCAGTTGCGAGATGGCGGCGATTGCCTGCTCGGCACGCTCCTCTTCCGGGGTCATCAGGTAGATGAGCGGATAGTGGGCTTGAATAAGAACTTCTAATTCGCGCATGGCACACCGCCTCGAAAGATTAGCTCAGTAAAGACACCAACTCTTCACGCTCCTGCTCGCTCACTGCATCGAGGGGAGTGTCAGTCAGGATAGCCTTGGAGCGCGGTAGCGACTCCAGGCTGTCGGAGCGCAGGACCAGAGAGCTCTGGCATTCGGGGCACTGGTAAACCCGGTGGGCACGACCATGGGTCGCTTCGATGGCGTCGGGGTAGTCCAGCAGAAATTGCAAAGCCCGCTCCGCAAGAACAGACATCGGCTGCTCTTCAACTGCAGCCTTGATCTTGAGCTGCCGGTGCAGATCGGAGGGTAAGTAAAGTGTGACCTTGTGTTTGCTGTCTTCCATTGCAGAAATCGCTTTCGGGGCATGCAACTGAACTGGATGTCGCCCATCGTACAGGGCTCAAACCGCATGACGTCAGATACTTAACAATTCTTCAAGTAGTGTTTATGTGTCAGCCAAGCGGCGTTTGCAGCAGCCAGAAACCGTGGATAGTCGGGCTCCCTTCAGCCGGTTGAACGGCGAGAAAATGCAATCCGCTCCCGGCTAAGAGGCGCTGGTTAAACTGCCGTCCGCGCTCGCGCATGTCGGCATCCTCGAAGGTGGCGACGATCCAGCGTTCGTCGAGACCAGCTTCGAGGACGAGGCCGTCGAGTTCGGCCTGGGTGAACTGGAGACTCACCGGTACTTGCAGGGCAAGCCACCGCGCCAGGCTGCGGCCCCTGGAGGAAAACAGGAAGACTCCCGGTACCGGCGCACTCAACCCCTCAAGGACGGGGGCTTCCAGGTACTCGATGGGCAGTTGCTGCAGTTCGGGGAGGTCGGCGGCGGGCATGGCGCTAAATCCCCAGCGCTCGGGAAGCACCTCTTCAGGAATGGGTGCCGGTACAGCTCGCTGGAGTGGGATACCGGGCTGCAGCGCTCTATAGCCCGCGAGTGACGGATAGATTTCCTCGCGCTCGGAGCGCCAGCGGGCAACGGCAATCGCCCGACGGCTGCGGCTGAACGGCACCCCCAGTTCGCGAAAAACAGGGGCGGCCAGATTAAAAGTGGCCGCCCGAAAGGCGCGCGCCTCCAGTGGTGGGCCATCCTGTTGAGCGAAGAGGGTTTGCAGTTGGGCACCGACCCAGCTTGCACTCGCTTCTGCGGCCGGGCAGGTTTCATTGAGCAGCTGCCGACCCTCGGCCGTACAGACCAGTAATTCCCAGAGGGGCTGGCCGTCTGCGCCGACGAGTGAGCAGCGGTAGAAATCGAGTTCCCAGGTCTGCACGGGGCACGTCCACCAAACGACGCCAGAAGTATGGCACGCTCATGGCCGCGCCCGTACCCCACTGGAGTTTAGTCAGGGTTTTGCGGGTTCGGGAACTCCATCGTCACGCAGTGCCATGACCCACCCGACTCGATGATCCGCTCGGCGTTGACCGGGTAGATCGTCTTACCGGGAAAGTTGGCCGCGTAGAGAGCGAGGGCCGTCTCGTCGCTATCAATGCCGTAGACCGGCACGATGACGACGTTGTTGACGATGAGCGAGTTGGTGTAGGTGCGCACCACCGGCAGGATAAAGAACGTGTAGTAGACGTCGGGCTGCGGGAGGCGAATCACAGTCCAGGGCTGACCGGCACCATTCAGTGCAGTGCGGAAGCCCGCGGCCGCGTCTTCGAGCACCTGGTAATCGACTTCACCGGGGTCGTACTCGGCGACGAAGACCGTGTTGGTGTTGAGAATTTTCAAGAACATATCGACGTGGCCGGTGCTGTCGAGAGAAGGATCCTGCACGACCAGTTTGCGGGTCGCCTGCAGAGCTGAGGTGATGCGCTCGTCGATAATTGCCCTCGGAACGCCGGGGTTCTTGGTGTAGGTGCGCGTCGAGTAAGTGACGAAGCCGAGGCCATCGACGTTGATGTTGCCGCCTTCTGTGAAGACGACATCTTGATCCTGGCGGTCAACTCTCGGCACACCGGCACTTTCGGCGATAAAAATCGGCGTGTCGTCGTCAGCCGGCCGACCCGTATAGTAGTGAAAATCAGCCACGCCCCAACCGTCGGAAGCCCGATCGTAGAGGTATTGAGGGCCGTAGTCGCGGATCCAAATCGAGTCGGTATTTTCGATGACCCATTGGATGTGGCTGGTCGGGTAGCCGTTGGCGCGCAGGTAGCGGGTGGCCTGCAATTTGCCGGTGTTGCTATCTACCCAGACGCGGGCGGTGACGTTGGCGATAGCCATCGCGTTAATCATCTCGCCCCACTCGTCACGCTGATCAGGATAATCAAAAGGCCAGCGCAGGAGCACCGCCGAGAGGTTTTCAAACTCCTGCCCAACGCGGTAGTTGCTGTTGAAAGGCAGCACCGCTGTCTGCGGTTGCACTTCAAGCGCTGGAGTCTGAGCTGCTTTAACCAGGGGCAGGTTCAGTTTTCTGTAGACTGCCTCCACCAGGATTTTGCCCTCGGCATCCGTCAATCCCAATTGCACGAAGCGGCCAGTCTTTTTAAGCACGGTAAAAAGCTCATCAGCGCTCCGGCTGGTCCGGTACTGGGGCGGGGCCGCTTCGCGCTGGACACGTTCAAGCATGGCGGCCAGGTTGCCGCGGGTCGCCGTCTCCGCCTGTTTCCACGGTGCCGGGGCAGCGAGGGCGCTGCCGGAGGAGAACACTGTCTCCAGCACGAGAACTGACACCATCAGCAATGCTTTGCAGTATTTATGAAGCACAGTATGTCAATAAATCAAGGGCCAGAAGTGATGGTACGAGCACTCAGGTTCCAGAATCAAGCTTGTAAATGTAGAAATTTATACGGTTCGGCTATCTCGCTTCTGATGCAAGCACTAAGGCAGAGGCATTATAGAGGGGTTGGCCGGGATGATTTTTGCTGGCCTGGGAGCTGAATGTCGATCAATACGCCGATTGTCGAGCCGACAGCAACCGGCTTGAATCTCCACACGACCACGGATGTTCTGGGCCTGGGCCTGGTGGAAGGCGAACACATCCGGACCTGGTGTTGGCCTGAGGGGCGCAAACTGGCGGAGGTTTTGCAGCTCAGGATGCAGGCTTTTCTCGCGCCGCTCGATTGGTCGGACTTAGATTGGCTGGGAATCTGCGTCGGACCCGGCAGTTTTACCGGTACCCGCATTGGAGTCGTGACCGCCCGCACACTCGGACAGGCCCTGGCAATTCCGGTGATCGGCGTCACGTCCCTGGCAGCCCTGGCCGAGGCGAGCGGGGCTGAGCAATCGGTCGCGGTCTCAATCGACGCCCGCCGCGGAGACCGCTTTGCGGCACTCTACCGGCGCACGAGCACACAGCTACAGGTGCAGCAATCCGCGCATCTGGTCATGGCAGCCGAGTGGCCGGATTGGCTTGCAAATCTTCCCGATGGCTGCACCAACATTGATGGCGACCAGGTGACGGAATTGCCGATTGCAGCTCTATCCCGCCTTGCACGGCGCGAGTACGAAGTGGGAGCCCGCAGCGAGTGGTTTGAAATCGAGCCTTTTTACGGTCGGCCCCCACCCATTCATGGTGTGGCTAGTTAGCTACCGAGTTCATAGTATTGCCGGTTAGCTAAGGGCAATATCCAGGAACATCATTACTACGAAACCGACCATGACACCGACTGTCCCTTCGAGGGCAAAGCCCTGGCTATGAGACTCGGGGATAATTTCATCACTGATGACAAAGAGCATGGCCCCGGCGGCGAAAGCCATCGCCCAGGGCAAGAACACCTGAGCAAGGCTGACTACGCCCGCGCCGAGCAGGCCACCGATGGGCTCGACGAGCCCGGAAAGTAGCGCAATCCAGAGCGCGTAACCGACCGAATATTTTTGAGCAACGAGCGAGACGGCGACGACCAGACCTTCCGGCATGTTTTGCAGGCCGATGCCGAGGGCAAGCGGAATGCCTTCGCTCAGATTACCGCCGCCGAAGCCGACTCCGACCGCCATGCCCTCAGGGAAGTTGTGCAGTGTGATGGCCGCCACGAATAGCCAGATGCGCTTGAGCTTATCTGAGTTGGCTCCCTCCGGTCCCTTGATGAAGTGCTCGTGGGGAAAGTAACGGTTGCCGAGCCACAAGAGCGCCCCACCCAGCAAGATGCCGACCACCATGATGAGGGCAGCGACGGGCTTGGTATAGCCGAGAGAGACCGCCGCGTCAGTACCAGGAATAATCAGCGAAAAAGCGGAGGCAGCCAGCATCACACCGCCTCCGAAACCGAGCAGGATCGACTGGACCTTCTGGGAGATCTTGCGAAAAAACAGGACCGGCAATGCCCCGAGGCCGGTGGCAAGACCGGTAAGCAGGCTGGCAAGAAAACCGAGCAAAATTGGGGGCATCATGACCCGGACCGTTACATAGATTCGCGGGGCTCGATCCCGAGCAGGTACAGGGTATTAGCCAGAACCTGCCGGGTTGCAACCACCAGACCAAGACGAGCGTATCGTCTTTCAAGCACTACATCCTCAGCCAGCGGTGGGAGAATCGGGCAGTGCTCATAGAACTGGCTCAGGTCACTTGCCAGCTCGTAGGCGTACTGGGTGAGTCGCTGGGGCGTGCGGTCAAGGGCCGCCAGGCGAAATTCGTCCGGGGCAGCGATCAGGCGGCGTATGAGCGCTTGCTCCTGCGGGGTCTCAAGCCAGGGACTCTGATCGGGCTTCAAAAATTGAAAGTGTGCGGGAATGGGCATATCGCGCTCGACGGCTTTACGCAGGATGCTGCAGCAGCGGGCGTGGGCGTACTGAACATAGAAGACCGGATTGTTGAATGCCTCGGCTTTGGCCAGGTCGAGGTCGAAGTTAACAGTCGTATTGAGCGACTGACTCAGCAAAAACCAGCGAGCCGCATCGACGCCGACTTCCTCGATGAGGTCGTCCACGGTCACGATGTCGCCGGTGCGCTTGGACATGCGCACTTCTTCTTTTTCACCGGTCTCGGGGTTGGCCCGAAAGAGGCGTACCAGTTGGCCAAGCAGGATTTCAAGTGACGTTTCCGGGTGCCCGAGGGCCTGGACAGCTGCCTTCATGCGCGCCACGTAGCCATGATGATCAGCGCCCCAGATATTGATCAGTCGGTCATAACCCCGGTTGTATTTATCGCGGTGGTAGGCGATATCGGCAGATAAGTAGGTGAGCCGGTCGTCGGCTTTTTTGACCACCCGGTCCATCTCATCGCCAAAATCGGCAGATTTAAAGAAAACTGCCTCCCCGCCGCCTGCCCCGTCATCTTCGAGCGCAGCTACCGGCTGCTGCACTTTGGCAGAACGGTGGGTGATATCTCCGCTTTCTTCCTGGCGCGACTTGGCTGCCCGGTAGAGCATTCCCCTGTCTTCAAGGTCTTTGAGCGTCTCCTCGACAGCCTCGGCCGCGTGGAGAGTGCGCTCCGAATACCAGCGGTCAAATTTGGTGCGAAAAGTCTCAAGCGTTTCTTTTTGCTGCTTGAGCATTTCGCTCTCGCCATAAGCCGTAAACCAGTCGAGGGGAGCCTCTTGCTTTGCGGCTCCAACCTCGCTCACCAGTTGGGCTGCAAGCTCTTTAATCGAGCTACCCATGTAGCCTTTCTGCGGCATCTCGACCGCTTGCCCAAGGGCCTGCAAGTAGCGCGCCTGGAGTGATGCCCCCAGAAGTTGCATCTGGTTACCGGCGTCGTTAATGTAAAACTCGCTATCGACGTCGTAACCTGCAAACTTCAGCATTCGTTCGAGCGATGAACCGATAGCGGCCCAGCGTCCGTGGCCGACGTGCAGTGGGCCGGTCGGGTTAGCCGAGACATATTCGAGCAGGACACGTTCGGGCTTATCTGGGCTCGTCCGCCCGTAATCAGCCTGCGATTGCAAGATAGTCTCCAGCTCTCTCGTCAGAAACGACTGAGAGAGGCGGATATTGATGAATCCGGGTTTGGCCACTTCGACTTTGAGGTCGTCGCTGACCAGATATCTGGCAATCGCTTCGGCAATTGCAATCGGTGCAAGGCGGCTCGGTTTAGCCAGGGCCATCGCCACCGGCGTCGCGTAGTCCCCAAGTTCGGGTTGCTTTGGTTTTTGAATCGTGATTTCTTGTACTGCCGGTAGGGCTGCCAACTGGCCCAGTTCACCGGCATCTAAAGCAGATTTCAGCGCGTCGTGAACGACCAGCGCCAGTCTTTGTTGAAGTGATGTAGTAGTCATAGTTTCCCGCCGAACGTGTAATCCGAACCCAAAGCCTGGAGAGGGCGTATGCCGGCGGGGAGGAGCGCTCCGGGAAATCATTTCCCGGAGCGCCTGGGCACTATTCGTCGTCTTCCTCGACGAGGTCGTCATCCCCAGCGAAGGCCACGCCCACCGTTCGCAGGCTCAGGGTGTCGTCGATGAGATCGTCGTCTTCGAGCACTTCCTCGGCTTCTTCGTAGGCATTGAACCCGGTACCGGCCGGGATCAATCGGCCGATGATCACGTTTTCTTTCAGGCCGCGCAGCCAGTCAGACTTGCCTTCGATCGCCGCCTCGGTCAGGACACGGGTCGTCTCCTGGAAGGAGGCCGCCGAGATGAACGAGTCGGTATTGAGCGAGGCCTTGGTGATGCCCAGAAGTACCGGGGTACAGCGAGCCGGGGCACCGCCGGTGACCGACATCGCTTCATTGACCTGCTCAATTTGCCGCAGTTCGACCAGCTCACCAGGTAGGAAGGTCGTGTCGCCGCCATCCTCGACGCGCACCTTGGAGGTCATCTGACGCACGATGATCTCGATATGCTTATCGTGGATTTCGACGCCCTGGGAGCGGTAGACCTGCTGGACTTCGTTGACCAGGTAGCGCTGGACCGACTGGATGCCCTTTTGAAGACCCTCGCGCTCGGAGAAGATCCGCAGGATGTCGTGGGGATTGGAAGGACCGTCCGTCAGCGGCTCGCCCGTCTGTAGTTCCTGACCGTCGATCACGATCAGGCTCTGGCCGGGGATGGCGTAGTTGGTGACGGCACCGTCGTCTTCGACCACGCTCACCTGGTAAGACTCGTCGGGCATCTGGGTGACCTGGACTTTACCGGGACGCTCGCAGAGGACGCACATCTCCTTGGGTTTGCGCCCTTCGAGCAACTCCTCAACGCGCGGCAGACCCTGGATGATGTCGCCGGTCTTGGCCCGCTCGAAGACGAGCAGGGCAAGGTTGTCACCGCGCTGGATGAGGTCGCCGTCTTGCACCAGCAAAATAGCGCCGCCCGAGACCAGGTAAGGCCGACCGATGCGCACGATGACGCGACCCGACTCCGCCAGGATCACCTGGCCCGACTCGGTCGAAGGCTCACCAGAAGCAAGCAAATCGCCCGATTTAATCAGGTCACCGGCTTTGACCGTGGGCGTGCCCTTAATAGGCATCGTCACCAGGTCGCTTGCCGTCACAATCGAAAGGCGGCGGACGGTGTTGCCGATACGCGAGATGCCGCGCACCGTACCGCTCAACTTGGCCAGGATCTCGGTTCGTGCAATCACCGCTCCCGGTGCAATCCGGTCGGCGTCTTCGACCAGGATGTGGGTCGAGGTCGAACCGTGCAGCAAGTCAGCGGAAACATCGCGCCGGATGAGCAAGGTTTCGAGGATGACCAGTTGTAGCCGGATAAGGGACGGGTCATTTTCATCAGGCACAAGCTCGATGTCGGCAGCCAGCTGGGCGGCCTGATCGGTGATTTCGAGCACCAGTTGCGTCTTCATCAGCTCGACGCCGTCGATTGCCTTGACGCGGTCGCCGTCGCGATACGGAATGCGCTGCACCCCGCGCAGGCGGATGGAGCTACCGACCTGTTGTGAGGCTTCCTGGCTGGGGGCATCAGGCTCATCGGGCACGGTGAATTCTTCTACCGGCCGCAAGAGGACCGCAAGCCCCTCGGGTGTCTCGATCCGCTCCACGTAGCGCAGTTCCGTGATGGTCAGGCCGGGAATGATCTCGGTGCCCGGATAGGCAAAGGACTCGTGGCTGATTTTGAGGTCGGAGGGCGTATCGAGCATGTGCAACTCGCCCGGCTTGATCACGATCTCGCGCAGGATGTCGTTGCGCTGGGTGATGCCGACTACCCCGGAGGAGAGGCAGTAGATGTCTTTGACGACCTGGGTGCCCGCCTCAACGTACTGGCCGTCTTCGACTTCAAGCAGCGAGATGTCTTTGTTGACTTCGTGGGTCTCTTCCGGGATCCAGAGCAGCGTGCCGCCCTTGAGCACTTCGTAGCCCTGCTTGCCCTTGGCCTTGGCGACTTCGACGCCTTCTGAGTACTTGATCAGACCGCCCGACTTGGTCATATAGCGGTCATCGACCCGCTCAGCGACCACTTGCGTGTTGTTGACCTTGGTACCGGGAGTGACTTTCAGGGAGAAGATCTGACCGGCGTTGGTCTCTAGGGTGTAGTGCTCGCGGCCCTGGGACTTCTCCTCGTGCACGAGTGCCTTGTCGAGCAGCACAGAGGCCGTGATGATCTCGACTTCGCGCCCGCCCTTGACATCTTGATCCTTGAGGCGCACGACGCCGCCGTGTTCGGTAACGAGCTTGGTCTCGGCAATCACGCCGCCCTGCTCGACTTTGGTGCCGCGCTCAAGCTCGCTCTCGGCTCCAGGCGGCAGGTTATAAACCTCGCCCGAAAGCACCCACAGCAAGCCCAGACGACCGGCGTACTGCGTCTCGTTGCCCTGACGGTCAGTCTTCACTTCCGCCACCAAGTCGGCAAACTTCACTTCACCAGCCAGGTCCGCGAACACTTCTTTCTGGGCTTTTTCAGTGCTCTTGCGGGCGGTCTTGCCCTGCAGGGCAAGTTCCCCGAAGATCATGCCGGCTTCAATTGAATCGCCGTCCTGCACCAGCAGGGTCGAACCCTGGGTCATGGTGATCGTTTCTTTCTTGCCGTTGGACCCTTCGAGGGTGATGGTGCCCATCTGATCGACCTGGTAGGCTTCGTCGCCGTGCCGGGTGCGCAGAGGACGCGCCTTGAGGGTGGGAGAGAATTTGACTTTTGATTTTTGAGCGGCTTTGAGCGGCTTTGCCACTTCACCGGAGAAGACGCCGCCGGTGTGGAATGTGCGCATCGTGAGCTGCGTACCCGGTTCGCCGATCGACTGGGCGGCGATGATGCCGACTGCTTCGCCGATATCGACCAGGTGCGAGTGGGCGAGCGACCAGCCGTAGCACAGGCGGCAGACCGAGCGGTTTGCTTCGCAGGTGAGCGGCGAGCGGACCATCACCGCCTCGACGTTGGACTTGGTGATGCGGGCAGCGAGTTCGACATCGAACTGGGTGTTGCGAGCAGCGATGAGCTCATTGGTCATCGGGTGCACGACGTCGCGGTTGGCGACGCGGCCCACCAGGCGGTCTTCGAGTGAGACGATCATCTTGTCGCCGTCGCGCAGGCTCGACAGGAAAATGCCGCGCTGGGTCAGGCAATCGTCTTCGCGCACGATTACATCCTGGGAGACGTCTACCAGGCGGCGGGTGAGATACCCTGAGTCGGCGGTGCGCAGGGCCGTGTCGACCAGGCCCTTGCGGGCACCGTAGGAAGAGATGATGTACTCGGTGACGTTGAGACCTTCGCGGAAGTTGGCCTTAATCGGCAAGTCGATGATCTGTCCCTGCGGATCGGCCATCAAGCCGCGCATACCGACCAACTGACGAACCTGAGAAAGGTTGCCGCGCGCGCCGGAGAAGGCCATCATGCCCACCGAGTTGAGTGGGTTGAGGTCTTGGAAGTTGCGCTTGACCCCTTCGGTCAGTTCCTGGGTGGCACCCGCCCAGGTGTCGATTACTTTTTGAAAGCGCTCGACCTCGGTAATTTCGCCGCGGGTGTAGCGGTCCTCGGCGCGCTGAATCTCGCGCTCGGCAGATTCGAGGATTTCGACTTTACTGTCGGGAACTTGCAGGTCTTCGACTGAGATCGAGACCGCGCCGCGCGTGGCGAATTTGAACCCGAGGTTTTTGAGGTTGTCGGCAAGCAGGGCGGAGCGGGCAGTGCCGTAGTGGGAGAAAGCCCAGGAGATCAGATTGCCCAGACCTTTTTTGTCAATTTTGCGGTTGATGAATTTCGGCTTCAGTTCGAGGGTCATGGTCTCTCCTTATCGGGCGACGAGCGTTTGCTGGATGACCTGGTTGAAGATGATGCGGCCCACGGTGGTACGGACGTACTGCGAGATCACATTGCCCTCCTCATCGCGCCGGATGCGGATATCTTCGGGGTCGTCGGTCTCGACTTCGCCTTCGTAGCGCAGCCAGATCCTGGCATGGAGGTCGATGATGCCCTGGTTGTAGGCAATCACCGCATCTTCAATGGTGCCGAAGTTTTTGCCCAGACCCTTGAAGGCATCAGGGTTATCGACAGTCAGGTAGTAGCAGCCGAG
>JANNPH010000117.1:0-5156 GCA_031399965.1 Gloeobacteraceae cyanobacterium SOY_34_metabat_159 | reverse complement strand
CAGTTCGAGCAGGTCACTTTCGGCTACACACCCGAAATACCGGTTATTTCCGACTTCTCACTCACGATTGCGCCAGGACAGGTGGTCGGCCTCCTGGGCCGGACCGGCAGCGGCAAGACGACTCTCACCCGTCTGCTATTGCGCCTCTACGACCCGGATGCCGGAACGGTGCGTCTGGCCGGTACAGATATCCGCGGACTGCGCGAGGCAGAGCTGCGGTCGCGCCTGGGGATGGTCACCCAGGAAGTACAACTGTTTGCAGCCTCGGTGCGCGACAACCTCACCCTCTTCGACCCGGAAGTAGAGGACCCACAGGTGATTGCCGCCCTTGAAGCGGTCGAGTTGGGGGAGTGGTATCGCGCCCTGCCCCGTGGACTGGACACGGAGCTGGCAGCGGGCGGGCGGGGGCTATCGGGCGGCGAGGCACAGTTACTGGCTTTCGCACGCGTACTGCTCAAAGATCCGGGTATCGTCATCCTCGATGAACCCTCCTCGCGCCTCGACCCGGCAACCGAGCGCCGTCTGGAGCGAGCCGTCGAGCGGTTGCTTACGGGACGCACAGGCATCATCATCGCCCACCGGCTCGATACGGTGCGTCGGGTAGATGCCATCTTGATTCTGGAGGCGGGCCGCATTCTCGAATATGGCGAACGCGAAGCCCTCGCACAAAATCCCCGTTCGCGATTCGCCCAGCTACTCGCGACCAATCTGGAGGAGGTGCTCCAATGAACCGCACCTGGACTTATCTTGGACAACTGCTGCGCTATCGCCTCTGGCTCTACGCACTCACCGCCTGCCTGTGGGGAATCTTCCACACCCTACCGGTAGTCTCGGGCCTGATCATCCGCGCTTTTTTGATTCGCTTACCGCCGGGGCGGCAGCGGGCTTCAGCACCTGGACACTGGTGGCTTTCTTTGTCGCCATTGCCGCCACCCGCATGGCCGCTTTCTGGGCCGGCTGGTTTAGCTGGGCAACCCTCTGGTACACGATTGAAGCGCTCCTGCGCGGCAATATCCTGCGCTGGCTCGTGACGGGACCAGGAGCGCGCCGCCTGCCCGGCTCTCCTGGGGAAGCAATCAGCCGCCTGCGCGACGACGTCGAGACCGTAAGCGAGTACCTCGAAGGTTGGGTGGACCTGGTGGGCGAGAGCGTTTTCGTCTGCTTGAGCCTGGCGGTGATGATCTATATCAATCCACTCGTCACCGCCGTTGTGCTCCTGCCGCTAGTCACTTTCATTGCGGTCGCCAATGCCCTGGGCGAGCGTATTCGGGTTTATCGGGAGGCGAGCCGGGCCGCAACCGGGCGGGTCACCGGTTTTTTGGGAGAAATCTTCACAGCAGTACAGGCGGTCAAACTGGCCGATGCCGGGGCGCGGGTCATCTCCCGCTTTGAGCAGATCAGTGAAGCGCGTCGCCGAGTGAGCCTGCGCGACAACTTATTGACCCAGTTGCTCGATTCGCTCAACGAGACGGTCCTCAACTTGAGCGTCGGCGCGATTTTACTGCTCGTCGCCGGTTCGTTGCAGAATGGCCAATTCAGCGTCGGTGACTTTGCGCTCTTTGTCGCCTATTTGCTCCGGCTCACCGATAAGATGCAGTCCTTCGGACGCTTACTCGCTCTACACAAAAAAGTCGGCGTCTCCTTCAACCGCCTGGACGAATTACTACCCGATGCTCCTCCCGGCAGCCTGGTCGCCGCAAAACCCGTCTACCTGAGCGGTCCACTACCAACGGTCGAGCCGCCTACCCGCACAGCCCCCTTCGAAGGCCTGTCGGTCCACGATTTGAGCTACCGCCATCCAGGAAGCGCTCGCGGCATCGAGGCCATCGACTTTACTCTCAGGCCCGGTACCTTCACAGTGATTACCGGGCGAACCGGTGCGGGCAAGACGACCCTGCTGCGAGCGCTTCTCGGTCTCCTTCCCCGAGACACAGGTGTCGTGATCTGGAACGGCGAACCGGTCGAAGACCCAGCGAGCTTTCTGGTCCCACCTCGCTGCGCCTACACTTCCCAGGTACCGCGCTTGTTTAGCGAGACTCTCGAAGACAACATCGTCCAGGGTCTCACGACCACTCAAGCGGTCCTCGACTCGGCAATCCACACCGCCGTCCTCGACCGCGACCTTGCTCGCCTCGAAGACCGCCTGCAAACCGTGGTCGGTCCGCGGGGAGTGAAGCTCTCCGGTGGACAGGTCCAGCGTGCCGCTGCCGCCCGCATGTTCATCAAAGATGCCGAGTTGCTCATCTTCGACGACCTTTCAAGCGCCCTCGACGTCGATACCGAGCGCCAGTTGTGGGAGCGGCTATTCAAGCGCCGGGACGTCACCTGCCTGGTCGTCTCCCACCGCGAAGCAGCCCTGCGCAGAGCCGACCAGATTATTGTGCTCAAAGACGGCAAAGTCGAAGGCCAGGGTACCCTCTGCGAACTGCTCGTCAGCAGTGAAACGATGCGGCAACTCTGGAACGGCTGAGCCGGTATCTTGAGACCGAAGCCCCATTAACCTAACTTCAATTCGGATTAAGCCTCAGTCGCAACGGAAGAATTTTGGTGTTGGTGACAGTGGGCAATCAATCCACTCAACAGATAACTGGTTAGGCCACGATGCCTTGTATGTTCTATCTGACTGAGCGATGTTCTTGATTTGGTTGTTGACTGTCTAGATCAGCCTGCGCATGCGCAGCCAGAGCTTATCGTTCAGACCTCTGTTGCGCTACTCGTTATGCATTTGTGGGCCTGCCTCAATAGTAAAATTTTGTCACGCAACAAGAATGAATAACTCAATTTCAAGAGCATAGATCCAAAAGTCTTCAACTTGTCTAGCCACTTTACCTTGAACCAGTAACCCCATCTCCAGATGTCTGCCCAATCCAGGAGCTGTTAAGTTGGCGCTGCCCACATAAGCAGATAGCCCATCCGCTACACAGAATTTTGCATGAGAGCCCAAGCGTTGGGCATCTTCCATGTTTTCCTTTGGCCGAAATAAGCGTAAACACCCTATGGCACTTTGACTCAGCCAAGTGGTATCGAGGGTTTGTAAGCCTTGCCCCGTACCGACGACATCCACATTGACACCTCGTTGAAGCGCTGCCTGCAATGCCTCGGCTAAGGTACCACTGGATAATCCGTAGCCAGGTTGCATAAAAGGTGACCCAATCACAACGTATCGTTTTGCCTCAGCTAGCAGTTGAGTCAGGACTCCCAATGTCATTCGGCATCGCATTCGGTGAGCAAGAGCTGCACCATAAGGTTCTGGGGCAGTGATGACGAGTTGAACTTGAGAATCTGGCATACCTTAATGGAGAATCAAAGCGAAGGATCAAGATAGCCAACTTGGATGTATCCAAGTTGGGGATCTGGACCGCCAAACAAGAATGAACGCCCCAAGTTCAGGTTAAAAAAGCGACAACTTGTTTCAGCCAGATGGGTACAAGCATGGCAACTTGATTCCCGCTCACGGCAGACAGGGTCGTACACACAGCGTCGGGAATTTCTCACAGCATTGAGCCATTCGGCTAGAGATTGTTCAAATAGAGCAGTTAGTGCGCCGATCGTAGCACCAAAGCGGTGATTGCAGTAAATGGCGAAGGTTAAAGTACGAGGCAAGAGGTACTCTGATAGGCTAGTACGATCAAGTCCACAGAGTAAGGCAGCTTGGCGAACACAAAGATGGCTGAGGGAATGGAGTAGACCAAAGACCATTCGGGCTTCTGGTCGATCACCTTGCAACGTTTCGTGCAGTGGAACATCATTAAGCAATTGGACAAAGTAAGCGCGACAGGCAGAATTTGAATCTCTACCATTCGGCACAGCTGGCTGATAGCTATTGCGCTGAAGCCAAGTATGAACCCGGTCTGGATTGAGACTAATTAGTAGAGCATCGGCTTGAACTTCATCGACATAGATAGGTAACCTTCCTCCATAGTCTCGTTCTGGAGGAAATGGATTTAAACGGCACTCGTTAGGGGTCGTTTCAGTACGGGTGTAGCCGTACGTTGCAACGATCATTGGAAAGTCTGTTACCAAATCTAATTGGGCCAAACCCATTGATTGAGCAGTTTGTTGAGCGACTGAAGCATTCTGAATTTCCTGAGTAGTTGGCGGTAGATTAAATAGCTGTTGCGGTCGCCCATTTTCCAGCGGCATAATAGTTTCTAAGATTTCCTGCCCTACTTGCCTCCAAGTTGCCAGGGAGACTCCAGTTTGGGTAACCAGTTGCTGAGCAATTGCGTCTGGCGCGTGTTGCTGCTGTTCTTGTTGCCGCTGCCGTCGGAGGGCTTGCATTACAGCAATGAGCTCCTCTGGTGTTCTATTTGAGGACATCAATGCATCCAAGTCAGCACCAGAAAGCCCTGGATCTGGAGTGGCTTGCTGGTTTGAGACTGATAGGTTGAAATCTTCTAAAGGACGGTTAGTAATTCCAAAGAACTTTGCAGCAGCTATGGCTCCCCAATCCAGCAAATTGAAAAATGCATCGAGTTGGCGGCGCGGGATGTTAAGAAGAGTGGTCGTCTGAGCATAGTAGGTTCTTCCAGCTCGGTGAACCTCGATGCTCATTTGGCTCACTCTCACATTGCTCGGCTGAGCGATATTAGGCTGCTGAGTAGTGCTCGACTGATGGCATACCCTACACATACCAGGATACAAAGACGCTCTTTTGCCATTGCATGGAGGGTTGCGACATACCCAACGGAAATTAGAAATTCGTTCACTACCACGGGTATCTAGCGACATGTGATTTGAGCTGTGACATTGCTGACAGATAGATGGTGCTAATGGTTCTAAGGCTCCGCATAGATGAATCTTGACAAAGCGAAGTTGTACTAATTTCCCAGTATGGCAAACTGAACAGGTTGCCTGTCGGGGTAAATCATCACGGTTGCTATAGTCAAAAACTCTTCCACAGGTACGGTTGTCACACCAAAAAACCTTAGGGAACAACTCAGCCTCTACGTTTTTTGGCTCCAACAATACAAAACGGCTTGCATCGTCTAAAACCCTATTTGGCAAGCCTGGACGAAACTGCTCATCCCAAGCTCTTGCTTCCTCTTGAATTTTGATCAACAGCATCCTGATGTTCAAGTCATTGCGCTGCAATCCGCGAATGCGACTAATGCGGGAAATAACTCCACCTTCAAAGTCAAATGTCCGACCTGGCA
>JANNPH010000081.1:0-56637 GCA_031399965.1 Gloeobacteraceae cyanobacterium SOY_34_metabat_159 | reverse complement strand
GCCACGGCCTACCTGCGCGGCTCAAGCCAGACGGTGACCCGGACCCTCGAAGGGGAAGCGTCAGAAAGGCTCGATTTCGCCCTGCTCGCCCGCACACCCAACTGCCAGTTCTGCCACCTGCAAGTGCAGGGGAACGTCGGGGCGCTCGCCCAGTTCCGTCCCGGCTTCTGGCATCTGGCGCAAGATAAGTCGGCACTCGTGGATGTCGGCTTTGACGAGGCGACGGGTATAGGTGGCAGTGTCTTCTCAACTGGTGGAGATGGCAATCGGCTCGGGATCGCTGAAGATTCCGGGCCAAACCTCGCCGACAACCGACTCGATTCGGCGATCCGCGGGGATATATTGACCTATCAGTTTTTGACCAACGACAAGACCGACCTCGACCTCGCGACGAATCGGGCAACCCGTCTGAACGGTGTTCGCCTCAGTGCCGCCAGTACGGGCGAGCCGGGGCAGGTCTACCTGCGCGACTATGGCCAAAATTTTTATTTGTGGCGTGGTCTGGACGTCGATGGCAATGGTCGATTTGACGATTTTCCGCCGATTGACCGGGATGGGCTGCTGCGCTCGGCTCGCGGCAGCATCGCGGGTAACGTGCAGGCAGTGCCTTTCGGTACTCATTATTCGTCCCGGCCAACGAACCGGTTGCCGTCAATTGTTTCGGGCCAGGCAGTGCTGATGGGTGAACCGCCCACGCCAGCCAACCAGTACTGTGTTGCGGCCAGCGCGCCGCTGGTGCTGGAGGGGGAGGTGTTCGTCGAGGGTGATGTCGTGATCAAAGGCTGTATCAGGGGCCGGGGCCAGCTCTATAGCGGGCGCAATATCTACATCGCAGGCGACCTGGTCTATCAAAACCCACCGGGCTCTCACGGCAACTACAGCCGCAACACCAACCCGGACGCGGCAGCCCGTGAGGACATCGCCCGCGGCAAAGACAGCCTGAGGCTTGCAGCAAACGGCAGTATCATCCTGGGCGATTACAGCGAGGACGACCGCACCGGCACCCGCCGGTATCGCGACCGGACCGGCGCCCATCATTTGCGGGCGCGCTTTGCCCTCGGCAATCTGGTGGCTGTAAAGACCGAGGGCTACCGCCTGGAAGAACTGACGCGAGATGCCCAGGGGCTATTGCGGACCAGTACTGGTGCATTAGTAGCGGTGAATGCGGCTCGGCAGTTCGATGGTTACAAAGCCCTTGTGCAGCCTGTGTACTTTGAACCGGCCACTGGGGAACTGCGCAATTGGCTCGACGATGACCAGTATCGCGAGATGCTCGGCGAAGCGGTGCCAGGCGGGATGGACTCGATCAGTACCTGGAGAATCAATGCCAGCACCGAGCGACCGGTCGCAGCTTACCCGCAAGAAACTTTGCTTGCCCTTGCCCAAAGCAGCGACCCCGCAAGAGTGGATGCCTGCCTCGACTTCTGGCTGGAGAACTTGAACTTTACTGGAGGCCCACCGGACGCAGATGTCCGAGATCGCGCTCGGGCAATCGTCGCGCAGTTGCGCAGTGGCCAGAGCGGCTGGAGTGATGAGGGATTAAGTGCTTTGAGCCGGGGCTACAACCAGCAAGACTGGGTTCTTGACCTCTTCAACCGCAAAATGACGGCGACTGGTGCGACTTTCAGCGTCGAGCGGCCAACCCAGATCCAGCGGGTCGATGCTTTCTTATACAGCGCCCGACGCATCGGCGGCCTGGTCAACGGCAGCAACCTGGTGATCAACGGAGGTGCAGTCGCACCGGAAGTGGCGCTCACGGCTCCGGGCATCGGCATTCAAGCGGACTGGGTCAGGAACCCGGCGCTGCGCAACCACATCCGTACCAAAAGTACCGAGACGAATCCGCTCTCACTCACAAGTTATAACTATGGGGCAATCTACTATGACTATCGCCTGCGCAATGCAGATGCTTCGATGCGCCGTCTGGCGCGGCTTGGTACGGTCGATTCGATTCGTTTTGAAGGAAACGGCACTGCCGCTCGTCAAACCATGAATAAGGTCTGTCGCAATGCCGAATGCAACTAGAAATGCCCGCAACCGGCGGGGCCTGAGTCTGGTCGAAGTCCTAGTAGCGGTCGTTATCCTGGCGCTCTTTATGGCAGCCCTCGCTCCGATGCTCTCAGCCTCCGCACTCCTGCGCCGTCAACAAGAACTGATTGCCGAGGCTACCAATCTCGCCCAGCTCGAAATTGAGGAAGTCCGCCGTACCTGGTCGCTGATTGACCGTCAGGGCTTAGGGACCAGTCAGAACCTCGGGGGCCTGGTTCCAGTCAACATGCGCGACCGGGTTATTCCTCTACCGAGGGCCTGTGTGCTGAGCGAAGTGAATTTTCCGGGCTGCACCCAGGACCCTCCACGGGTACCCGACCCGCTGCGTCTACCGGCCTCAGCGGGCTATCCTTTCGCCTCCGACAGCTTTGAAGTCACGAGTCCCGACCCGCAGAGTACCGGTCCTGCCGATTTGTATCTTTACGACCCGAGCCGGGAGCCGCCCACCACTGCTCGCGCCGCAAGTTTCACGATGCGCGGCCTGCGCGGACCGACCACTTATCGTCTTCAGGTCTTCTGGGGTTACGCGCCTGGGTCCGCGACACCGATGCAAGCGGCGAGCAACCCCAGGTGGTACCAGAGTGAGGTAGTGCGCGTCGTCGTACGCATTTATCTCGCCGAAAAAGACGGCGAGTTACCGCGCGACAGCGCCGGGCAACCGACTCGGCTCACCCAGGCCGCACGGCCGGTGGTCAGCAGCCGTGCTGAGAACCTGACCGACAAGAGCGCCGCCGCGAACGACCCGGCTCTCCCCCCGGCCTTCAGCCCGCTTGCACCCCTGGTCGTCCTCTCAGCCGATATCGCAAGAGCCTACCAGTGATGCGGCGTTCTCGCGGATTCACCCTGCTTGAACTGCTGATCGTGGTCTCTCTGGTCGGCATCATGAGCGGGTTTGCCATCGTCTCCAGTGCTGGCCTGCTGCAATCGCGGCGCTTTGACAGTGCTGTGCAGGAACTGGCGCTTGCCGCTCGTAAAACCCGCCAGAATGCTCAGAATCGTGCTGAGGCTTTCACTTTTGAATTTACCCTGCACGACCCGGCGCTCAACACCAGTCCTGCCGACCCACCCGACCGCTATGCCGTCTACCGGGGCAGGGTGCGACCCAGTGCGCCCGACTGGCGTCCGCTCCCCGACCGGATCTGGATCTATCGGACCAATGTCGGCGGTCCACCTTACCAGTGGACCTTCAACGAGCGCGGGACGATTGCACCAGGCCAGATGGGTACGATCGTGCTGCAAGATGCCAGCCGCCTCGATCCGGGGCTTGTGACCGCCACTTCCCTGACCGACTACCTACGCCGCAAAGAGACCAATCCGAATGGCTTGAGCCGGGGCATCGTGATGAGTACCTACCTGGGCAAAGTGACCGTCGTCTCGACAGGAACCCTCTAATGCACTCAACCAGGCGCAACCGTCGGGGCGTCACCCTCATTGAGCTTGCCGTCACCGTGCTCATCGCTTCGATTGTGATGGGGTCTGTAACCCTTATTTTTGTCAACTTCGGAAAAAATGCCCTGATCGAATCCTCGGTGAGCGATGTTCAGCTTGACTTGCACAGTGCCCTCGGCTTTATGACCGATGAACTGCGCCAGGCCCGCTACATCTACAACACAGACGAAACCAGCAATAGTTTCGAGCGTCTGCGGCTGCATCCCCAGACGCCCGCCACCGAGACTGATCCAACTGCTCTGGTCAGCGCCAGCTTCGATAAAAACCAACTGGTGCAGGCTGAGGCTCCCGGATTTCGGATGTTGCTCGCTTTTTGGGTGCCGACCGTGATGGGGACAGCGCGGCTACCCCAGACTGGAGCCGCCGCCACGCCGGGGACGCCACTCGCCTTCCAGACGACCAGCGGCGCACTGGTCGCGTGGGGAACGCCCAGCTCCATCCCCGCCTATAACCTGGTCATCTACTACGCGACTGACCCGCCCCCCGGTTCTGCCTGGAGCGGACCGCGCATTCTGGAGCGCTGGGAATCGCTGCCGACCCCAATCAGGTCTGAAGAATTTGCCGAGGCTGAGGACCCGCAAAGATTTCTGAACCCGGCTACTTTTGACAGTAGCAACGGTCCAGCTGTCGATTCCATTTTCCTGCGCACCCTGCCTGCTGCTGATGGCAACAGCTTTGTACTGGCTGACTTTCTAGACCGTAGCGCCGGACTGGAAGTGCGCTACCTCAGTCCTCAGACTTTGCAGTTGAGCCTGCGCGGCAGCCTCGAAGGCTCCCAGGCCGATCGCTATCTGGCCAGTTCTTCGACAGCCCAGACTTATTTGCGCACCAACGCCGGGGATGCCTTGAGCTACACCACAACCGTCGTGGCGCGCAATGTCTGCACGGCAAACGCCATCTGCCCCCGTGACCCTTAACGGCCCTGTAAATCGAGCCAGCCGGAAGTGGTTTGGGGTGCTTCTTCGTAGTCAATCGGTAAGACGGCATCCGGATCTTCTACGGCAAAGCCAAGATCTGCTCCGTGGCGCAACAGGATATCGAGTGCTTCCTGGGTGCGAACCCCACGCACCTGGACTGTGACCAGCGCGCCACCAATGGCAATGCCGCCTTCAAAGTGACGGGCCTCACCCTCGGGGATGCCCATGCTGGCCAGGACTGCAATCAGGCTTTCGCCAGTCAGAGCATCCGGGCGACGCAGGAGGTTGACCACGGAGCCAATAATCCCGGTACCACCCTGGGCTGCTTCTTGCACCGTCTGGGTGCCGGTGTCGCTAATCAATGCTTGCTGCGCCTTGGATTCGTGCATAGCAACCCCGAGGTTGTCGAGGGAGAATCCGTTGGCATCGAGATCGACGATCGCCCGCTCGGCGCTCTGCTCATCGGTGAATAGCCCCGCCACCGTGCCGCGTTCGAGAATATCGGCCGGCAACTGCGTCCCCCTGGGCTGGGGCCGATTTTCGATTCCTTCCATGGGTGCGCTCCTCCAGTACTATGCTGAATGCCCAAGGGGCAGCTCGCCGCTCGGACTTGTCTTCATAGTCAGGGAGAGACAGGTCTGAGAAACTCTCCCCAGGGAGAGACTCCGGCCACACTGGCGCTCCCTCACCGGGCAAAAACAGTTACGGATGGGGTTTCTGGCCCTGGTCGGGGAAAGTTCTGGCGCGCACATCGAGAGCATAGTCAGAGACAGCCCCTGAGATGAGTGCCTTGAGATCGACATAAGCCCTGGCAAAACCGGGAGCCTGTTCGCTCAGGCCCAATAGATCGTGGGTCACCAGGATCTGGCCGTCACAGTGCGGTCCAGCCCCAATACCGATAGTGGGAATGACAAGCTCGCCACTGATCTCAGCAGCCAGGGCTGCCGGGATATGTTCGAGCACAATTGCAAAGGCGCCGGCCTGCTCGACCGCTCGGGCCTGCTCCCGGATCACAGCTGCCCCCGCCGCTGACTTGCCCTGGACCCGGTAGCCGCCGAGTTGGTGCACTGCCTGCGGGGTAAGCCCGAGGTGGGCCAGTACCGGGATGCCGCGCTCGGTTAAAAAGGCAACGGTCTCGACGAGAGCTGCGTAGCCGCCTTCGAGCTTTACCGCCTGGACGCCCGACTCCTTTAAAAATCTGCTTGCAGTCGCAAACGCCTGCTCGCGACTCTGCTCATAGGAACCGAAGGGCAAATCCGCGACAAGTAGGGCGCGCTCAACTCCACGGCGTACCGCACGGCAGTGGTGTAATAGTTCGTCAACGGTGACCGGCAGCGTGCTGCGATTGCCGAGGGCGACCATCGAAAGGGAGTCACCGACTAAAAGCAAATCGACACCACTCGCATCAAGCACCCGCGCTGTCGCATACTCCCAGGCAGTCAGAGCAACAATTGGCTGAGAGCGCTCTTTGAAGTTTCTCAGGCTGTGGATGGTGATGGCCATGGCCTCAGTCTGGCATATCGGCCCACTGCACCGGGCGGCACGACCGCTCTGCTGGTGGGGGGGCAGGGGGCGGAAGATACTGTACAGTTAATTTCAATAAGCTTGCAGCCTAGAGTCATTCGGCACCTTACCCCGGCAAGGAGGCAAATTTGAAAGCGCTGAAATCTCAGCTCTCTATGCTGGTTGTCGTGGCTTTGCTAGCTGGTATTCCCTTGAGGCAGGCAATGGCATCAGTAGACTTATTTCCGATTACCGCCGAAGACGGCAAGCTCGGGTACATCGACCGCACCGGCAAAGTCGTCGTCAAACCGCAGTATGCCTCGGCTGACCGCTTTACGGAAGGTCTGGCCCGGATTACGACTGCATCCGGCAGCTATGGCTATCTCGACAAGAGCGGAAAGCTGGTGGTCTCGGGTGAGCAGTTTCAGTCGGTCTCTGCTTTCTCCGAGGGTCTGGCTGCGGTCAAGATTGGCGGCAAAGAAGGATTTATCGACCCGGCGGGTAAACTGGTCATCCCGGCTCAGTTTGATGCGGTGTATAAGTTTTCGGACGGTATGGCACGGGTCGAAGCACGAAGTGCCGGTATTACTAAGCAGGGGTTCATCGACGCGCGCGGCAAGGTCGTCGTGCCGCCTACTTACGAAGCGGCACGAGATTTTTCGGAAGGACTCGCTCCTGTCCTGGTCAATGACCGGTTCGGCTACATCGACAAGACGGGCAAAATGGTCATCCCGGTGCAATTCGAGCTTGCCGAGCCCTTCAGCGAAGGACTTGCACCGATTCGTCAGAGTGATCAGTGGGGTTTCATCGACAAGACGGGCAAGACCGTGGTGGCACCGCGGTTTCGCAGCGTGCGGGCCTTCTCAGAAGGGTCTGCCGCCGTCGAATTGCCCAACCGTAAAGAAGCGTTCATCGACCGTACCGGCAAGCTCAGCCCCGAGTTTGAAGAAGTCGGCCCCTTCAGTGAGGGACTTGCTGCCGTGAGAGTCGGTAAGCAGTGGGGCTACATCGATAAGACGGGCAAAATCGTGATCGCGCCGCAGTTTGACGAAGCGCAACCCTTCGAGAGCGGCCTCGCTTTTGCCCTTCAGACCGGTAGCGGGCGGGAAGTAGACCGGGGTAACCGGGTGCTCTACCCGGACTCGAAGCAAGGCTACATCGACCAGACCGGAAAATTTGTCTGGAGCGCGGCCCGCTCGGCAATCAAAGTGCGCGGCTAAAAAAAAGGGGCGTCGGCCCCTTTTCTCTGACAGCTTGCAGCTCTACTTTTTCTTTTCGTAGGACATCTGGTCGAAGGTCTCGTTGAATTCCTTCATGCTCATCGTGAACTGACCATCGTCCTTGCCGTCGCGGGGCTTACCGTCGGCTGCTTTCGGCTCGCCGTTGGCGTTGCTGCCCCAGGGGTTGCGCACGGTCACGGTGTCGGTCTTTTCGTTGTAGTCGGTGACCGCGTAGGCGTGGCCGTCAGGTAGGACGGTGCCGCCGTTTTTCTGTTCGTCCTCGTTTTCGTAGACGGCTGCCGTCACCACGCGGTTGTCTCGCATGGCGTCTTTGAGGTTGTCGCGGGCAGTATCGAGGTTCTGGCCTTCCATCGTGACCGAGGCGGCCGGACCGGCGTAGTTGCTGATCACCGTCTCGATCGGGTTGCCGTCGCCGGAGGTGCCGCCCTTGAACTGGTCATAGGCTTTCTCCATCAACGACTGCCACTGGCCGTTGGCTCCAGAACTACCGTAATAAGCCCGCTCGGCGTCGGTCAATGCCTCGACTTTCTGGTCACCACTGGCAAGATGCACAGTAGTGGAACCGTCTTTGTTTTCGGTGTACATGCCCTTGAGACGTTCAGGGTCCTGGGCTGCGATGCTGCCGGTAGCCGCAAGCACTGAGCAGTCGCCCGCTCGTCCCTGGCGCATCGCCTCGTCGTCGGGCAGGCTTTCGTTTTTATCTTTAGTGCTGGGATTATCAGCGCCAAAAAGCGGCCGGTTGCGGTCGGCGTCGGTGAGACCGTTGATTTTGCTGCGTGCCGCGCCGTACTCGCCTTCACCTGATGCACGGAGCGCATTTTTAGCGTCAAGACCCTGGTAAGCCTTCAGGTCGTCGCGGCTGACGCCATCGCTGTCCCAGGCACCAAACCAGCCATCTTTGTTGAGGTCGTCGATCTTGTCCATGTTGATGCGTAAAGCAGCAAGGGCAGCAGCGTCGTCGCCTTTGATGTTCTTGTCGTGCATCGCATCGAAGATCTCGCTCTTTTCGAGGTGCCCGTCGTGGTCGTCATCCCAGGCATTGAAGTTGCTGTTGACTCGACCGGTGAAAGAGAGATCCGCTGCTTTTGCAGGAGCCGGACTGCTAGATGAAGCGATCAGAGCATCGGGCTCGACCCCGAAGAGTGGCGGTACATTGCCCACTACCGGACTGTCGGTCTCACTATCCAGTAGCGGCGGCACGCCATTTGGGACGAAGGCGCTATCGTCTCCGGCACCACTGAAGCCGAGCAGGTCTGTGGCAAAGTCAGTAGCGTCGGTCAAAAAATTGGGCAGGAGCGATTCATCACCAAAGATGGCCGCACCAAAACCACGGCTATCCGGGGCATCTGAAGCGTCACCAGGAAAGACAGAGTTGTAGTTAAGAGCAGGAGCGCTACTGAAGCCGCCCACGTTAAAAGCATCTGAAGCGTCACCAGCTGTACTGTCGGTGTAGTCGAAGGACGTATCGCCGCTGCTATCGGCCAGGTCTAGATAATCATTGCCTGCCGGGATCTCGTCAAAACCCCTGGCATACTGGTCTTCAGTCTCTAAATAATGATTTGCAAGTGGGGTGTCATCGCCTGCACCCGCAACTTCATAAACTTCAGGGTCATCATAGACAGGCGTTGCCGCCTCCGGATAGTAATCTTCGCTATCGGTGCTGTAGTCGAACTGCGCGGGCGATGCCTCGTACGGTTCGGGATCAGCTTCGGAATAGGTTTCTCCGGCCTCATCATATTGTTCCGGCATAAATATCCTGAGGGTCACTTTCGGGATATTGTAGCTGCAACGTCAGGAATTGTATACGACTGGCGGGGAATGTGGTATCGGGCCGGCCGAGCCGGCCCGAGGCAGGGAGTTTAGGAGTGGGTGCCTGCGAGCGAACGCGAGGGCAGCGTAAAGCCGGGGGCGCAGTAGAGGCTGATGTCCTCGACATCGGGCCACTCGAACTCAGGAGCGATGCCGTTGGCGACTAAGTCGGCGGCAAGCATCAGGCGCACTAGGCCGTCAAAGCGCACGCGCGGCTCCCAATCGAGCTTTGCTTTGGCCTTGGCCGGGTCACCAATGAGCAAATCGACTTCGGCGGGGCGCATGAAGCGCGGATCCTGGCGAACATAGTCGTGCCAGTCAAGGCCGACCAGACCGAAGGCCGTCGCCAGGAAGTGCTCGATAGTCCAGGTCTCGTTGGTCGCCACCACGTAGTCGTCAGGAGACTCCTCCTGCAGCATCCGCCACATCAATTCGACATAGTCGCCCGCGTAGCCCCAGTCGCGCTTTGCATCGATGTTGCCGAGCACGATTTCTTTTTGCTTGCCGGCCACGATCCGGGCTACAGCATGGGTAATCTTGCGGGTTACAAAATCTTCACCTCGGCGCGGCGACTCGTGGTTGAAGAGGATGCCGTTGCAGGCATACATGTCGTAAGACTCGCGGTAATTGACGGTTGCCCAGTAACCATAGACCTTGGCGACGGCGTAGGGAGAGCGCGGGTGGAAAGGCGTCAGCTCGGTCTGGGGAATCTCGCGCACTTTACCGTACATCTCAGAAGATGATGCCTGGTAAAAGCGCGCCTTCGGCACGATCATGCGGACTGCTTCGAGCAACCGGATGACGCCGACTCCGGTTGCATCGCCGGTATAGATCGGTTGGTCGAAGGAGACGCGGACATGGGATTGAGCGGCTAGATTATAGACTTCGTGCGGTTCGCACAGTTCTAATACGCGCTGCAGGCTGATGGAATCGGTGAGGTCGCTGTAGTGCAGCTGGATCTGGTCCTGCAGGTGCATGACCCGTCCAACACTGAGGGTACTGCTGCGGCGCAGCAGGCCATGGACCTCGTAGCCCTTCGATAGCAGCAGTTCGGCTAAATAAGAGCCGTCCTGGCCGGTGATGCCGGTGATCAAAGCACGTTTTTGCTGAGTCATAAGTTAACTAACTCTCTGTAGATACGACGATAGCTGGTGTCAGTTGTTTTTCTTTGTGAGGGCATTATCAACCATCAGGCGCACCAGATCCTGAAAATCGACTTGTGGTTTCCAGCCCAGCTGTTCTTGTGCAAGCCGAGCATCCCCCATCATAAAGTGCGCATCCGTCGGACGGAAGAGTTGCTTGTCTACAATGACGTACTTTTGCCAGTCGAGACCGGCATATTCAAAGGCGCAGCGCACGAAGTCGCCGACGCTATGGGTCTTGCCGGTCGCAATAATAAAGTCACCGGGTTTGTCTTGCTGCATCATACTGATCATTGCTTCGACGTAGTCGCCGGCGAACCCCCAATCGCGCCGCACTTCGAGGTTGCCAAGGGTCAAAGAGCGTTGCTCGCCCGCGAGAATGCGGGCAATCCCATAGACGACCTTGCCGGAAAGGAAGCTCTCGTCGCGCAGAGGAGATTCGTGATTGTAGAGTATGGCGTTACAGGCAAATAGACCATGGGCCCGCCGGTAAGTATCGACTAACCAGTAGGCACTTGCCTTGGAGACGGCGTAGGGGCTCGCCGGGGCGAGTGGGGTCTTCTCGCTCTGGGGTACTTCTGCATCTTCGCCAAAAATCTCGGAAGAACAGGCCTGGAAGAAGCGAGTCTTCGGATTCAGTTCTCGGATCAGTTCGAGCAAGTAGAGCGGAGCGAGTGTGTTGACACAGAAAGTTTGCTCCGGAATTTCAAAGCTCTTGCCGACCCGGCTCTGACCGGCCAGGTTGTAAATCTGGTCAGGAGTCACAGTTGTGATGACCTCGCGCAGAAAAGCCCGGTCGGTAACATCGCCGCAGAACAGATCCAGGGCGGACTGACCGGGAGGAAAGGCTACTTGAAGCGCCTTGACTGAATCAGGAGTGCGGTAGATGCCTGAAACAGTATGCCCCTGGGCAAGCAACTGGCTGCTTAAGTAGTAACCGTCTTGTCCGCCGATGCCTGTAACCAGGATACGCATGCATTGCACCTCGTACGTGAGACCGGAGCGCACGCAGACATTGCTTTTATAAGCGGAAGCGGTCGTGCCCTTCAGCCGCGATCCATACCAAATTCAACTTTTAATTGCCCCTCAGGTCAAGGGCAAAGCTCAAAGTGCCGGATCGTCCCAGAACCGCTCCGACAGATATTTGTCGGCACCGTCGCAAAAAATGGTGACTACGACACCGCTATTCAGCTGGGAGGCAACTGCGAGGGCGGCCACGACGTTTGCACCGGCAGAGATGCCGACCAGCAAACCTTCTTCGCGGGCGAGGCGCTTGACCATGCGCTGGGCATCATCGGTCGAGACGGTAATTTGCCGGTCCGGTACGCCCTCATCGTAGATAGCCGGTACGATCGCCGTTTCCATGTGCTTGAGCCCTTCAAGGCCATGAAAGGGCGAGTCCGGCTGCATGGAAATCACTTCGATGGCCGGGTCGTACTCTTTCAGACGACGGCCGACACCCATGCAGGTGCCGGAAGTGCCCAACCCGGCAACGAAGTGGGTGACCCGTCCACCGGTCTGCTGGTAGACCTCGACACCAGTTGTCAGGTAGTGTGCCTGCCAGTTGGCGTCGTTGCCGTACTGATCGGGATAAAAGTACTGGTCGGGGTCAATTTCGTAGAGGCGTTTTGCCTCCTGGATAGCTCCATCGGAGCCGAGAGTCGGGTCGGTCAGGACAAGCTCGACGCCATAGGCCCTCAAGATGTGCTTGCGCTCAATCGAAGCATTCTGGGGGAGGGCGAGCTTGACCCGGTAACCGCGACGGGCTGCAATCCAGGCGTATGCGATGCCCGTGTTGCCGGAGGTGGCATCGAGGATTGTTTTGTGTTTTGTGAGCTTACCGCTGCGCTCACCCGCCAGGATCATGTTGAGTGCCGGGCGGTCTTTTACCGAGCCACCAGGGTTGAACCACTCAGCCTTGCCGTAAACCTCGACCCCCGCTCTCAATCCGGCCGTAATGCGCTCCAGGCGAATCAAGGGCGTGTTGCCAATCCAGCGCAGCAAGTCCGTCTCAGCGGGAGGGACAGTCCGTCCGGTATCAAGGCTGAACTCAATCGAGGTCACAAGCAATTCCTCAAGCGATAGGGCCATATTAGCCAAAACCCGACAATCTCGACCGGAAAAGAGGGGTAGCAAAAACTATTGACAGTAGTTCTCAATAAATTTAAGCTATGACCAGTGGAGGGCCGGCTAGAGTTCTCCGCAGTCAGGTCGGTAGGTTGTTCTCCCTTACGTCACTTGCCTGGACTCTATCCGGCCTGACTTTCTCTCAAAAGCTCGGTTGGCTGACGGCGTTCTAGAGCGCGCCTTTACTGCTAGGTAAGCTTTCGAGTCGGCGGGTGTCGCGTTCGACGGCCATCCGCAGGGCGCGGGCAAAGGCTTTAAACGAGGCTTCAATGATGTGGTGGGAGTTGATCCCGGCGAGTTGGCGCACGTGCAGGGTCATACCGGCCTGATTGACAACGGCCTGATAGAATTCGCGCACGAGCTGCGTATCGTAGGTGCCGACCCGCTGGGTGGGAATGTCGAGGCTGTAGCTCAGATGCGGGCGACCTGAGAGGTCGAGCACGACCTGCACGAGGGCTTCGTCTAAAGGGGCGATGAAATGCCCGAAGCGGATGATGCCCCGACGGTCATCGAGGGCTTTATGAAGGCATTGACCAAGGGTGATCCCAACATCTTCGTTGGTGTGGTGATCATCGATTTCAAGATCGCCACGGGCTTGAATTTCGAGGTCGATCAGACCGTGGGTGCTGATCTGGGACAGCATGTGGTCGAGAAACGGGACGCCAGTGACGATCTGAGCCTGTCCGGAGCCGTCGAGGTCGAGGCGCACCTGAACATCAGTCTCGCGAGTGGCACGGGAGATGAAGGCTGTACGGTTTTGCATACGACCAGTGTACCGAGCGGCGACCGGTCGCCGCTTAAAATGCCTTTCAGGATAGCTGACACTCTTCTTCAGGGCATACTGCCTGAGTGCCGTGTTCGAAACCCAAGCCTGGTCAGTCACCTGGGCGAACACTGCAGCATTGTTAAGGATTTCTTCTGCGGTTGTTCTTTCAAATCTTTATTGGAACTTGATATTGAGAGTCCGAACAACCGTAAGCATAGACTTATGACGATACCTAGCGGTAACCACTGAGATGCTCCAGCGTTGCTCTAATGCAGTCAAAAAACGGCGCAAACACTACATCAACCTGATGGAACATCTGGTAAGTGAGGAATTTGACCGTCAGTACGTGCATTTGCCACAAGATGTACAGTCGCGGCTTGAGCGGGCAGACGTCGAAGCCTGGGCGCTCAACCGCGTGCCGGCCCGCTACGCTACCGGCAAACGCGGCATGCAACTACTCGAAGAGCGGTTGCGGGAGATGTACGGAGAGTTGCTCACTCAGACAGTCAAACAAGCCTTCGAGGTGATCTCAAAAAACTCGCGTCCGCCCGGAGAAGCCTGTTGGCCCCTCGACCACCTCACCGAATAGCTGCTCAAGCCAGATTCTCGGGATGAACGGCGGCTGATGAGTAAGTCTACTTAGAAAAGAAGTAAAGGCTTTCTTGTGGTATGCACCATCTGGTCTGTCTAAATCTTTAAGTATCCTCAGGCTGCAACTTCAGGATCAGCGGTTTGAGGACACTGGCTTCCCAGATCGCAATTTCGCCGAGCAATATCTGAGTCTGAAGATTTTGGTCGTGTAGCTGCTTCCTGAGTGCGTAGAGTTGGCACCGGAGGACCTGGGGATTGGTCAGATCCTTGTTCATCAACTTTATGGCTCGCATTAGCTTACTGCAGAAAACTTCCACTCTATTTATCGCAAATTACAAGACAAATTTTATAATAATTCGATGAACTGCCGACAAAATTAAGTGTTCAAGACAACTGCTTACCCTGTGTATCCGGCTCCAGGAGAGTTCGTGTGCTGACTATTACTATCTCCTGAAGGTTTGAGCGCCGGTGAGCTGCATAGAGCCTTTATATAGTCGGATTCACAAGCGACCAGTCCTGTAGGGGCAAGCTGCTGAGTGTTCTAGCCAGTATCTGTGCGATGCATAAAGTCAGCAGGCCGGCGAGTCGCATGGGGGCACATTGCGGTGTACCCTCACCCATGGTCTGCTGTCAGGACTGCGAGTGCCCGGCGAATTGCCGCGATAGTTGGAGCGGGCAGTTCCAGTTGGGGGGTCAGGCCGGTATCCTCGATACTCAAGAATAATTTCACCAGCGGGCTTAAAGCGGCAAGGCGTTCGCCGGTCTGCGGCGGTTCATACTCTGACATGGCTCCCCAGAGAATAGCGGCCGGGACTTGTAGTTTGGGGAGCCACTCGGCAAGGTCGAAACTCAAATCGCCTTTCAAGAACGAATAGGCGGCGTACTGCCCTTCCGGTTCCTGAGCAGAAGCGTAGTAGGCCTCGACCATCTCTTCGGTGACCCGGTTTTTGCGCACGAACAGGCGCGTCTCCAGGAAGTTGCGAATCAAGAGGCGATTGGCAATCACGCGCTCGTAGAGGAACTGGTTGACGAGCGGCACATTGTTGACGAATGAAAAAAAACTGCCGTCGTAAGGCTTGCCGAAGTCTGAAAGCCCGGAGGGGTTCATGGCGATGATGCCTTTGAATAGCTCCGGGCTTTCGACTGCGAGCCAGATGAGCAGGCCGCCCACGACGCTGGAGCCGACTACCGTCGTCTTCCCTTCACAGGTCTTTTCTAAAAACTCACGAATTGCGGCTCGATAGTCTTCAGGGGTGTAATCCTGAACGCGATGTTCTGAAAAACCCCAGCCCGGCAGGTCAGGGGCAAGCACCCGAAAGTCGGCGCTGAAGGCCGGGTAGACCTTGGACCACTCGAAGGAGGAAGAGCCGCCGCCGAAACCGTGCAGGAAGACAAGGGTCTCCTGGGCTTCACCCGGCTCCGACTGGTAGTAGTTGATGCGTCCACGGGAAGTGAACGTACTGAGCCGCCTGAAACCGGGTGGTTGAAACAATGCGCCGGGCTCTGCCATAGATGGACCCCTCGATGACGACCGGGTTGATAAGCCTTGTATTCACAGTATCAGGGTGGTGCAGACCTTACCTCTACCGGCTTGCCGATTGTGGCGCGACAATCCGTGCGGCCCGATCGAGCAGGACTGACACGCGCTCGATGGAGGCGGCAAGAACCGGCATCTGGGCTGTCGCTTCTGTCCAGTTGCGCTCCTCCATCGCCTCGCGTACAGCAGGCAGGGTCTTCACGCCGTAGCCGGTGTAGAAACCGGGCGCGTAGATCTGGTGGCGATACCAGGGACGGCGCGGTAGACCCTGGGCACTGGTCATCGCCCGCTCGGTGTCGATGAGTAGTGCGTCGAGCGCTATCTGGTCCGCCGCTGTGAGCGACTGGATAGGCCTGGTCTTGAGCGCCTGCTCGTAGCTGCGGGCACTCACCTCAAGCCGGGCGACAGCCTTCACCAGGGGAGTGAGATCCATAGGCGGGATCGGGGTATCGGGCTTCGGGGCAATGTAGGGTTTGGTCGGATCGGCTGCGTAGGCCAGGGACTTCTCTTCAAGCCGGCGATTTTTTTCGCGGGTGGCCTCGCGCAGGTCGGTTTCAAGCTTGCCTATTTCTTTGCTGTATTTGCTGATCGTGTCGGCGAAGTTGGTGAATTCAAATGGCAGGACAGCCGCGTCGGCAGCGCGCAGGGTGAGGCGGCCGGCAGTCTTGGCGAGGGCGATGCCGTACTGGAAGCCGGGGTCGATAAAGCGTTCGAAGTGATCGAACGAGTCGTAGGCGGAGTGGTAGGAGCCGCCGGAACCCTCACCGCCATAACCGATGTTGAGTGAAGCGACGCCAAGGTGCTGTAAGAAAGGTGTGAAGTCAGAACCCGACCCCAGGGCTCCAATGCGCAGGTCGGCCCGTTCGCGCGCTTCGGTGCGCTCCTCGGCGGTGCCGCGCACGATCTGGACGGCGCGCATCCGGTCGTGGGCACTCACATTCTGGACCGGGTCCTGTACCGCGCGGGCCACTTCGTTTGCGAAGCGTTCGAGGGTGTGGGAGCCGCCGATGTTCAAGAAGCCACGCCCGTTGGAGTCTGAATTGATGTAGAGTGCCGCTCGCTTGCGCAAGAGTTCGGCGTGGGTCTCGACGTATTCAGTAGAGCCGATGAGCCCCGGCTCCTCGCCGTCCCAGTGGGCGTAGACGATGGTGCGCTTCGGCTTCCAGCCGGATTTGGTGAGTTCGCCGACTGCCCGCGCCTCTTCCATCAGGGCGACAGTACCGCTCAGCGGGTCTGCCGCTCCGAAGACCCAGGCGTCGTGGTGGTTACCGCGAATCACCCATTCGTCAGGTCGCTCGGAACCTTTGAGCTTGGCGATCACGTTGTAGACCGGTACCGTTTGCCAGTCGAAAGTGAGCTTGAGGCGCACTTTCGCAGGCCCCGCCCCCAGGTGATAGGAGATTGGCAATGCACCGCGCCAGTCGCTCGGAGCGAGCGGTCCGCCCATCGCCTTCAGTAAAGGCAGGGCGTCGGCGTAGGAGATTGGCAGGACCGGGATTTTGGTGATGGTCTGGGCATCTTTGCGGTCGAGCCGTTTTGCCGTTTTGGTAGCCCCAATGCCGGGGGTGAGTGGGTCGCCGGGGTAGACCGGCATATCGGCAACTGAGCCGCGCTGGGCACCCTGCGCGCCCCGCCAGGCTCCTTTTGGATAGACATCGCCCTGGTAGTAGCCGTCGTCTTTGGGGTCCGAGTAGATGATGCAGCCGATGGCCCCACGCTCGGCCGCTACTTTTGGCTTGATGCCGCGCCAGGAGCCGCCGTAGCGGGCAATCACGATCTTGCCTTTGACGTCGATGCCGTTCTCGGCCAGGGTCTCGTAATCTTTGGGGACGCCGTAGTTGACGTAGACGAGTTCGCCCGTCACATCGCCGTCGGTTGAGTAGGCGTTGTAGATGGGCAACTGGCCAGTCAGCCCCGAGGTCTTATCTTCTTTGAGCACGGGTTCTGTGAGGGCTGCTTTAAATTTCATCGGTGCCACCAGTTCGAGCAGGCGTGTCTTTGGCACAGGGAGGAGCGCGTCGAAGCGTTCGATTTCCGTCTCGAAGCCCCAGGTGCGAAACTGCTCTGCCAGAAATTCGGCGTTTTCTTTGCCGTAGGGTGAGCCGACGTGGTGCGGTTTGGCGCTCAGCCGCTTCATCCAGGTGCGCAGGTTCTCACTTTTGAGGACACCGTCGAACTGCGCTTCGAGTTTGCGCTGACGTTCGCTACCGGCGGCATCGAAGCCGAGTAGCGGCTTGACCTGAGCACTGGCCACCAGCGGCAGCGACAGACTGACAAGACAGACACTGATAAAAGCTCGAAGCATGACGCCCCCTTAGGTGTAAGCAACTCGGCGGGCTACATCAAAGCCTTTGCGAGCGCGTGGGAATATCAGACAATTTTGTGGGCAACTCGTCAAGTATTCGCTTGATTTTGCTGAGTTGTGTGAGACGCCGAATTCTTACCGGCTGCGTATACCATCGGTTGCAGCCTATTAATTGATTATCTGCACAGGAGTGAAAAGTGAAGCCAAGCTTGAGCCTGATAAACGCACTACTGGTCATGCTGGCAATGGGAGGCTGCTCTTCTAAGCCAGCTACGGTCGGTCTGAATGACGCGGCCATGACCCGGATTCCAGTCGGAGCGCCCTACGAAGAAGTTGTGACGATCTTCGGTCAGCCCGGTGAGAAGACAGCTGAAACTATTGTGCCAGGTAGCCCAGTTCCGGCTGTGATCTATACGTGGGTTGGTGCGGACGGGTTCATGGTCCGTGCCACTTTTCAGGACAATAAAGTGGTTTCGATCGAAAAGGTAGCTGCTGCCCAGGGTGCTGGAGAGCGGATGGCGGATGTGACTACGACCCTCGACACGATTGCTGCCGCTCAGGAGTCCTACTTTAAAGGCCGGAACAATTACGCCACCGTTGGTGCAATCGATGCCCGGTTTGCGGATCTAGCCTGTGCGCTCCCGGCCAATACCAGCGGTATTGTTGCCGAGATTGGCGATAGGGCGGCAATGCAGCAGACCCTCGGGGTGAATCTGAGCGAAGGTCCGGTGACGACCCGCTGGAAGTTTGCCACCGAGGCCCTGAACGGTGGTCAGTCCTGGCGAATCGTCGCCGAAGGCATTGCGCCTGAGACCCGGAATCTAGCGGCCTACAAGCAAAAAGACTGTCCGAGTACGCTCACCGACGCGGACGCCTCACAATAGAGACCCGGTTGTTCAACCTGCGTCCGAGGCGACCAACATACTGCCGATTCCCTGGTCCGTCAGGACTTCAATCAAGAGAGAGTGAAGCTGACGGCCATCGACGATGTGGGCGGCGCGCACTCCCTGGGCGAGGGCGCGCACGCAGCATTGCACCTTCGGGATCATGCCGCCGCCGACGCACCCGTCTTCGATCAGTTGCCTGGCCCGGTAGATATCGAGTTTGCGCACGAGTGAGCCGGGGTCATCTTTGTCGAGCAGGATGCCGGGCGTGTCGGTGAGTAGGACCAGTTTCTCGGCGTCGAGGGCGGCGGCAAGTTCGCCTGCGACCGTGTCGGCATTGATGTTGTAAGCCTGACCGGTTTCGTCGGAGGCAACACTGGAGAGCACGGGGATGTGCCCATCTTTCAAGAGTGACTTGATCAGCTTCGGGTTGACGCTGTGGATATCGCCCACGAAACCGATGTCGGGGTGTAGCTGCGCTGAGAGGTGCGGGCGCGCTTCGATAGTTGAGCCATCCCGGCCGCAAAGGCCGACGCCCGAGCCGCCGGACTGGTTGATGAGCTGGACAATCGACTTATTGACTTTGCCTGCGAGGACCATCTCCACCACTTCCATCGTCACTTCGTCGGTGACCCGCAGGCCCTCGACGAATTGCACCGGGATATTGAGCTTGGTGAGCCAGTGGTTAATCTCAGGCCCGCCACCGTGGACGAGTACCGGCTTGATCCCGACCGTGGCGAGAAAGACGATGTCGCGGATCACCTGAAGTCGCAAGTCCTCGCGGACCATCGCTGCCCCGCCGTACTTGACGACGATAGTTTTCCCCGCGAAGCGCTGGATGTAAGGCAGGGCCTCGGTCAGCACCTGAACGCGATCGAGCGGGGAAACCGTGGAGGTAAAGCAGCTTAAAGCCGGCTGAGTCATTGCCTGTATCTAAAAATGTGGTCTCCATAGTAGAGCAAATGCTCTTCAAATTTTGCTCGCCCTTCGCGCTCTGCTGCCGTTAGCGAATTCAACGAGGGCTGAGTTTTCAGGTTGCTCGGTGATGAGGGACTACTTGGGTTCGCTGTGAGAGTTGCTGTCCTCCCAGGCAAATCCCGGTAGGTCGAGCAAATCAGCCAAACAGTCGGCCGTCGAGCGGTGAGCAAATAATAACAGCCTTACTGAGTGCTCCTGGCTGGAGAGGATGGGTTGTGTGGCGGCAGAGATGGGTGCAGTGGCGAGCCTGACTGTGCCCTGCTCAAAACCGGCCAGGGAGGGCTTTCAGCCTTTGTAGGCTACGTTTTCTACGCTCCGGCAACTTAGTTGGTCTCGGAATTGCGCAGAAGCTGTACGAAAAAGCGCACGCCTTCGACGTGGCTCTCAATCGAGGTGCGTTCGTTGGTGCCGTGAATGCGCTTCAAATCTGTCGAATCGTTCAGGGCAGGGTTGAAGCGGTAGAGGTTGGGACTGAGGGCTGTGTAGTGACGGGAGTCGGTTCCACCGAGCACCAGAAAAGGAGCGGCCACCGCCTGCGGATAAATCTGCGCAATCGTCTTTTGAATCGTTTTAAAACCAGGGGCATCGGTGCTGGAGACGGCGGACGGTGCAGAAGGGGTCGAAAGCGGGCGCACCGCGATTTGCGGGTCGTCGATGACCCGGCGGACGTGTTCTAAAACACTCTCGATGCTATCTCCGGGCAGGAGGCGGAAGTTCACGACTGCCCGCGCCTTACTGGGCAGCACGTTTTCTTTGATGCCGCCCTCGACGATGGTGACGGCTGTCGTGGTGCGCACCGTGGCGTTGGTCTCCTTGCTCGCAGCCAGTTTCGCGGTGACCAGAGGGCCGAGGAGCCAGCTATTGGCAAAAATGGTCCGCTCAAAAAGGGGCATCTCGGGACCCAGGTAGCGAAAAGTCTGCTCGGAGACCCCGGAGAAACGGGCCGGGAACTGCTGGTCTTCGAGGCGGGCAAGTGCCCGACTGAGAGCACCGATGGCGGTCCGGGCGGGTGGTATCGACGAGTGCCCACCGACTGCTGCGGCTGTCAGCTCAGCACTCAAGTAGCCTTTTTCCGCCACGCCAATCAGGGCGACGGGGGCAACTACGCCGGGGACGACGCCGCGCACGAGCGAGCCGCCTTCATCGAGCACGTACTCGGCGCGGACTCCTCGTGCGGCCAGCAACTTTGCCATCTGGACCGCCCCTGACCCTAAGACTTCCTCGTTGTGACCAAGGGCCAGATAGATCGTGCGCCGGGGCTGATAATTTTCAGCTATCAGCAGTTCCACCGCTTCAAACAGTTGCAACAAGCTTCCCTTGTCGTCCATCGCTCCCCGGCCCCAGACGTAACCCCCTTCAATGCGGCCCGAGAAGGGTGGCTGTTGCCAGTCCGGCTCAGTACCCGGTACGACGGGCACGACATCCTGGTGGGCGAGCAACACTACCGGCTTCAGGCTCGGGTCGCTGCCTTTCCAGGTGTAGAGCAGGCTGTAGTCGGCAACCGTCTCGCGCTCCAGGCGGCGATGGATACCTGGAAAAGCGGTCTTCAAATACTCATGAAACCCAAGAAACTGCTCGCGGTCGAATTGCTTAGGGTCCTGGTAGGAAATGGTCTTGAACTGAATTGCCCGCGACAGGTGTTCAGCCGCCCGCGCTGTATTGACGGCAATGCGTGGGACCGGCTCCGCTTTAACTTGCCTGGAGGTGAAAAGGGCCGTGCGGGTGATGACGACTGACGCGAGCAGGACAAAGACGGCCACGACCACGAGCAGTAACGGTTTCAAACGTTTCATAACAAACTTTTCCTCAAAAATAGAGCGACTAATAGAGCCGGTTGAGGACAACTTTGCCGTTGTTGACCACCAGCAGCGGCTCGAACAGGGTCACAAACTGCTCCAGCGGGTTGCGGTCCACCACCAGCAGATCTGCTTCTTTGCCGACGGCAATCGTGCCGGTGCGATTCTCGATTTGTAGTACCCGTGCACCGTTGCGGGTAGCAGCGACGATTGCTTCCATCGGCGTGAAGCCGCAGGTCAGCATCTCTTCCATGTCGTGGGCGACCCGGATGCGCGCCGTGTCGCTGTCCTCGCCGTAGCTGCCGTCGGTCGCAGCGGCAATCGTCACGCCGAGTGCCTTTGCCCGACGCACGACGTTCTGGATATCGGGTTGCATGTACCGGGTCCTGAGCACCAGGGTGATGTCGTCGGTGCTGTCGCCTTTGGGGTCACCGAGCGGGCTGAGCACCGCCAGGGTCGGCACGAGGGCAATCCCCTTTTCCTTCATCAGCCTGAGCGATTCGTCGGTGAGATAGGCACCGTGCTCGATACTGTGGACCCCGGCACGCACGGCTGCTCCCGACCCCTTTTCGTCGTAGGCGTGGGCGGCGACTACTTTGCCCGCCTGTTTTGCGGTCGCCACGACGGCCTGGATTTCCTCGAAAGTAAGTTCCTGGCGGCGCGGGTCGGTGGCGGCAAGCCCAGCCCGTTCGCTGGCCCCAATCTTGATCACATCGGCTCCCTTAGCGAGCACGGCTCGGGTCACAGCAGCGACATTCTGAGGGCCGCGCAGTTCTTTGTCCATGAACTGCCCGAACTGGGGGAACGCAATGTAAAAAGGCAATCCGGGCTTTGGGCGGATGAGCGGACCGGCATTCATCAGTTCCGGCCCCTCCGCGAAGCCAGCCCGCACCAGGTCTCGCGTGCCCATCGCCTGAAAGTTGGTGTCACCCAAAACGCGGGCGGAGGTAACTCCGGAGAGCAGGGCGCGCTTGGCGGCAGCCGGAGACAGGATATGGGCATGGGCATCGATCAGTCCGGGCAATAAATAACGCCCCCTCAAGTCGATAGTCTGCCCGGTCGGTGCCGCCCCCCCAGTGCGGATCTCGGCAATCTTGCCGTCTTTGACGACCACCGTGGCGTTCGGCACGGGAGCCGACCCGGTGCCGTCGATGATGGTCGCGTTAATCAGCGTCATCACCTCTGCTCGCGCGGCAGCAGGGACAAGACTCAGAGCAAAGGCACCGGCCAAAAAAGAGCAGACAATACGAGCAACCATCGACATGAACCACACTCCTTCACTTGCAGTACGTTCCGACTTCCCTTAGACCTCTTGGGTCGTTCTCGCCCCAGGTCCTCGTAGATTGCGACAATCTAGAGCATTCGTCCGCTGGTGTCCAATTCAGGAGAAAGTGCATGCATCTGTTTGAACCGCTCACCATCCGCGATGTCGTGCTGCGCAACCGGATTGCCGTCTCGCCGATGTGTCAGTATTCGAGCACGGACGGCTACGCGAACGACTGGCACTTTGTCCACCTCGGCAGCCGCGCGGTTGGTGGGGCGGCCCTGGTGATCGCCGAAGCAAGTGCTGTCCTGCCAGAGGGACGCATCTCGCCCGAGGACCTGGGCATCTGGAGCGACGCGCACATCCCGGCTCTGAGCCGCATCACCGATTTTATTCACCAGCAAGGCAGCGTCGCCGGGATTCAACTCGCCCACGCCGGCCGCAAAGCGAGCACCGCCCGTCCCTGGGAAGGCACTGGCCCGGTCACTGAAGCGCAAGGCGGTTGGGAACTCGTGGTGGCCCCGAGTGCAGTGCCTTTTGCGCCGGATTATCCGGTGCCTGTGGCTCTCGATGAAGCGGGAATCGAGCAGGTCGTACGCGCTTTCGCGGATGGAGCAAGGCGGGCGAAAGAAGCAGGTTTTCGGGTGGTGGAAGTCCACGCGGCCCACGGCTACTTGTTGCACGAGTTTCTGTCGCCCCTGGCCAATCAGCGCACCGACCGCTACGGCGGCTCTTTTGAAAACCGCACCCGCCTGCTCCGGGAGGTGGTCAGGGCCGTTCAGCAGGAGTGGCCCGAACGCTATCCGCTCTTTGTTCGCCTCTCCGTCACCGACTGGGTAGAAGGCGGGTGGGATCTCGAACAGTCAGTTGAGCTTGCCCGCGAATTAAAAACACTCGGAGTCGATTTACTCGACTGTTCTTCGGGCGGCCAACTGCCCGGGGTGCCGATTCCGGTTGGGCCGGGTTACCAGACGCCTTTTGCCGAGCGCATCCGAAAATCGACCGGCATCCTCACCGGCGCGGTGGGATCCATCACCTCGGCCACCCAGGCCGACCACATCGTGCGCACGGGGCAGGCCGACCTCGTCCTGCTCGCACGGCCCTTGCTACGCGACCCCTACTGGCCGCTTGCTGCCGCAGTCGAACTGCGCGCCCCCCGGACCCTGGCCGGAACAATACCTGCGGGGCAAACCTTAGTCTCAGAGGACACCGATGGACTATCCAACCGACGCCCATTCCAGCGTTTCTCTGCGTGTCGCGGTACTGGAGGACGCCGAGTTGCTTGCCGAGTTGGGCGAACGCACTTTCTGCGAAGCATTCGCCTCCGCCAACCGGCCCGAGGACATTGCCGCCTACCTGCCCACAGCCTTTGGTCCAGTGATTCAGGCAGCCGAACTGGCCCGGCCCGGTTCGACTTTTCTAATCGCCTACGACGGTGAAGTGGCTGCAGGCTACGCCCGCCTTGTCGAAAAAGAAGCCCCCGGCTGCGTGCGCGGCCCCCGGCCCATCGAACTGAATCGGCTCTACCTGCTCGCCGCGTGCCAGTCGCGGGGGCTCGGCAGCACTCTCATCGGTACTTGCATCGCTCTGGCGAGGGAGCAAGGTTTTCGCACGCTCTGGCTCGGGGTCTGGGAGCGCAACTCCGGGGCAATGCGCTTCTACAGACGCTGGGGCTTCGAGGTTGTCGGACAGCACCATTTTCAGTTGGGTAGCGATCTACAAACCGACTTGCTTATGGAGCGCAGTCTGGACTGATGAACATAGATCAATTCATCTGCCGCACCGACTAAGGAGCACTCCAATCATCTCGGGAAGCACTTACCAAAGGCCAGTAACAAACGCGGCGAACCTTTCAGGCGGATCTGCCGTCGCAGAATTGCCCAGACGATGCTCTGTTCTTTGGCCAGAAACTTCAGCCAGGTTCGACTGTCGGCAGTGATGGTGAGATTTGCACTTCCCACCTGCCCTTCTTTGACTTGCAGGGTTTGATTGCGGATGGTGACCGTTGCTTTGCAGGTTTCCACGCCCACGAAGTTGAAATGATAAACAGCGTCGAGCCCTTTTGCCTGCCCTCGCTCAAAGGTCAGGGGCATTCCCTCCAGGAATGTGCGAATCGAGTTTGGTTTTAGAGTATTTCCGACTCGTTTCACGCGCTTGTGGGGAAAGCGACGGCTCACATGCGCTTCAGCGTCCGACCCGGCCACGACGTAAATGGTTTCCGGCTTGTCCTGTAAGGGTTTGACGACTTCCTGGATAAAAGCCTTGCGCTGCGTCAAAAAAGGCGCGATCACATCTTCTCCGGCAGGACAGACGGCCACACAGTAAGCTGCTTTGTAGTTGGCTCCAGTAGATAGACTTTGCCACCAGGAAGCGGATTCACTCGCACTGACGCGCTTGCGATAGTCCTGCTTACTTTTACTTTCGACCACCGTCTCAACTAAATCTGTGAAGCCCCCTAAAAACTCTCGATAATTGTGGGTGTAGCAAGCCGAAAAGTTGAAGTGTCCATCTGCTTCGATCGCCCCGACAGGGCAGGCAGCGACACAGAGCCTGCATTCGAGGCAGGGGTTGTAGTCGATCGGTCGATGAGACCTGGTCACGGCTACATCGATTAAGACTGTTCCCAGAAGAATAAAATTCCCGAACTTCGGATGGATTACGTTGCGGTGGATTCCCATATGCCCGAGGCCGGCTGCCACAGCCACGGGCTTATGCGAAACGACCCAGATCTTTCCCGGAAACTCACCAGTTTCCATCGGAAATCCCATAGCCGGGTTCAAGGCTCGGATGCCCCGCTGCTCCAGTGCCGCCACAATTCGACGCGCAACGTGATTGACTTCATTGCCTGTACTGTGAAATTCGACATTGGCAACCGAGCGGGCAGGACTACGGACGTTGTCTCGATTCATCCGACACACAAAACTGATCAGCGCTCTGGTGCGCGGAAAAGCGGCGAGGATTTGCGAACGTTGATCCGCGAGTTCAGGCCGGTCAATTTCAACGAAGCCGACATCGTCGGCCCCGGCTTCAAGGCAGAGTTGATGCAGCCAGTCAGCGTCCACCGGACCGGCCGGTGCAAGAGGCGATCTAGAGGCTTCCCGGTCACGCCAGTGCCTGACGGTTGGGTGGTCTTCAAAGTTCGTCATTGAAATCTCCTGGTTAGATAAATCGCCAACTAATCGACGCCGACAGTCAGACCGTGCGGCGAGCTGATTGAAAGCGGACTGGCTATTAAGTGCATATACACGAAATGCGCACATCAAGCATCAGCTGATTCCCGAAAGCCGTCTGAGGGCAAGGAGGGTACTCTCCCAGGCGTCAGAGCCCAGGTTGTCCTGGAGCTTTTGCTGGGCTGATTCCCACAGAGGTAGAGCCTGTTCGAGCAGTACACGCCCTCGACTGGAGAGTCCAACGTGCCGGGCACGGTGCCGCGTCTCAGGACCGATCTCGATGAGGCCGCGCCGTTCGAGGGGAGTCAGGTTGCGGGTGAGGCTCGTTCGATCGAGGCCAAGCATGTCGGCAAGGTCGCTAATTGTACAGTCACCGTTGGAACCGTAGGCCGCAACCAGCACAGCGAACTGGGTATTTTTCAGGTCCAGGGGGCGCAGGACCTGGTCGTAAATGCGGCTGACTGCACGGGCGGCCATGCGCGAACGGGTGGCCATGCAGGTCTCGGCAACAAGCCGGGGATTGGTGAGCACGGAATAGCCTGTCTCGTGTAGCTACACGATAAAGTGTCCCCGGAGAGCCGTCAAGGGTATATCACCTCGGTCTGAAGGAGAGCTGTCCATCTTGGGGCGGTGGAGCAACTAATATGTGGCAAAAGTCGTCTGGTGAGGCGGTTAATCGAGGGCAGGTTTTGTCTGGTCCGCATTCCCTGTAATCGTCGGAATCCCAGGACTACCCGCCGCTTCTCGTCTGAAGAGCACCGATAAGTTGTTGGCTGGCATCGTCACCACCTCGTCGAGGGCCAGGCCGTGTTCGTGAGCAGCTGCGACCACAGTTTCGAGGTCGCGTACGCCCCAGGTAGAATTTTCCATTTTCAGCATCTGGTCGAAGCTTTCGTTACTGGCAGCCGTATGACGTCCATCGCGCCGAAACGGACCGTACAGGTACAGCACACCTCCCGGCAGTAAACACTCGCCCGCCATAGCCAGCAGGCCAAGACAGGCTGACCAGGGGCTGATGTGGATCAAGTTGATGCAGAGGATGGCAACCGGGCGTTCTACCGTCAGTGACGACCAGTTGAGGCCGATGTCGATTTGCACGGGCGGGCGGACATTGACGGTTCCTGCCTCGCGGCACCAGGCGGCAATACTCCTCAGGTGTGCAGGTGAGATGTCGCTGGGTTGCCAGGTCAATTCAGGTGAGAGCCTTGGTGCGAGAAAAGCAATGTGCTGGCCTGTGCCGCTCGCGATCTCAAGCACCAGACCGGATTGTGGAAGCACCTCCGTGAGCACTGCCAGGATCGCTTCGCGGTTGCGCTCGGTGGCGGGCGCGTACAACTTTTCGAGGTCAGTATCCAGATCCATATACCGGTGTTGGTCCTGTCTAGCCGGTCAGCACTCGCTCATCTGGACGCATTTGACGGCGCGGCAGTGCATAAAAGTCTCAACTCGAGCATATCTACTAACAACGGGGGAGGCGCACCGGGAGCTTTTGCTGCTTGTCGCCATCTATAGTATGGTTTTTAACCGAGTTTTTATTGATGCCTCCACAAGTCCTTGCCACCAGCCGTAAAGCCCAGGTCCTTGCGACTGGGGAAGCGACCCTCTGGCTACTGCTTGTCGGAGTCAACCACTACACAGACGAAAGCCTTCCTTCGCTGCATTGTTGCGCCGCCGACTGCCAGGGAGTAGCGGACGCCTTGCTGGAGGCGACCCGTCCTTTCCCGAGCCGGAAGCTGCTTCTCCACCACGACTACGCAGCTGACCTGCCCCTGCGCAAGGCAGTCGAGACGAGTCTGGAGCGCATCGTTGTCGAGGCTCGTCCCCAGGACACGGTCCTGCTTTATTTTTGTGGCCACGGGGCTCTCGACGAAGCCGACGGCCAGGCGGTGCTCTGCTTTACTGACACCCGGCGCACGGCGCTCGCTCTAACCGGCCTGCCGCTGCAAAAGTTGTTGTTGCAACTTGGCGAGTGTGCGGCCCGCCAGCAGTTGGTCTGGCTCGACGCCTGCCATAGTGGTGGGCTTGGCCTCAAGGAGCTCAACGGAGCAACCGTTGCTCAGCCCGACCCGACGCTGCAGTTTGTCGAAGTGCTGCGCGAGCGGGCCGCCCGGCGGCAGGGCTTTTACGCGCTTCTTTCCTGCGATGCAGCCCAGCGCTCCTGGGAATTTCCAGAACTTGGCCACGGCGTCTTCAGCTATTACCTGATGCGCGGCCTGCGCGGCGAGGCCGCCAACGCCCAGGGCGTCATCGAAATCGATGGGCTCTACCGCTACGTCTACCACCGCACCCTGCGCTATATCGACAACCTCAACCAGCAGTTGCGCCTGCTCAACCGCAAGAAGCTTAAAAATGGTGACCCCAATCTCCATGCCGAGTACCCGCTACAGACCCCCAAGCGCATTGTCGAGGGGGTCGGAGAACTGATTGTCGGCTTCAAAGCAGCCGGGGCGAACCAGGTCTACAAGCGTCAGGCTCTGGTCGTCGATGGCCTCGGTGGTCAGACCACCCTGCAGATGAGCAAGCTCCTGCGCGGGGCGGGGGCATTCGAGCTTGAATACTGGCCACAGCCCGGTCAACCCTGGACAGGCGTCAAGGCAGCACTGGAACGTTTCTTGGTTGGTGCCGAGGGACTGATGGAGACGACGCTGCTCTATCTGAGCGGACAACTCGAACGGACAGCAGAAGGAGAAGCGCTGCTGGTAATCGGCGACGGTGTGCGCATCGGGCTTCTCTGGCTCAGGCAACAGCTGCGCGCTGCAAAAAGTGCCCAGCGCATCATCGTCCTCGATTGTCCGGGATCTCTTGAAATTGAGGAGTGGCTGGAGCTGCTGCAACTCGGGGCCGGCAGTGGACAGTGCCTGATTGCTGCCGCCGCTCCTGCTGCCTACCCGGAGCGCTTTATCGAGGCGATGGTGGCAACCCTGGAGGTGGCCGATGTCCAGAGTGGGCTATCGGTCGCCAACTGGATAGCCCGACTGCAAGAATCGCTCGTCGGCAGCGATGTCATTTTGCAGGCCGATTTGTCGGGTTCACCGGGGGTAATCGACCTCTTACCAGGTAGCACCCAGCCAGGCGACCGCAACCGGACACTCGCACTCGAACTCTGTCCTTACATGGGCCTACGGGCCTTTACGGAGCGGGATGCCCCGTACTTCTATGGACGGACAGACCTGACCCAGGAACTGGTCGAGCGGCTGCGGCGGCAATCATTTTTGTGCGTGGTCGGCGCTTCCGGGAGCGGCAAGTCCTCAGTCGTGCAGGCAGGCCTGCTCGCTCAGTTGCGGCAGGGTCGGCAATTACCCGGTTCGGAGCAATGGTGGATCGGTAGTTTCCGGCCCGGTAGTGAGCCTCTTCTAGCCCTCAGTCGGGCTTTGAGCGATGTCGGCAGCCCGCACGAGCGCGACAAGCAACAAACACAAATCGAAGGTCTATTGCACCTGGGGGTCGAGGGCTTCGTCCGCTGGCTGCGCACGCGCCCTGAGCCGATGGTGGTGCTCGTTGTCGATCAGTTCGAGGAATTGTTGACACTCTGCGCGAGCGCTGAGCGCGAAGCCCTCCTGGGGCTATTGCTCGGAGCGCTCGAAGTGGCGGCGGACCGCTTCAAGCTGGTGGTGACCCTCCGGGTCGACTTTATTGGCCCGTGCCTGGAAATTCCGGTCCTGGCAGACTTCATCAAGCTGGGCAGTGTGCTGGTGCCTTCGCGCCTGGGTGCCGATGACTATCGCCGGGTCATTGTCGAACCGGCTCGAAAAGTCGGCCTCGACATCGAAGCAGAACTGGTCGAGGTGCTCTTACAAGCACTCGACGGCTCGACCGGCGACCTGCCGCTGTTGGAATTTGTCCTGGAGCAACTGTGGAGCAAGCGCACAGCGGCCGGGAAACTGACCCTGCAGAGCTACCAGCAGGAAGTCGGGGGCCTGCAAGGTGCCCTCGAAAGTCGGGCGCAGGCAGTCTACCAATCGCTCGACCTGGAGGCGCAAGCTTGTACCCAGTGGGTCTTCCTGGCCCTTACCCAGCTGGGTGAGGGCATCGAGGATACCCGTCGCCGGGTCCGCAAGTCCGACCTGGTCGTCGCAAAATACCCCCTGGCCCTCGTCGAGCGCACCTTGCAGGTTCTCGTCACAGCCAAGCTGGTCGTCGTCAGCCTCGAAGAAGACGGTGTGATGGCCCAGAGCCGTGGAGCCGCGCCAGCATCGAGTCCCGAATCTCTGCAAGAAAAATTAGAAGGGGAAGTCACGGTCGAAGTTGCCCATGAAATCCTGATTCGTCACTGGTCCACTCTGAGGTGGTGGCTTGAAGAAAACCGCGCCCGTCTGCGCCTGAAGCGCCAGATCGAGCAGGCCGCCGCACTGTGGAAGCAGAACAATCGCCAGCCCGACTTCTTGCTGCGGGGTGTGCGCCTCGCCGAGGCCGAGGAGATCTACTACGGATCTGCCGATGAGTTGCCATCAGAAGTGCAAGTCTTTATTGGAGCCTGCCTGGCTGAAAAAACTGAACAGCAGCAGCAGCAAAAACGGCGCTTGAGACGGGCGCAGGCGATCGCCGCCGGGATGAGTGTGCTGGCGATTGCCGCTCTTGGCCTGGGAGGGGTGGCTTATTTACAAACCCAGAAAGCCCAGCGCAGCGAACAGAAAGCCCACCGCAGCGAAATTGAAGCGCTCAATACTTCCTCAGGCGGGATGTTGATTGCCAATCAGCAACTCGAATCGATGATCACCAGCCTCAAGGCCCAGCGCCTGCTGGAGCAGACTATCGGCGTGGATGACCGCTTGCGAATCGATACTGAGAGTCGGTTGCAGCATATTACCGACACGATTCAAGAGCGCAATCGCATGAGCGTACACACCGACTGGGTAACCGGTGTGGCTTTCAGTTCGGACGGTAAGCTCCTGGCAAGCTCTAGCGAAGACAAGCTGATCAAACTCTGGAACGCAGATGGCACGCCCCTTAGAACCATCGAAGGTCACACCGCAGGCGTCAGGGGAATTAGCTTTAGCCCAGACGGCAAGACGCTCGCTTCGGCCAGTGTCGATAACACCATCAAACTCTGGAGCATCGACGGCCAGTTGCTCAAGACTCTACGAGGCCACACTGCAGCCGTCCGCAGCGTGAGCTTCAACCCGGACGGCCAGATCATCGCCTCGACCAGCACAGATAAGACAATCAAGCTCTGGAGCATCGACGGTCGGTTGCTCAGAACTTTGCAGGGCCATGATGAAACAGTTCGCAATATTAGCTTTAGCCCGGACGGCAAGACGCTTGCCTCAGCCAGTAAAGATAAGACTGTCAGGCTCTGGAGTATCGAGGGCCAGTTGCTCAGGACTTTTTCTGGTCATTCGGATGTTGTCCGCCGCGTCAGTTTCAGTCCAGACAGCAAAACTATCGCTTCTGCTAGCGAAGACGGCACCGTCAGACTCTGGAATACCGAGGGCCAGTTACTCAGAACGCTGACGGGGCAAAACGACAAATTCATGGTCGTCGCCTTCAGCCCAGACGGTAGAACTCTTGCAGCTGCCGGGGAAGGCAAGACTATTCTGCTCTGGAGCATCGGCGGTCAACTGCTCAAAACCTTCGATGGCCATACCAACATCATCAACACGATTACCTTCAGTCCCGATGGCAGAACCCTTGCTTCCGGGGCCGATGACAACACCGTCAGACTCTGGCAGCTGGAAAATCAGTCCCTCTTCACTTTTCAAGCCCACGACAAATGGATTAGCCGTATTGCCTTCAGCCCGGACGGCCGGCTCCTTGCCTCTGCGAGTGTGGATGGAACTTTCAAGATCTGGAAGGCGAACGGCACACTACTCAAGACTGTTCAAAATCCATCTGTAAGCAACTGGACGGGCAGTATTGCCTTCAGCCCTGATGGACAGATGCTTCTCTCAACTTACGGAAACGGAACTGTCAAGCTCTGGCACTCGGATGGCTCATTTATACGGTCTTTACACAAGCATATCGGCCAGGTATTTGACGCGGCTTTCAGTCCAGATGGCCAACTGATTGTCTCGGGCGGTACGGATAAGACTATCAGGCTCTGGAGTGTGGATGGTCGGTTGCTCAAAACCTTGCAAGGCCACAGCAACACGGTGAGCTATGTCAGTTTCAGCCCAGACGGCAGATTCATCGTCTCAGCCAGTGCTGACAAGACGATCAAGCTCTGGGATATTGAGGGCCGCCTGCTCAAGACTTTGCAGGGCCATGAAAACGTGGTGCGCAGGCAGGGCCATGACAATGTGGTGCGCAGTGTAAGCTTCAGCCCAGACGGCAAATTCATAGTTTCAGCCAGCGCCGATAAGACGATCAAGCTCTGGGATATTGAGGGCCGCCTGCTCAAGACTTTGCAGGGCCATGACGAGAACGTCTACAGCGTTACTGTTAGCTCTAACAGCAAACTAATCCTCTCAGCAAGTACAGATAAAACCATCAGAATCTGGAATGCAGACAGTGGGGAACTACTCAAAACATTGCGCGGACATGATAATGCAGTAAAAAGTGCTGTGTTCAGCTCTGATGGAAACACTATTGCCTCTGCAGCTTATGACGGCAGAATTATTCTATGGAGGAATTGGGACAAAAAACTTGACTCGCTATCACTGAAGGCATGTGATTGGCTCAATAGCTACTTTAAGACCAATAAGGACATTAAAGAAGCAAACTACCAGCTCTGTTCTTCTGACAGTGGTGAAAAATTGAAACGTGACAATGCTTTGACTGAATCAACACAAATAACAGGAAACAAACCATGAACAGCGAAGGCGTAAGTAAAATAAAGATCACTATAGCGAAATCGGAGCCTGCTTCGGATCAGGAAAAACTGGAACTAATAGGAGAGCTGGAGGACGCGGTAAAACAGTTTCTAGACGAAGCTAAAAGTAGCGATGATTTCAAGTTAGTTACCACAGACTGTGCAGGTGATGGGAATCGAGAAGTTTCAATAGAGCGAGAATATCCAAAGCAGGCTCAGTAAGTAGCTTCACCGCCTTCCCTTTAATATAGGGAAGGCTCTTAAATCTAAAATCCGAGATATTTCTAAGTGCGTTTTGTTTGTAGAGCATGACCTCCTTCCGTTCACTTCAACCCAATAACTATCATGAAAGAGTCGAGATATAATATCTGGCTAGAAAGAGCAGCAGATGCCTGGGTGTTCAATACGCTCAGCGGGAAAATTCTTGGGTTTTCACGGAAGCAGCGTCAGGCCATTGACAACTTTTTAACAGGTGACAGGAAGCTTGACTGTACACCGGACTTGTTGTTCAAGATGGCTGGCGCCAACATGCTTATTCCAGATGATGGTGACGAGCTAGCTGTTTTACAGCACCGCTATGAAGTGACGCGTTCCGACCCCTCTCTTTTCTACTTGACCATCATTACCAGTCTCGGCTGCAATTTCGACTGTCCCTACTGTTTTGAGGCCAAACAGCCTTCGATCGTCGATGCTGAGGTGCAGCAGTTAATCTTGCGGGTTCTAGACGACCAGCTCCCCAGACTCAAGCGCTTCAGAGTTTCCTGGTTCGGTGGAGAGCCCCTTGTGGGCAAGCAAGCACTTCTCGCACTTTCAGACCAATTTTTAGAGCGTTGCCGACGATTTGGAGTCGATTACGACGCTGACATCACGACAAATGGCTACTTGCTCGACGAGGAGACCTGCCCTCAATTGCGCGACCGACAGGTTTCCCATGTCCAGGTAAGCCTCGACGGTCCTCCACAAATGCATGACCGCATGCGTCCACTCGTCAACGGCAAGCCAACTTTCTGGAAAATTGTTGAAAACCTGCACCATGCTGTCAACTACATGGATGTCTCCGTGCGGATGAATGTCGATGCAGCAAACTTCAGCTACGCCGAGCAACTGCTGCAGATCCTGGAAGCAGAAGGCTTTGCGGGCAAGCTCTCAGTCTATCCGGGGCAGATCGTTAATATTGATGATGGTGCTCCGTCACCATCGGCTACCTATCAGTCGTGCTGCTTGCCAAAAGCCGAGTTCGCCCGAGCTGAGACGCAGTTCAGAGCACTGGCCACAAGCTATGGTTTTCACCAACCCTCTTTGCCGAAACCGGCAGGAACGCCCTGTATGGCCGTTCGCACAAATGAACTGGCAGTCGGCAGCCGAGGCGAACTCTACAAGTGCAGAGACACCGTTGGCAACGCACTTGAAGTGGTGGGCCATATTCGCGACTATGCCCAACTAAACGGTCGGCTGCGTAAATGGCTCAACTATGACCCGTTTAGCGACCCGGAGTGCCGCACGTGCGTGGCTTTACCAGTCTGCATGGGTGGCTGTGCCCGCTATTCGATGAATACGCTGCAGCACGAGAATCGCTGCGGTACTTTCCGGCACAACTACAGAGAGCGAATTCTGGCCTATGTGCAATCGCTAGAGCAACCAGCGGTCGGCGAACCTTGACTTGGGAACATCCGTGTAACTGACTGCTTCAGGGAAGCGGTGAATCGCAATTGGGAGTGGTCTCACCAGGGTGAGAGTCCCTCACATTGGCGAGCAAATGTCGCACCTGTGCCCGATGCTTTGCGGTGCGTTACCATTCTGAACGTAAGTGCTTTAGAAGAATTCATGGTCAACTTGCAACGCGTGGTTCCTGAACCTCATCAGGAATCCGTCTGGGACTATCCACGCCCACCGCGCCTGGAGGCGACTGCCAAACGTCTGCGCATCGAATTCGGCGGCGAACTGATTGCTGACACGACGCAGGGCTACCGGGTACTCGAAACCAGCCATCCGCCGGTCTACTACATTCCACCGACTGACATCCGCATGGAATTTTTGACGCCCAGAGCGCGCCGGTCATTTTGTGAGTTCAAGGGCAGTGCGGCTTACTGGACCCTGGAAGTGGGCGAAAAATTGGCCCCCGATGCCGCCTGGAGTTACCCGGATCCGACTCCCGAGTTCTTGCCGATTCAGGGTTATCTTGCCTTCTACGCAAGCCGCATGGACGCCTGCTACGTCGATGATGAGCAGGTACAGGCCCAGGCAGGCGATTTTTACGGCGGCTGGATTACCAGTGATATCGTCGGACCCTTCAAGGGCAGTGCCGGAACGATGGGTTGGTAAAGTGTTTATAAATCGCTCTGAACTGATTGTCGATAACCCTACTCAGCTCAACTATGGCGTCGCCGTCCTCGATGTCGATGGAGACGGTGAATTTGAAGCCTTTGTCGCCGGCTTCGGGGCTGCCAATCTCGTCTTGAAGTGGAACGGCCTGCAATTTGTCTCGATCGCGGGTGCGGTGCTCGCCGACCGCGAGCGTCAGGCCATTGGGGTGGCGGCTGCAGACCTGGACGGTGACGGGCGGGAAGAGATCTATGTGCTCAACACCGATACTTACTCCGGCCGTAAGCGCTTTAGCGACCGCCTCTTCGACTGGCAGGGTACAGGCTGGGTAGACCTTTTTTCTGAGCCGAAAAACCGGGATGCGCTCAACCTTACTGCCGGCCGGTCCGTTATCGGTGTAGACCGCAACGGCGACGGGCACTACGGCTTTTTCGTCGCTAACTACGGTGGGCCGATGCGCCTCTACGAACTCGACTTTGAAGGCAAACTCGTAGACCGGGCACCTGAGGCAGGGATCGATCTGGTCACCGGTGGCCGGGGGCTGCTCGCCGGGCCGATCATCTCGGAGCGGGTCGATCTCTTTGCTGCCAATGAACGTGGTCCTAACTTTCTGTTTCGCAACGGGGGCGACGGCACCTTCAAGGAGGTGGGTACTGAGTGGGGAGTCGATGACCCGGCTGAGAATGGGCGCGGGGTTGCCACCTTCGATGCCGGTGGATACTTCGGAATTGTCTACGGCAACTGGGAAGGGGCCCACCGACTGCTCTACCGCCAGGGCGAGCACTTTATCGACCTTGCACCGAAGGCGATGACCTGCCCAGCCCGAGTGCGCACGGTGATCGCGGCCGACTTTGACAACGACGGCTACGAGGAAATCTTTTTTAATAACATCGGCGAACCGAATCGGCTTTTCGGTTGGCGCGGCGGCGAATGGACTGCACTCGACCCCGGTGACGCCCTCGAACCCATCAGAGCGGGCACCGGAGCGGCGGTCGCTGACTTCGACCACGACGGGCAACTCGAACTGCTGATTTCCCACGGCGAATCGGTGGCAGAACCTCTCAGCCTGTTTCACACGGCCCCCAACGATTACGCCTGGCTGCGCGTCCTGCCGCTCACCGCCCAGGGAGCCCCGGCGCGTGGGGCGCTCGTCACCGTTACCCACGCCGGGCGCACCCAGCGCCGAATCATTGATTCGGGCAGCGGCTATCTCTGTCAGATGGAACCGGTTGCTCACTTCGGCCTGGGCACCGCTGCCGCTATCGAGCGCGTGATGGTGCGTTGGCCCGACGGCAAGACCGTGGCAATCGACACCCCTGCTTCGCGCCAACTACTCCGCGTTCCCTATCCGAAATGATCGAAGTCGAAAGTGTCTCCAAGCGCTACGGTCCAGCAGTTGCTCTGGCTGAGACCTCGATTACCTTTGCCTCTCAAAGCACCACTGCCCTGATTGGTCCTTCCGGGTGTGGTAAATCGACTCTGCTGCGGCTCATTGCCGGACTGGTCGTACCCGACATGGGCAGCGTTCGGCTCGAAGGCGTGCCGCTTACCCGCGAGAACGGCCCCGCACTGCGGCGCGCCCTCGGTTATGTCATTCAGGACGGCGGCCTTTTTCCGCACCTGAGTGCTCGGGAGAATGTTGCCCTGCTCGCTCACTTTCTGAAGCAACCCAAAGCGCAAATCGACCGGCGCATCGCAGAACTTGCGGATCTCGTGCAACTGCCGACTGCTGCCCTGGAGCGCTTTCCACGAGAACTCTCCGGCGGACAGCGCCAGCGCGTCGGTGTCATGCGTGCCCTGATGAACGACCCGAAGATTGTGCTGCTCGATGAGCCGCTTGGTGCGCTCGACCCGATTACGCGCAGCGAACTGCAGGTGCAATTAAAGGCAATCTTCACGCAACTGAAGAAGACCGTGATCCTGGTCACCCACGACATGGGTGAAGCTGCTTACTTTGGCGACACGATTGTCCTGATGCGCGATGGGCATATCGTCCAGCGCGGCAGCCTCACAGATATGCTCGACCGCCCGGCCGAACCCTATGTCCGCGACTTTATCCGCGCTCAGCGTTCCCCACTGCCCACACTGTGACCTGAGTTGGGATAGCAGGCGCTCCGTGCCCAGGAAACTGACCGACACTATTTTTAGAGACGCACCCACAAGACCTGGTTATTTGCAAGTACTTTCACCACAATACCTATCGGAAGACTGGTTCTATTCTGGGACTGCGATCTGAGACTTGTAATGGTGGGCGGTAAGTGAGGGGTTAAAGAAAAGACATATGTATCAAGAGCACAAAGACATCGTTTTGCTAATCGAAGACAATTCGGTCGATTCGCTACTGATTCAGCGTACGTTTCGCCAGGCGGGTTCCGACACCGAATTTCAACTGGTTGGCTCCGTCGATGAGGCGTTGGCTTACCTGCAAAGCGAGGCCCCTTTCGAGGACCGCGAACGCTTCCCGCTGCCGAAGGCAATCGTCACCGACCTGCGCCTGCCGGGCCGTTCGGGTCTTGAGTTGCTGGCCTGGGTTAAACAGCAACCGGAACTGGCCGAGATACCGGTGATCGTGATGACCGGAGTCGGCAACCGTGAACTGGAGCACGCTTACCAGTTGGGCGCACAGTTTTATCTGCTCAAGCCGATGGCCGCAGATACGCTCTCAGAAGTGCTCGCGGTCTTTGGTCTTGTGAAGAACACAGAGGCCAATTCTATTTAGACTCGGGTAGAGAGCCGGGTAAGTCGACCCAGAAGCGGCTGCCCTCACCCGGCCTGGACTCTACACCCGCCCGTCCGCCCAGGCGCTCCGCCCCTTTTCGCACAATGGCAAGGCCGATGCCGGTACCGGGATAGGTTTCAGCGCCGTGCAGCCGCTCGAAGATGCCGAATATCCGCTGCTGGTTTTGGGGGCTGATGCCAATGCCGTTGTCTTCTACCCACAGCCGGACTCGGGGTGGCGCGCCGCTTTCAGCCGCGGGTTGCTCCTCGGCTCGGATGTTGATGCGCGGCCGAACGCCCTCGCCGACGAACTTGACCGCGTTGGTGAGCAGATTCACCAAGATCTGCAACAGGGTGTTGTAGTGTCCGAGCACTTGAGGCAGCGGTTCTTCGATGACGATTTCAGTATCGGAGCCGCGCAACTTGACTTCGAGCTGGGAAAGCGCGTTCGCAAGTACGCCATCCAGATTCACCGGCTGCAACTCCAGCCCGGCGCGACCGAGGCGGGTGTAGGTGAGCAGATCCTGGACGAGAGTGTCCATCTGTTGACTGGAGCTGACGATCAGTTGGGCGTAGTGTCGGGCGGCGGGCGAAATCTCGTCGTCAAAATCTTCGAGCAACGCCTGGGCAAGCCCCTGCATGTTGCGCAGGGGCTCACGCAGGTCATGGGAGACCGAGTATGAAAAAGCTTCCAGTTCCTGATTGGCCGCTTCCAGTTGGGCAGTCCGTTCGCTGACCCGGCATTCCAGGTCGTCATTCACGCGCCGCCGCTCTTCAAGCAGACGCTTGGCGGCGGTGATGTCCTCGAGCAACCCTTCAACCACCACTTCTCTCTCAAAGAGGCTGCGCGTCGCACTCAGCATCACCCAGATAGTCTCACCATCGAGACGCTGAAGCTGCACTTCCCGCTCCCAAAAAGTTTCGTCGTTACTGCCGTCCGGCTGTTGAAAAAGGGCACTGAGGTCGAGAGTTTCGAGGTCTGCAGGACTATTGATCCTCAACAGTCGCATAAAAGCTGCGTTGAATTCGAGCAGTACACCACCCGCCGATGCCCGGTAAACACCGACGTTGAGCTGGTCCAGCAGCCCCTGGAGCCTCAGTTGCATACGGGTCGCCTGCCGGGAGGCCCGCGCAAATTCAATGGCCGAACGGGCTGCACCGGCCAGGCGAATGTACTGTCTGGGAGACTTGGTCACATAGTCGTCAAGACCCGCCTTCATCGCTCGGGCCGCCAGTTCACCGTTGCTGCTATTGGTGAACATGATCACCGGGCAGTCGGCAAAGCGGGCCTTGACGGCGCGTAGTACCTGCAGGCCATCGCCCCAGCGCAACTGGTAGTCGGTGATCACCAGGTCTGGTCGGTCGAGGGTCAGCGCCGCCTCGAAGTTGGCCTGGTCGGTCACTTCCTCTATCTGCAGTTCGGCGAATTCCTGGTTTAGTTCGCGGATCGCAAGTAACCGGTCACTAGGATTATCATCCACCAGGACGATGCGAAAGGCCTGAGTTGACATGAAACACAGCTACCGTCTCTACTCCTTTACTGTGCGACACTTTACGCCCCAGCGAGTCTGTGAAAAGAAGGGTTTTTCGGTTTTTTTAACTTTGTCGTGCTTCGGCGACTTTTTCCTGAGACCAATAACCTCCGCGGCAGGGACCAGACTCTGCCACGGAATGCTGTACCTTAAGGAAGAGAATGGCGTCTACTTTATCGATGAGCAGCGACAAGCGCAGGACTATTTTGCTTGCGGAGGACAACCCAGCCGCCATGCTGCTGGTGGAACGCGCTTTTCGCAAGGGAAATATCAATCTCTCTCTCCAGGTCGTCACGAATGGCCAGGAGGCCATTGATTATTTGATTGGTGTGGGCATCTATGCTGACCGGGTGCGCTACCCACTGCCGGTCATCTTGATGACCAACATTAAAATGCCCCAGGTGTCCGGGTTCGAGCTTTTGACCTGGGTGCGTGCGCAATCGATGTTCCAGCAGCTGCCGGTGATCGTCATCTCCAGCTCGGAACTCGATAGCGACAGCAACCGCGCCTATGCTCTCGGGGCGCACTCCTATCTGGTCAAACCGGTTGGTGTCGAATCCCTGCTCAGGGTCTTCCAGGCGCTCAACCTGATACAGTCGCCCATGTCCGACTCAAAATCCAATGGGACTGACTGTACCTGATTCTCGACTGCCGGACTGAGCCCGACTTATCCGGCCCATATCATGCTCGGGAGTGATGACAGCGGATCAGGCTGCCATAAAGATTTAGGTGAGATGTTCACTACGAAGTCTCTCCACTAAACCTACGCAAAATCTATGACTCTCTATAAAGATCTGGTTGCAAAGTGGCGTTACTTCGCCGGGGTCTTCTTCTACGCCAGGTATTTTCCCCTCGCCTACGCCTACACCCGCAAGCGCGACCGGTTGGAGAAACGCTATCGAGCGGTGGCCGCTGCAAAATCGCAACATCCCGGCTGGCCAGATCCGGGTAGTCTCACCGATGCCAGGGCAAGCGAACGCGGCTGTCACATTACCTTCGAGCGGACCGAGTTGCTGGTGGACTTTCTTGCTGACGATCTAGTCCGGCTCGACTGGCAATCGGCCGAGCCCCCAGTTCCCTACGGTATCCACAAACGCGACTGGCCTGTAGTTGAGACGAGTCTGGAGGCTACTGGATCCGGTGGCTGGACGGTCAAGAGTACTGCGCTGAGCGTCACGGTCAGTCGCGACGGTCAGGTCCGATTTGAGGATGCCGCCGGACGCCTGCTGCGGCAGGAAAATCCCCCCACTCGCCGTCCGGGTGAGGGTTGGGTACACCAGGTTCCCCTGCAGCCCGAGGAGCATATCTACGGGCTGGGCGAACGGGCTTTTCCCCTGAATCTACGCAATGCCAGTGACGAGCAAGGCCAGGCCCAGGCATTTCGGCTCTGGAACTTCGATATGGCCGGGCGCTACGGGGTTGGGGCCGACCCACTTTATATCTGCATTGCCCTCTACATGGGCCTGCATGCCCAGGGTAGTTATCTGGTCTTCTACGAAAACTCTTTTCCCGGTACGGTCGTTCTGCAAGAAAGAGCCACCCTCGAATTTGAGGGCGGACCCTTGCGCTACTACGTGATGGCCGGTCCACCGACGACACTCCTGGAGCGCTACACCGAATTGACCGGGCGTGCCCCGTTGCCGCCCCTCTGGGCACTGGGCTACCACCAGTCCCACTGGGGTTACGAGAACGAAGTGGCCGTGCGCAACACAGCCCAGGCTTTCCAGATCCACAACCTGCCGCTCAGCGGTATTCACCTCGACATCGACTGTCTGGAGGGCTTTAAGGCTTTCACGCTCGACGCGAAGCGGTTTCCTTACCTGCGCGAATTCAACGAAGACCTCCAGAAGCGCGGCGTGCGGCTCATCAACATCATCAATCCGGGTGTACAGTGCAGCCCGGACTACCAGCCCTACCGCGAGGGTTTGGAGAAGAACATCTTCTGCACGACCCCAGAGGGCGAAGTGCTGACTGCCCCGGTCTGGCCTGGCTGGTGCGCGTTTCCCGACTACAGCAACCCTGAAGCTCGCCACTGGTGGAGCCAGCAGTACAAGGCCCTACTTGCCCAGGGCATCAGCGGCTTCTGGCACGACATGAATGAACCCGCAGCCTTCGTCACCTCAGGCGACCGGTCGCTGCCACCCCACGCCACCCGGCACTATTTAGAAGGACGCGGCGGCGACCACAACGAAGTTCACAACCTTTACGGGCTCCTGCAGGCCCAGGCCGGGTACGAGGGCCTGTGCGAATTTCACCCGGACCGCCGACCCTTCATCGTCTCGCGCGCCGGTTGGGCCGGTCTGCAGCGCTACGCCTGGACCTGGACAGGCGATGTTGACAGCAGCTGGCCTGCCCTGCGCGGAACTATAGCGACGGTACTCGGGCTGGGTCTATCCGGCATTCCCTATTCAGGAGCGGACATCGGCGGCTTTCAGGGGAACCCGACACCCGAACTCTACCTGCGCTGGCTGCAGATGGGCACCTTTTTAACCTTTTACCGCACCCATTCCTCCAACAACGTTCGGGACCGGACACCCTGGGGATATGGCGAACCGTTGCTGAGCATCATTCGCGATTTTTTGCAGTTGCGCTACCGCCTCCTGCCTTACTTTTACTCGCTCAGTTGGGAAGCGAACCAGAGCGGGGTGCCTCACGTCCGGCCCCTATTCTGGTACCACCAGGAGGAAGCCTGGACCTGGGCCATTGATGACATTTTTTACCTGGGAAACGCACTGCTCATCTGTCCGGTAGTCGAGCCAGGGGCGCGGACGCGGACGCTGAAGTTGCCTGAGGGCTCCTGGTATCTCTACTGGGACGACGAACTGGTGAGCGGGCCAGGGACTATCACCCTCGATGCGCCCCTCGAACGGATTCCGGTGCTGGTCAGGGCTGGTAGCATCCTGCCAATGGCTGAAAGCGCAATGGAAGACAATCGCAAAATCATCTGGCACCTCTATTTGCCGGAGAGCGGGACTTATGAGTTTACGCACTACAGCGATGCGGGGGACGGCTATGGCCCCAGTCGTCTTGACCGCCTGCGCCTGGTCCGCTCCGAGGTGAATACGCTCGAACTATTCTGGGAGGCGAGTGGAGAATATCCGGCCCAAAGCTATTACCGGGTCCAACTGCACGGCGCTCAGTGCCTGGGGGCGACTGTCGATGAGCGCGAAGTCACGGTCGAAAATAACGGGGTCGAAGTGCAGCCTTTCGGGCGGCTGCGGCTGCAGCTTGCACCGGAAAGTTAGTCAGCCAGTGCGGCCCAGGGCAAATTTGAGGATGTGTTTCGCCGTGGGCTCGGGCTGCGATAGTTGTGGCGTATGCCCGCCTGCTTCTATCCAGACCAGGCGGCTGGTGCAGATGGACCGGGTAAATTTCTGCGCGTCGAGATCTCCCAGCACATCGTCGCCTCTGCCCCACAAGATTAAAGTCTCAGTCGCGATGCTTGCCATCGGTAGCACCAGGCTGCTGTAGCCGCCGCTGTGGTTGAAGCTGACCAGTGACTGCTGCCAGCCGGGCATCTCCAGGTGCAGAGCGGCGCAGCGGATGTCGTCGGTAGAAGCGTGGGTGACTTTCTCTGCAAGGGCGAGTGCTTGCAGTTTGCGCTGCCGCAGATACTCGACTGCCAGGCTATCGAACGGAGCAGGCAGGAGCCTGAAAAACGATGGCGCACCGGTAAAGCCCATGCTGTTGATGAGCACCAGCTTTCGCACCGCATCCGGGTAAGTGGTGGCGAAGTCGATGGCGACCGCTCCGCCCATCGAGGTGCCGACCAGGGTGACGGGTTCCCGGATGCAGGTTTGCCAGAAGCGATAAAGATGGTGCTTGATAGCAGCCGAGGTATAGGCGATGTCGAGTGGGCGCTCTGTGAAGCCGAAACCGAGAAGATCGACCGCCCAGGTGCGTGCCTCTGTTGCAAGACACGGCAGCAGGCGTCGAAATTCGAGTACGGAACTGTCGAACCCGTGCAGCAGCAACACCGGTTCATCCCCCTGGCCCTCCACCACACAGGCAGTCTCAATCGGCAGGTTGCTCAGATAAGTAGCAATCGGCCTGCGTTGGAGGTTGTGAATCAGTGCGAGAGCGGTCGGTTCTTGCAAGCGGCAGGTGGCTTCCGGCAGGAAATCGGCAAAAGTCTGGTGCATCGCTCAAAGATAGGCGATGAGGCGGCCACAGACGATCACACCCAACCAGAGTCCGAGCGAGAATACGGCGATGAGGCGGACCAGCGGCGGGACGGGCCGCTTCTGGTCCCACCTCTGCACCGAGCGCAGTGGTAGTAGGTGAAAGAGTGCTGCATTGAGGACGCCGAGGGTAATCAGGCCGAGCTTGATCTGAAAAGCGGGGTTGACACCGATCGCCAGTGCATCGCTGCTAAATAGCAGTGCGCCCGTCGCGACAGCTGTCACGAAGCTCAGGTTCGCCCAGCCGAGCAGGTGCCGTGCCAGGGCAGTTACCGGTATCTGGCTTGAGAAACCGAGCAGCCTGAGGTCGAACATCGCCACCGACCCGACCAGGATTACAAAACTGACGATGTGGCCAATTTCGACACTCGGGTAGAGCCAGGGCCAGGTTCGCATCGCCACAGCTGGAGCGCTCTGCTCCAGCCAGGCGAGCCATTCGGCGTTCATCAGCGCAGCTCGACGGTCTTCTCGCCAAGGCTGATCCGCTCGGCGCGCAGTTCGTCTGTGGTTTCCCGGTGGGCATAGCCCTCCACCCGCACTGGTAGGCCGACTTTCAAGTCCGCCTCCACCAGACCGCGCCGCTCCATACGCGAGGGTGGTGCGAGCACGGCGAGCCAGAGTTTATCGGCCGTTTTGAGCCGGATGGTGACGTGGGGTGCCTGGTAGCTCACCTGCTGGATTTCGCCACTGAGGTTTAAAGTCTGATCGCCGTTGTAGCGGTTCCAACCATGGTGAGCCGCTGCACTGCCTGCTCCCAGAAATATTGCCGCCACTGTGAGCGCTGCTGCTCGATTCATTGCACTCCCTCCCTGAGATTCGTGTGCTCCGTTTAGTGAGCGCAAGGTCCGGGTGGACTCTGTGGGTCGGATGATGGTGGCTGAACCCACCTGTGGAGCTTGCCTGTGCGGATCATGACATCGAATATCCAGAACGACCAGTCCTAACTCGAGACCTGGCCCAGACGCATAAAATCTTTGGCTTGAACCTCACCGGCTGAGACGCTCGAAGTCGAGGCGATAGCGGTAGAGGGTGACCGGGCGATTGCGGGCGTCGAAGTAGGCCGGGTCGCGCGGGTCGAGAAAGACAGCCGTCACCTGGTCTGCTCCGATGCGGTCGTCGCGGGTGCGCCGGTAGAGCGTCGTCGTCTCGATGCCTCGCAAGTTGGGGACCCGGCTCCCGATAAAAGTCTGCTGATAAAATTCGGCAACATCGAATTGGTTTGTCCCCGGCTGCTCAGTGCGGCGGCGCAGAGTAATCAGTTCGCCGCGCCGGTTGCCTTTGAGGGTGAGCACCTGGCGATTGGGCTCCTCGGGTCCGGCCTCGACGCGCACGATATTTTCTTTGCCGAAATATGCTTCTGAGATCGAGCGATTGTTAAAGGCAAGGTCGGCTACGACTTCCTGGCGGGAGTTGCGGATAAAGCGTGCCCGGAAGCTTACCGGTTTACCTTTCAAAGACCGGCTCGCCGCGAATGCCTGGCGGTTGATGATTTTTTCTCCCAGGGGTGCTGCAAGATCGGTAAGGGTGGTGCGCACCTGCCAGGTGCCAAGGAACCACTCCGGGTAAACGAGGGCTCCACTGGCCGATTCAAGAACCTGGGCCGACTGTATTTTTGGAAAGTTATTCACCCACTGGCTGAGAGGTACTGCCCAGGCCGGCAGGCCCAGGCAGGTGAGTAGCAAAACAGCCGCGAACCCCAGGCCGAAAAGCCTGTGGACCTGGTAGCGAGAAAGGATATTGCGACTAGAAGCCGCCATAAAGCACCAATCGGGGGACTCGTGATTGATTGTACGAGGTGGCGTTGAGCTGGATCGCCCTGAGTGCCGGGAACTGGGCTCCCGGTGAGCATGTGGCAATCAATACGTGAGAAGAGGGGATTGGTCAGGCGCTACTCTAGATGGGTCAATCGCCTCTGGAAGCCTTCGTTCAAGATGCATCGTCCCCCTTATTTTCCTTTTGCCGACGGTCGATGGCGGCTGCACATTGGTCTTACCGCTTTGGACCTGCCCAACTGGATAGAGATCGACGAGCAGTACGGAGACTACCTGGCTATTAAGCGCCAGTTGCTTGACGAACGCCGTGTGGAGGTTTTTGCCAGTTTGCCGGGGAGCGAAGCGGCCCAATCAGAAGTCCTGGCATTGCTGGTCGAACATCTGCCGCTCTACTTTCCGGAGCACTTCCGCAAGTGCGGCCAACAACTCGAAAACTTATCCACCGGTGAAGCCTGGAACTGGCAGCACTCCCATCATGAACCACTGGAACTCGCAGCCCGTCTGGTGCAAGAAGATCTCTGCTTGATGCGTCCCGGCCCAGAAGGCTATGTGCTCGCAGCAGCCTCCGTCTGTTTTCCATCCCGCTGGTTACTGGCAGAGAAAATCGGCCTCCCCCTCGGCCAGATTCACGAGGCAGTGCCCGGATACAGTGCGCAACTGGATCGGCCGGTCGAGCGTTTCTTTGAGCGCATTAAGACGGATACACCGGTCTCGCGGCTCAACTGGACCATCGTCGATTCTCCTGAACTATTCTTGCTGCCGGGTAAGATCATGCATCCGGTGCCGATCGACTCTACCAATGCCGGTGAGCGCCTCTGGATCAGAGTCGAGCGCCAGACGCTCAGGCGATTGTCACAGAGCGAGTATGTGCTGTTCACCATTCGCACGTACATCTATCCGCTCAATATCCTTCAATCCCAACCGACCCTGGCAGGAGCACTCGCTGAGGCAATCGAGCAAATTCCAGAATCGATGCAACTCTACAAAAGCCTCTCGCCAGTTCGCAAAGCTCTATCAGGTTATCTGGCGTCGATCACGAGTAGAGAAAAGTCCGAGTGCAATTGAGACCAGACGCAAAGGTCCCAAAGCAAAGACAAAATCAAAGCGGGCTGCACCCGGTTCCTACCCAAGTTCCGAAAAGACATAAACAAATCCCCACCCTGTTCAATTGAACAGGGTGGGGATTTATTGAGCTGCTGAGGATTTGACTTAGTCCTCGGACATTTCCATCTCGCGGGGACCACCGATGTTCTCGTAGGTCGGGCGAGTAGGAGTGCGGCGTCCGCCGACGTCGGCCATCAGGTCAACTTCGACGTCGCGGGACGAGCCGTCGTGCTGGGTCTCGATTTTGTGGACCGAGACGTCCAACCCGAGCGACTGCAACTCGCGCACCAACACCTTGAACGATTCGGGGATACCCGGACGCGGAATCGCCTTGCCCTTGACGATGGCGTTGAGCGCCTCGTTGCGGCCGGTCATGTCGTCGGACTTGACCGTGAGCAATTCCTGGAGGGTGTAGGCAGCACCGAAGGCTTCGAGTGCCCAGACTTCCATCTCGCCGAAGCGCTGGCCGCCCTGCTGTGCCTTGCCGCCCAGGGGTTGCTGGGTGACGAGGGAGTAGGGGCCGGTCGAGCGGGCGTGGATCTTGTCGTCAACCAGGTGGACGAGCTTCATCATGTAGATCTGGCCGACGGTGACCGGACGGTCGAAGGCTTCGCCTGTCCGCCCGTCGTAGACCTGGATCTTGCCGATGTGCTTGCCCTCGTCGGTGTAGACCCACGGCTGACCCGTGATCTCGCGTGCCTCGACGAGTTTGTCGGCAACGAGATGGCGCGAAGCCTCAGCCCCGTACATCTCGTCGAAGGGCGTTACCTTGAAGCGCACGTTCAAGCAGGCTCCAGCCCAACCCATCAGGGTCTCGAAGACCTGACCGACGTTCATGCGCGAAGGCACGCCGAGCGGGTTGAGGACGATGTCTACCGGACGCCCGTCGGGCAGGTAAGGCATGTCTTCTTTGGGCAAGATCTTGGAGATGATGCCCTTGTTGCCGTGCCGTCCGGCTACTTTGTCGCCGACCTGCACCTTGCGCTTCTGGGCGACGTAGATGCGGACGACCATGTTTGCACCGGGAGGCAGTTCGTCTCCCTGCTCACGGGTAAAGACGCGCACATCGACGACGCGACCCTTCTCACCGTTGGGAACTCTCAGCGAGTTATCGCGCACGTCGCGCGCCTTTTCACCGAAGATGGCCCGCAGCAGCTTTTCTTCCGGTGGCTGGTCCGATTCGCCTTTAGGCGTGACCTTGCCGACCAGGATGTCGCCCGCTTCAACCCAGGCGCCGATGCGGACGATGCCGCGTTCGTCGAGGTTGCGCAGGGAATCTTCGCCGACGTTGGGGATTTCGCGGGTGATTTCCTCGGGGCCGAGCTTGGTCTGGCGCGCTTCGATTTCAAACTTTTCGATGTGAATCGAAGTGAAGACGTCGTCGTAGACGAGCCGCTCGGAGATGAGGATGGCGTCTTCGTAGTTGTAGCCTTCCCAGGGCATGAAGGCGACCAGGATGTTCTGTCCGAGAGCGAGTTCGCCCCCTTCGGTAGCCGAGCCGTCAGCCAGGATCTGCCCCGCCCGGACGTGGTCGCCGGTGTTGACGATTGGACGCTGATTGAGGCAGGTGTCCTGGTTGGAGCGCTGGTACTTCTGAACCGGGTAGGTGTACTCAGGACCACCATTGTCACTGCGCACCTTGATCACTTCGCCCGAGACGTAGCTTACCAGGCCGTCAGATAGAGAAACGATCACCATGCCCGAGTCGCGGGCGGCCTGACCTTCAAGGCCAGTGCCGACCAGCGGCCGTTCTGGGTGCAATAGCGGCACTGCCTGGCGCTGCATGTTGGCCCCCATCAGGGCGCGGTTGGCGTCGTCGTGCTCCAGGAAAGGAATCAGCGACGTAGCAACCGAGACAATCTGGATAGGCGAAACGGCAACGTAATCGACTTCGGTCGGAGCGGCGAGGCCAAAGTCCTGGCGATAGCGGATCGTCACCGGGTTTGCGAGGATGTTGCCGCCTTCATCGACAGCAACGTCACCCGCCGCCACCCGGAATTCGTCTTCTTCATCGGCAGTCAGGTAGACGACTTCGCCAGTGAGGCGGCCTTCTTTGACGACCCGGTAGGGAGTCTCGATGAAGCCGTAGGAGTTGACGCGGGCGTGGGTAGCAAGAGAGCCAATGAGACCCGCGTTTGGACCTTCCGGCGTTTCAATTGGGCAGATACGGCCGTAGTGCGAGGGGTGAATATCGCGGACGGCGAAACCGGCGCGTTCGCGGGTCAGACCGCCAGGGCCGAGGGCCGAGAGGCGGCGCTTGTGGGTGAGTTCGGCAAGCGGGTTGGTCTGGTCCATGAACTGCGAGAGCTGCGAGGAGCCGAAGAACTCTTTAATCGCCGCCACCAGCGGTTTGGGGTTGACGAGCGAGGCAGGCGTCAGGGTTTCGGATTCGGAGACAGTCATGCGCTCACGAATGATCCGCTCAAGGCGATTTAGACCGACGCGCACCTGGTTTTGCAGCAACTCGCCCACCGAGCGCACCCGGCGGTTGCCGAGGTGGTCGATGTCGTCGGGGTTGCCGATGTCGAATTCGAGGTTGATGAGGTAGTCAATCGACGCCAGGATGTCGGTCGGGGTCAAGATGCGCGTCGTCTCAGGCACGCTGAGGCGCAACTTCTTGTTGAGCTTGTAGCGGCCAACCCGGCCGAGGTCGTAGCGCTTGGGGTCAAAGAAGCGCGATTCGAGCAATTGCTGCCCACCGGAGACCGTCGGCGGCTCGCCGGGACGCAACTTGCGGTAAAGCTCCAGCAGGGCCTCTTCTTCCGAGTAGTTGCCTTCTTTTTCGATTGTCTTCTGGAAGTACTCAGGGTGGCGGAAAGCGTCGAGGATCTCGTTGTCTGAAAGCCCGAGCGCCTTGAGCAGCACTACCGCCGAGAGCTTGCGGGTCTTGTCGATGCGGACCCAGACGAGGTCATTGGCGTCGGTCTCGAACTTGAGCCAGGCTCCCCGGTTGGGAATAAGGGAGGCGTTAAAGGTCTTGCGACCGTTGGTGTCGAGTTCTTGCTTGTAGTAGACGCCCGGAGAACGGACGATCTGGTTGACGATGACGCGCTCGGCTCCGTTGATGATAAACGTGCCGCGGTCGGTCATCAGGGGCAGTTCGCCGATGAAGACTTGTTGCTCTTTAATCTCGCCTGTTTCTTTGTTGACCAGGCGGGTCGAGACGTACATCTGGACAGAATAGGTTGAGTCGCGCCGCTTTGCCTCGTCGACGGAGTACTTGGGTTCTTTGAGCTTGTAGTCCTGCAAAAAGTGCAGTTCCATCTTGCCGGTGTAATCGGTGATAGGCGAGAAGCTCAACAGCTCCTCGATGAGACCCTCCTCAAGGAACCAGCGGAAACTCTCGCGCTGAATCTCAACCAGGTCTGGAAGCAAATAATTCGGCGTGGTCAAAGAAGTGCTCATGCGTACCTCAGCAGGGCGTAGGCATAGCGGAGTCGGTCGCAGCGTGGACACCAGGACGCCAACTAGGCTCCCCATCTTACTTCATAAGAAAGTGGAAGCGCCAATATTTTCTGGAGTTCGCGGTAGACAAACGTGCCTGCAACATTTTGACCCGGCGAACTTTGCCGAATCAGTGCTCTATCAGAAGACAGATTTGTGAGAACCAGCTACAGAATTCCAGTTAGAAACCACTTGTAATACTGATCCATCCAGGGAGGGATAATTCTCAATAAGTGTTGTGTCAAGCTGTTTGTAGGCTCAATTTGACGTAAGAAAAACAGAGGGAACAGCGCATGGTACCGATCATTACCGATGAGAAGCGTCAGGCGATCGCCGTAAAGCTGGCGGACATAGTCGCGCTTCAGCACTTAGCTATCTCCAACGAAGAAACACTGATGAAAGAGATCAACGATCCGGAAATCCGCAAGCGCATCAGCGATTTCCTGACCGATGACCGCAAGAACCTGACGATCATCGAAAACACGATCATTCAATACGGCATCAAAGGTGAGCCGTCCGAAGGCACGCTCGAAAAGGTGAAGAAGACCCGTGAGCTGATGGAGAGCAGCAAGCTTTCTGCCTACGACAAAGTTTTCGAGCACGAGCTGATCAAGCACCAGCTCACGATGACCGGGATCACCATTCACAAGGCCGCTCAGGTGGTTGGAGCCGACATCGATGCGGCAATCACCCCACTCAACACAGTCAACTTTGAGAACCGCGCTCACCAGGAACAACTCAAAGGTGTGCTCGAAGTGCTCGGCACGCGCGAGCTGACCGGCAAAGACCCTGATCAAGGACTGTGGGCTCGTGTACAAGACTCGCTCGCCGCACTTACGGGCGTCTTCGGTAGCGTCGTGTCCCGCGGAGACAGCGGTCCTGACATGAAAGTCACCGACATCGTGCGCATGGACCATGCCAAGGTCAACACCCTTTTCGGCCAGATTCAGAGCACCGACAACCCGCAGGAAAAGATCGAGTACTTCAACCAGCTGTACAGCGATCTGAATGCGCACTCTGAGGCGGAAGAAGAGACCTGGTACGCGGCTCTGCGCAAGTTTGATGACAGCGCGGCCCTGGCCCAGAATGCCTACAGTGAGCAAGATGCCTTGCAGGCACTGCTTGAGCAGATCAAAACAACAGGCATCAACTCCCCCGAGTTTGACTCTATGCTGATGCGCCTGCAGGCAGATGTTCAAAAGCACGTCAATGGTGAGGAGAGCGACCTGTTTGCCAAGCTTCGCCAGCACTTCAGCGACGAGCAACTGCGCAACCTCGGTAAAGAGTTCCAGATGGCCAAGAGCCGCTATCAGGACTTGCTCAAGCAGAAGGCAACTGTCTAAGTAGTGTAACTACTTGAAAAAGAGGAGGCTCCAGGGCCTCCTCTTTTTTGGGCATTCTTCCTCAGGCCCATCAACTCCAACAAGGCAGCACGACATCGACGCTGGTGCCGACTCCCGGCGTGCTGGTGACTGTCAGGCTGCCGGCATGGAGTTGGCTCAGGTGCCGGGCAATGGCAAGGCCCAGTCCGAATCCCTGTTGTTCGTGGAGTCGGCGCTCAAATTGCAGGCAGGCGCTGATCTTTGCTACTTGCTCAGCTGCCATACCACGGCCCCGGTCAGCTATCTGCAGATGCAGGCAGCCGTTTTCAACCGTAGCCCGCACGCTCACCAGTGTTTTTTCCGGAGAAAACTTAAAAGCGTTATCGACCAGTTCTTCGACCAGCTTGCAGAAGTTTTCCTCGCCCATGCGCAGGTTCGCCTCAGCGATCTCGATGCGCAGATCAGCCGCCCGCTGGTACTGCAGTGCAATCCGCCGAGCCACTTTGCTCACCAGAGGCCCAAGGCCGGTTGTGCGACTGTCACAGAAGGATTCGTCCATTTGCTCGTCTCTTGCCAACAGCTCAAGCTGCGTGTACGCAAGAAAATTTCTCAGCAGCCGGTGCAGCCGGTCAGCGGAGATGCGGAGGTTTTCGGAGAGTAGCAAGATCTCTGTGGGAGAGAGGTTCTCGTGTTCCTCGCGCAGCCACTCGGCAATACCAAGAATGCCGCTCAGGGGTGTGAGCAGTTCGTGGGGCAGGGCATAGATGATGCTGAGGCGCAGTTCTTCGAGTTTGCGTTCTGAACGTTCGACGGCAACCTTCTGTTTTTGGGTCTGCACGGCGATTGCTTCGAGCAGTTCTTTTTGGGTAAAAGGCTTGATGAGATAGTTGTCTGCTCCAAGAGCCATACCCTGGCGCAGATCGGCCCAGGTTGCTCTTGCCGTCAAAAACAAAAAGGGAATCGTGGCTGTAGTCAAGTCGGCGCGAAGGGCGGTGAGTACTCCGTAGCCGTCGAGGTGGGGCATCATCACATCGCAAATAATCAGGTCCGGCAGTTGCTCCCTGGCAAGTTGCAATCCAACCAGCCCGTCTTGAGCCGCTAAAACCTGAAAATCTTTGACTTCCAGCAGATCTACGATCGTCTCTCGAATTGGTGCCTCATCTTCAATCACCAGGATTTTGTGCATTGGTTGGTCAGGCCTGAAGTGGCAGGGTGATCGTGAAAGTCGTACCGGCTTCATCGCTCTTAAAGCCCACTGAGCCGCCGTGCAGCGCTACAGCCCTCTGCACAATGGCAAGCCCCAGGCCGGTCCCGGAGATATTGCCGACATTGCGACCGCGATAAAACGACTCGAAAAGATGCTCCTGGTCCTCGGCTGGGATGCCGATACCCTCATCGCAGACCTGGAAAACGGCCTGCCCCTCGTGCCTGTAGAGATGAAGGTAGATTGGGCCGGCTTTGGGAGAGTATTTGACTGCATTGGAGAGCAAGTTGCTGAGGATGTGGCGCAGCAGTTGCTCGTCCATGTGAGACTGCCTGCACCTGTCGTCGTGGCTGAAGTGAAATTCGTGCTCAAGGCCTATGCCCAGGCTCATTTCCTCGACGAGCTCGCTACAGAACTTTGTCGGGTCGAGAGCAGTTGGCTTGAAGCCGAGTTTGCCGACTTCCTCAGCACCGATAATCAGCACGTCATCCAATAGCGCGATCATCTCCGAAACCGCTCTGGTAATGCGCTGAAAGTAGGTGTGCTTTTTAGCCGGAGAAAGCTTGTCCTCGTAGTTTTGGAGCAGTTCGGCCGCAGCAAGGATCGTACTGAGCGGGGTCCGAAATTCGTGAGAGGCCGTCGTGATGAAGCGCGACTTCAATTCGCTGAGTTCTCGCTCGCGTTCGAGCGCTCTGCGAGTCTCGACCTCTGCTCGCCTGTATTCGGTGATGTCCTCGTGGGTGCAAAGCACACCAATCACCTGTCCACGCGCATCGTGCAGCGGCACTTTGTTGGTGCTCAACCAGGCCTGCTCACCGGTCGCCTGCAGTTGCGACTCGATAACCTGGCTGGGCTGATCTTCTGCCATGACCTGCTGGTCGAGAGCCCGGTAGGCTTCTGCCTCCGTAGCTCCCCAGGGCAGATCGTAGTCAGTCTTGCCGACAATTGCCTCAGCCTGCTCAAGCCCGGCGTTGGTGGCAAAGTTACGGTTGCAGCCCAGGTAAACTGAGTGGCGATCCTTCCAGCAAACAGCCTGCGGAATGTTGTCCATCACCAACTGCAACATCTGCTGAGACTTGCGCAGAGCCTCGACAGACTGCACCCGCTCCAGTTCTGCCGAGGCGCGAATCGCCGAGATTTCCAGGAGTGCGTTTACCAGAGGCACATTGGTCAGGTTCGATGGGTCGAATACTGCGAGCAGCCCGAGCGGCTGACCGGCACAGTCGCGCAGGACGACCGCAGCGTAGCCCGCAGCCGGCCCGTTCCCCAGGCACTCGCCAAGGCGCAACTGCAGACTTTCATGCTCGCCGTCCAGTGGTGCTGCTAGAGTCAGTTCGAAGTTGTCTACGCGTTCTTCGTGCCGACAGACAGCAATGGTCTTGAACCGGTCTTCCCGGTCGTGACCAAGCTTGCCGACCAGGGCGTGTTCAACTCCGAGGCTGCTGCTCAGGTGGTGCACCAGAGTCTGAAAAAAAGCATCGCCCGTCACTGCTGAAACTTTCTCGATCAGTTGTTTGAGAGCTGTGTGGGTGCGGTGAATAGTGATTGCATCGATACGCAGTTCCAGTTCGCGCATGACCAGCGCGGCCAGATCTTGCAGGCTCGCCCGCTGCTTCTCATCGAAGATGCGCGGCTTGCGGTCGATAAGACAGAGGGTACCGAGGTTGTAGCCGTCTCGGCTCCTGAGCACTGCCCCGGCGTAGAAACGGATGTGCGGCTCGCTGGTGACCAGCAGGTTATCGGCAAAGCGGTCGTCAAGCTGGGCGTCCAGGACGACGAACGGGGACGGGTAGAGGATGGCATGAGCACAGAAAGCCAGCCTGCGGTCTGTTTGGGTGGTATCGAGGCCATAACAAGATTTGAACCACTGCCGGTCCTGGTCTATGAGGCTGACCACGGAAATCGGCACAGAAAAAAGGCGGGCTGCGAGGCTGGTAATGCGCTCGAATGCCTCTTCAGGCGGTGTATCAAGGACTTCCAGGCGACACAGAGCAGCAAGGCGCTCGGGTTCGTTTGCGGGTAAGGGGGCTGCAGGCATGGCACTCAGGGCAGGTACGGCAATAAGACCGCTCATTCAGCTTATGATGCCCAATGCATTCAATCTGCGGTAAATTGCCAGGATTCCTGACTTGATTTTTACGCCAGGCCTCTGGTCCGTCGCCGCAGGTAGTTCAGCATATCAATGCGAGTAATCAGTCCCAGAAACTGTTCGCCCTCGACGACGATAGCGACACGGCCCTGATCGAAAATGGGCAGTAGCGAGGCGAGGGGAGCGCCGGGGGCAATCGTTTCGAGCCTGGCGGTCATCGCGGTCCGCACCGGGCTTGTGAATTCGCAGTTGTGCGAATAGACGGCAAGCAGGATGTCAGATTCATCGACGATGCCAACTACGCGCTCCCCGACAAGCACCGGTAACTGCGAGACATCGAGCAGCCGCATGCGGTTGTAGGCGGTGAGCAGCGTGTCCTCGGTGCCGATGGTGAGGGTTGCCTTCTCGTCGTGGCGGCGGGTGATGAGGTCGCGCAGGTCTGCGTGATGTTCGCGCCGCAAGTAGCCCTGGTCGATCATCCAGAAGTCGTTGTACATCTTGGAAAGATACTTGTTGCCGCTGTCGCAGACGAAGGTGACCACTCGCTTCGGCTCATCCTGACTGCGACAATAGCGCAGAGCGGCAGCAACGAGGGTGCCGGTGGAGGATCCTCCGAGGATGCCTTCGAGCCGCAGCACCGCCCGAGCCGTCGCGAAGCTCTCCTCGTCGCCAATGGTAAAAGCTTCGCCGGCGAGTGACAGGTCTAAAAGCGGTGGGATGAAGTCTTCCCCGATGCCCTCAACCGCCCAGGAACCGGCGGGCCGCATTTCACCCGTCTGGAGGTAGGGAGCAAGAATCGAGCCTTCCGGGTCGGCAAGCACCATCTGGACTTGCGGTGCGACCCGCCGAAAGTAACGACCAAGCCCGGTTATCGTGCCGCCCGAACCGACGCCGCAGACGACCGCATCGAGGTCGTGGTCCATCTGCTCCCAGATTTCAGGGCCGGTGGTTTCCTCGTGGGCACGCGGGTTGGCCGGATTGGCAAACTGGTTGACGTAGAAAGCGCCGGGAATCTCACGAGCAAGCCTCTCAGCTAGGTCCTGGTAGTACTCGGGGTGACCCTTGCCGACATCGGAGCGCGTCATCACGACCTCGGCTCCGAGCGACTTCAAATGAAACACTTTTTCCTGAGCCATCTTGTCGGGGATGACCAGGACAATCCGGTAGCCACGACTCGCCGCCACCAGGGCAAGCCCGAGCCCGGTATTCCCCGCTGTCGCCTCGACAATCGTGCCGCCCGGCCCGAGCTTGCCTTCCTGCTCAGCCGCCTCGATCATCGACTTGCCGATCCGGTCTTTAATCGACCCGCCCGGATTCTGATTTTCGAGCTTCACGAATAACCGGCAGAGGCCGGTATCGAACCTGGTCAATTCCACCATCGGCGTGTTGCCGATGAGCATCAGCGGTTTTGCAAAGGCGCTTTCTTCCGTCGATGTTGACATGGGGCTTTTATACCAGTAATCAGTACTTGCGTGCTTGCGGGGTAAAGCGTACCGGGTCTACCATCTGCAAGCTCAGATCGACCGGGCGGTAGTCGATGCGTACCCCAGTGTCCGTCTTGTAGGCGAGGGTGTGCTTGAGGAAGTGCTCGTCGTCGCGCTCGGGGTAATCGCTGCGCGAATGGGCTCCGCGAGATTCTAGGCGTTCTACGGCACTGGCCACGATCATTTCACCTACGGCCATCAGACTGCGCAGTTCCAGGGCTTCGACGATCTCGGTGTTGAACACTTTGCCCCGGTCGTCGAGGCGAATGTTGGTGTACTGCGCCTGAAGCTGCTGGATTTTGGCGAGTCCTGATTCGAGCAGGGCCGCGTCTCGAAAGATGGAACAGTGGTCAGTCAGGGTATCCTGGTACTCGCGCCGCAACTGGTCGATGCGCAGGGTGCCCGGTTGTTCGAGTAGCTGGGTCAGGAGCGCTTCTGCCTCTTTGCGGTAATGGGCTTCGTCAAAGTTGGGTAGCGCCCGATCCTGAACGTAGCGGGAAATCGACGCCCCGGCCCGCTTTCCGTAGACTACGCATTCTAAAAGTGAGTTGCTACCGAGGCGGTTGGCACCGTGGACGGAGACGCAGGCCGCTTCTCCGGCTGCAAAGAAGCCCTCGACTCGGACACCGTGGGCACTCAGCACCTCACACTCGGTGGTAGTCGGGATGCCGCCCATCGAGTAGTGGACGGTCGGTCGGACGGGCATCGGTTCGTAGACGACATCGATGCCGAGCAGGCGCAGGGCCTCGTCATGCGCAAAGGGCACGCGCTCCATGATTTTCTCTTTGCCCATGTGCCGCAGATCAAGATGCACGTAGCGACCGCCCTTGACGCCTCGACCTTCCCGAATTTCGCACTGGATGGCGCGGGAGGTGATGTCGCGGGGGGCAAGCTCCATGCGGCCGGGGGCATAGTCGGCCATGAAGCGCTCGCCCGCGTCGTTGATGAGATAGGCGCCCTCGCCGCGCACGGCCTCCGAGATCAGCACCCCTACCGGGTAAAGCCCCGTTGGGTGAAACTGCACAAATTCCATGTCCTGTAGAGGGACCCCGGCCATCGCTGCGAGGCACAACCCGTCGCCCGTTGAAGCGTAGTCGTTGGAGGTGGTATTGAAGGCCCGACCGTAGCCGCCGGTCGCAAACAGGATGGCTCGGGCGCGTATCACTTCAAGGCGACCGGTTGGAATGTG
>JANNPH010000071.1:0-30532 GCA_031399965.1 Gloeobacteraceae cyanobacterium SOY_34_metabat_159 | reverse complement strand
GTGCCCGGCTCCCCTGGGGACACCTCGGCGGCCCGCTCACCGAGGCCACGCTCCTGCGTCATGTCGAGCAGGCCCGCGAGGAGATGAGTGTAGCCGCTTCGTGATTGTTTGCTACCTGGCCTCGATCGGTCGAGTCGGTTGGGACCGGGCGTGCTGTTAGTGATGGTCATGGCGTTCAGAGCCGTCCTTCGTCAACCGCACTAAATTCGATGCTAGCCTACCTCCCATATCCACTCCCTTCAAAGAAAGACCATCCATGAAATTCAGGGAAGCTGATTAAGCGGTCCGCCGATCGTCTAAACTATCAGGCGTTTGCCAGGATGCTCCGCATGAAACCGTTGACGGACTACAAGTTGGCCGAGCGGCTGGAAGCCTTCGAGGCGCAGATGGGCTTTGAGTGTGTGCGCGCCGCCCGCCGGTTGCATCCGCGGCTCGTTCCCCAGGCAATCAAGGTCGCGGGCGGATTTGCCTGTTTTGCTGGAGCCTACTCACCGCTCACCCACGCCCTCGGACTGGGGTTCGATGGCCCGGTGGTAGAGTCCGAGATTGAGGAATTGGAGGCGTTTTATGCTGAGCATCGCGCTCAGACCTGCATCGAAGTGTGTCCACTCGCGGACCCATCTTTAATTGCTATCCTCGCCAGGCGCGGCTACCAGATTCGAGAGTTTCAAAATACGCTCGTGCGCGCCATCGACTCTGAAGAAGAACTGCCCCTACTGGACCCGGCTTTTGAAGTGCGCAGGATGGGTGATGAGGAGGTCGGAGCCTGGGGGCGTGTAGTAGTGCAGGGTTTTACGGGGGAAGCGTCACTTTCTCAGGATGACCGCGAAATCTTCGAGCCGATTTTCTTTCAAGCGTTTGCCCAGTGTTATCTGATTTTTCTCGCGGGAGAACCGGTAGGTGGCGGTGCTCTGGTCGTCCGGGAGGAGATGGCCTACATCACCTCCACCAGCACCCTCAGCGCCTATCGCGGGCGTGGGGTGCATACGGCACTGATGGCGGCTTTTCTTGCAATGGCAAAAGCTCAGGGTTGCAACCTGGCCGCTATCGGCACGCTCCCAGGCACGGTTTCTGAGCGCAACGCGGAGCGCCTGGGCTTTTTCCCCGCGTTCACCAAGGTCGTCCTGGTGCGCGCCCTGGATTCTTAAGCGTTGGGGCTTAAGCAGCAGTCATCGTCGGCTCGGCGAGCTGAGCTTCGTAGAAGCGGCAGGCCGCATAGCCAAGGGAGTAGAGCGTCGCGGCATTGGTGCCCGCCCCCAGGACAGGACCGACAACCGGCACGAGCATCAGGGGACCGAGACCCATTTTCAAGACGCGGTTGCCGCCGGAGAAGAGTCCAAAGATGAGGACGACTTCGCCTTTGCGCTCGGTCTGCTGCAGGTTGAGGCCGTAAGCGTAGGCGATTTCGTAGACCAGTTGTGCCTGCAAAAGCAAGTTTGCCGCTAAATCGATAGCCAGCAGTCCGGCCAGAAAACCGGGCACGACGCTGCCGGCAATACCGATGCCGCCTGCATAGAGCGCCTTTTCAGCCATGATCCGCTCGGCAATCTGGGCCGGTTTTTCGTCGGGATGCTGTAACTGCAGTTTCCTGACCGAGGTCACAACCTGCTCGACATCGACTTTGTCGATGGCATCGAGCAGACGGCTCAGGCCCACCGCTCCCCCAATGGCACGCACGACCGTGTTATTGGCCACGGACTCGACGGCGCGGCCGGCCTCTCGCGTTGCTTGCTCGATGAATCGGTAAGCTTCGTTCATAAGAATCTTGGTGTACTTGTCTATAGCAAGTTAACCACGGGCCACCCGTCCGTCCCTACACCCCAGGACATAAGCTCAGTGTCGGTGAAAGCTAGAATAGACACAGTAGAACTGCAAATCGGACCCATGAAAAAATCGGCCTTTTATACGCTGAGCTATTTACTGGTCTGCGGCATCTTCGCTCCTGCCCTGGTACAGGCAGTGGATGCACCGGTGCTGCTGGCCCAGCGCCAGCCCAAAGCGCAAGTTTTGACCCGGATCGACGTCACCGGTGGACGCTGCTTGAAAGGAACCTGCCGCAGTGCCTACGTTTTCGGTAAGGACGGTTCTTTCTCCTATACAGATCAGGCCGGTCGGGTAAAAGAATCGGCGCTCGACAGCAAAGATCTGCAGGTCCTGAGCGAGCAGATTGAAGGCACCGACTTCGAGCAGTTCAAAGCCAATAACCGCTCTTCCGAGGGCTGTCCCTCGGCCTCGGACGGGCAAGATATGACCTATACCTTCTACAACTCTCGCGGCAAGTGGATTGTCTCCAACTGCAGTACCCGCATCGACAACAGCGCACCGCCCTTCTCCAGGTTGCAGGCGCTCATCAGCCGCTACACGACCGGTAGCTCGTGAGAGTGCTCTAGCTCCCCTTTGACCTGCCGGGTTGGCTGTTCATCTGCAACTCGAAGATCTTGGCATCGACTAGAAAACGAAACCAGAAAGACTGCAAAAAGTGATAGATGAGACCGGCCTGACCGTCGAGAAACCCCAGCCGTAAAATATACGAATACAGGAAGAAGACCAGCGGGCGGACCAGGAGCGGGCTGCGATACCAGAGGTTGTTCTTGAGCCAGCGCTTGCGCATGCGCGGGTCGCCCAAAAGTTTTGCGGGCAGGGTGCGCGCTTCCGAATCGCGCTCGGCTGTGGCTTCAGTCGCCTCGGCACTCGACCAGCGGTTGTGGGCGGCAGTCCACTTCTCTAGAGTCGTCAGTTGTAAATCGAGTAATAGACCCTCTAGCTTGCGGGTCTGTCCGGTAGAAACGAAGTGCTGATCGTACAACCGCTCTTCGCAAAAACCGCAAGCCGCCTTGTAGAGGCGCAGATGCCAGCTCGGGTTGATATGGCCAAAACGGATGGGCTGCCCGAGGAAATAAGAAAGTCGGCGCATCAAATAACCGTCTGTACCAGATTGCGGCACCGCGAGCACTGTGCGGATACTTTCGATGAGTTGTGGCGAGAGGACTTCGTCGCTGTCGAGGTGCAGGACCCACGCCTCCGGGTCAAGTCGGGCATAATCTTGTGCCCAGTTGCGCTGAATCGAGTAGTTCTCGAAGGGGTGCTGGACGAGTTCACAACCGAGTGAACGCGCCAGTTCGGCTGTGCCGTCGGTGCTGAGAGAATCGACAACCAGGATACGTGCGGCAAGACCTGCGCAGGAATCGACGACCTGGCGGAGTGAGGCTTCTGAATTGAAGGTGAGAATAATGACGGTCAGAGGGAGCATGACTTTGACAGGTATTGCTCGCCAGGAGCCGGTCGCGTCGGCACCTGCAGAATAGCCCGTGCCTTTGCAATCGAGCAAGTCGTAGCCGAACTTAGTTCAGACGATGAGAACGAGCAACCAGCCTTCTCAAGCCTCACTTCAAGAAGACAACTGTGACGCCGTTTCCGCCGTCCTGCCTTTCGGCAAACTCGAAGCGGGCGACGCGCGGATGGCGCTGCAGGATTTCGTGGACGCCGTCGCGCAGCTTGCCGGTGCCGTGGCCGTGAATGACCCAGAGCGGGCCGCGTTCGCGGTTGAGCTGTGGTTCGAGCAGCACTTCTGCCTCGGAGACGCGCTTGCCGCGCAGGTCAACTGTTTGAGATTCGGTACGAACGAGCGGTTCGGGCTTCGCAGGTACTGGGGGCCTGAATGGTTCCACCGGACGGAGTGGCTTTTTCTTCTGGGCACTGCCGGGAGCACGCAGTTGCGTTACCGGCACGGTGAGCTTGAGGATGCCGACCTGGACGCGCACCTGGCCACCGCTATCGGGAGCACTCAACACTTCGCCCAGCTGGCCGAGGGAGATAATCTCGACTTTTTCACCCGGTTGCGGTCGGTACTCGGCCGGTTCGTCTTCACTTACGTAGTCTTCGGCGATCTGGCGCAGGGCCTCGGAGGCTGCCTGGGCCTGCTGGGCCGTGGCATCGCCGCGCTGGAGGGTGCGGATGACGCTTGCCACCTCGGCGCGGGCCTGGGCGACCACTTCGCGCACCTGCTGGTCCTGGCGGACGCGCAGTTGCGTCTCGCGCTGGTCGAGGGCAGCCTGCTGGCGCAATAGTTCTGACTGTAGCCGCTCGACTTCGGCCTGCAGTGCGCCGGTCCGGCGCACCTGTGCTTCTTGAGCCTGGACCTCGGTTTGGAGAGCGCCGATCACCCGGTCGAGCTGCACATCGGCTTCACTCAGACCCGCCTGAGCCTGCGCGACGATTTCAGGCTCGATCCCCAGACGCTCAGCGACGGAGAGCGCATTCGAGCGGCCCGGCACTCCCCACAGCAGCCGGAAAGTAGGCGAGAGGGTCGCGAGGTCAAATTCGACCGAGGCGTTCTCGAAGTGGGACTGGGTATATTTGAGCGCCTTCAATTCGCCGTAGTGCGTCGTGGCCAGAGTGAGGCTCGCCCGCTCAGCCAGACTTACCAGTAAGGCACGGGCGAGGGCTGCTCCTTCCTGGGGGTCGGTGCCCGCTCCCACTTCGTCGAGCAACACGAGGGAACCAGCTGTGAGGGTTGCAAGGATGCGTACGATCCGGCGGATGTGGCCTGAAAACGTCGAGAGGTTTTGCTCGATTGATTGCTCGTCGCCGATGTCGGCGAGCACCTGATCGAACCAGGGGAGCGAGGCCGGGTCGCGGGCGGGTACGTACAGTCCCGATTGGGCCATCAGCACGATCAGGCCCAGGGTCTTGAGCGTCACGGTCTTGCCGCCGGTATTTGGACCCGTGATCACCACGGCCCGGATCTCCGGATCGATTGGCAAATCGGTCGGTACCACCGGCTGACCCTGCTCGTGGCGCTCCTGCCAGATGAGCAGCGGGTGACGGACGCGGGAGAGCCGGCAGCCGCGCACTGTGAAAGTGGGGCGCACGGCTGTGAGCCAGACTGCGTAGCGGGCGCGCGCCGAGGCAAGGTCGAGGGCAACCAGCACAGCGTGCAGGTGCGCAAGCTCGAAAGCGTGTTCCTGCACGCGGGCGCTCAGTTCTGTCAAAATGCGCTCGATTTCGACAAGCTCGGCGCGCAGTCCTTCGCGCAGGCGGTTACCTGCATCGACGACCGTCATCGGCTCGACGTAAAGCGTCTGACCGCTTGCTGAGGCGTCATGGACGATACCGGGCACTTGATCGCGGTGGGTGACCTTGACCGGCACTACGAAGCGGTCGCCGCGCTGGGTGATCAGGCTCTCCTGAAAGCAGTTAGGGCGGCGCTGCAATAGTTGTAATAAGGTGCGCTGGATCTCGGCGCGCAACCGTTTATGGCTGGAGCGCAGGCTGCTGAGCTTCTCGCTCGCCCGGTCCGCCACTTCGCCGGTATCGTCGATGGCGTGGTAAACAGCCTGCTCTACTTCCGGGAAAGTGCGCACGTCCACCACCAGCAAGGCCAGTTGCGGTACCCGCTCCTCGCGTTCGTCAATAGTGCGGCGCAAACGGCGGGCCGCCGCCAGGGTCGAGGCAATGGCGAGGAGCGCTTCTGGTTCCAGTACGCCGCCGCGACCGGCGCGGGCAACGGCCATTTCAATATCCTGAACGCCGTCAAAGCCCAGGCCCCCCGGAATCACCTCGCTCAGGTAGAGGGCTTCACCGGTGCGCTCAAGCCACTGCTCGGCCTCGGTCTGTCGGGCAAACGGCACCAGGGTTTCTGCAGTTCGCTTACCCGCCTTCGTGTTTGCAAACGAAGCAAAGTGGCCACAAAGACGGGGCCAACCGAGCAATTCACGGGTTTCAGTACTGAGAGGAGACACGGCAATCAGGATGACCGGCAACCACTCAATTGGCCGGCACAGCAGTCCTTGTCACGATCCTAATACAGCGAACCCGATTAAGCCTTCACAATCTCGAACACTCCCAGCCCCTGTATGTAAAACTTGTGTTCAACTGTTGCTCACGTTCCCCCTCTACCAGAGTTCGTTCTGCAGAACCATGCGTACCTAAATGAACAGCACGCCAGAATCCACACAATCAGCCCAGGACAAAAACTGTACAAGCTCGGCCCGGCGCATCCTTGAGACCGCTGAAATGTTTTTTGCCCGTCTCGGGTTCGTCGGCACCCGCGTCGATGAAATCGCCCGGGTGGCCTGCATCAACAAGCGCATGATCTACTACCACTACGGCAGCAAAGAAGGTCTCTACCAGGCAGTGCTCGAAAAACACCTCAAGCCGATGATCGAGCTGAGCCTGCATCTGTTGCAAGAAGAGTTGCACCCGAGCGACATGTTTACCCGCCTGCTCAACAGCTACTTCGACTTTCTTTCGACCCACCGCCTCTACGTGCGCCTGATTAGCTGGGAAGTGACCAGCGAAGGGACCCACCTCAGCACCCTCGGTTTTCGCCGCCAGACTTTTGAGCAGGTGGTGAGCTACTTTGAAGCTGCTCAAAAACAAAACTATCTGCGCGCCGATCTCGATGTGCGTGCATTTCTCCTTGCGGGGATGATGCTCTGCTTCTCGTATTTTTCGCAGATGCAATATATGCAGGGCTTTTACGACGAAAACATCGACCAGTCCGAACATTTTGAGTGCTGGAAACGCACGGTGCTGACATTGATGCTACAAGGCAGCGGTTTGCAACCGGTCGAGGCGGCTCCTATCTGACCCCTGGGAATGGGTGCAAGCCTCGTCCTTCAGGACGACTCTTGTCTAAGCTTGAGAAATACAGCACAAGTTTCTCAAACGGGGACTCCACGAACCCCACCTGCCTTACGATGTCGCCCGCAGCGGGTCAGGCCCGACCAAGCAGCACTACGAGGCTCTGCCCGGCCTCGTCGCGCCCGTTTACGAGTACGTACTCTAGAGGGCAGGACTCAGCTGCCAGGACGTGTTTGCCGACGGGCGGCACTTCGATTAAGCCCGATATCGCGGTCGGGAGCACGGCCTGTCGCTCCAGACTCAATGCGCCGATCAACAGATCGACCGCCATGCCGGCACCCAGGAGGTCGCCGTACATCGATTTGGGTGCGCTCATGCGCAGATTTGGATTGCGGCCGAGGGTTTCGGCAATTGCCTGGTACTCGCCCTGGTCTGCGTCCGGGCGACCGCTGCCGTCGAGGACGACGTAGTCGATTGCCTCCTGCGGTACGTTCGCCGCACGCAGGCAATTCCAGATGGCCGGGGCTAGAGAGCGTCCCTTGCCGATGCCCAGTACCCGGCAGTGGATATTGGCGCCGCGCGCGCGGGCCTGTGCTTCCCCTTCCACGACAAATAGAGCTGCCCCTTCACCGAGCAGGCTACCGTCCGCCGCACGGCTGAAGGGCCGGTATTGTCCGCTGCTTGAGGAGTGTCCGCTTGCCTGGTAGGCGTTTAACAACAGGCCGCTGAAGGGAGATTCGGCACCGCCGACGAGCATCGCATCCATGGAGCCCGTGTCAATTTTGCGGACGGCCTGCTCCAGGGCCAGCCCGGCACTGATCCGGTCGGCGGCGATGGTTTTGCTGAAGCCGCCAATTTTGTAGAGGATCGAAATCTCACCCTGGGGAGCCGAGGGAAACCAGGCGGTGACTGCGTAAGGACTGGCTGTCCGCATCTGGGTCGCGTAGACCGCTTCCAGGATTGGCTCCACAAAACCCCAGCCGCCGGTGCTGTTGCCGAGGTAGATGCCGATCCGATCGCGATTGCTGTCGCTAATTTCGAGGCCGCAACTGGCGAGTGCCTGGTGCGAGGCCGCCAACGCCAGGATCGTGAAGCGGTCGAGCTTGCGCAACTGCCGACTGGGTAGTCGGTGGTCGAGAGTGCTGTCATGGACGCGGGCGACCTGGTAGGTCGGGCCGTTTAGCTGGGGTGCGAAGGCGTCAAACAGAGGCTTGCCTTGCTTCAAGGTGTTCCAGAGCGCATCTGGGTCGTTGCCCATCGGCGTTGCAAAGCCGGCTCCGGTGATTGCGCAGGGTTGGTGGTTATACATGAGCTGCCCCCTCGTATTGGCGAATGATCAAACTTGAGTGGATTCCGGAAAAACCGCTGCCGGTCTTCAGCACGCAGCGCACCGGAGTCTGTCGGGCCTCGGGTGCAACGACATCGAGCTTAATTAGCGGGTCTTGTCGCTCCAGATTGATGGTGGGTGGGATGAGCCCTGTGTTGATGGACATCACCGCCGCGATCACCTCGATGCTGCTCGACGCCGAGAGCGGATTGCCGTATTGCGACTTGAGAGAGGTGACCGGCACGGTGCAGGCCCGCTCCTGAAGCAATTGATGAAAGGCATTTGACTCCGCGAGGTCGTTTGCCGGGGTGGAGGAGCCGTGGGCATAGATGGCGTCGATGTCGGCGGGCTTGAGTCCGGCATCTGCGAGTGCCAGCAGTGCAGAGCGGGCGATGCTCGCGCCGTCTTTGGGAATGCCGGTCATGTGGTGGTAGCTATTGGTGCTCGCATGGCCGGGCAGTTCTGCGTAGATTTGGGCACCGCGTGCGAGGGCGTGTTCAAGCGCTTCTAGGACGAGGATGCCGCAGCCCTCGGCGAGCACAAAGCCGTCGCGGTCCTGGTCGAAAGGACGGCTCGCCTTCTGGGGTTCAGAGTTGCGCAGGGAGGTGGCCCCAATCTTGGCGAAACTGGCCACCATCAAAGGGGTAATCGGTGCCTCGGACGCCCCGGTAATCGCCACATCGACGTCCCCGTAGCGGATCGCATCCACGGCGTAGCCGATGGCATCGAGCGCACTGGCGCAGGCGGTGGAAAGCGTCGCGTACCCGCCCTGGAAATTAAAGTGCCCGGCCAGGAGCCTGGCGACGGTATTGAAGTGAAAAGTGTCCGGTGCACTCAGCGGATTGGGTTGAGCAGGGGTGCCGGTTCGATTGAGATACTCCTGTTCCATGCTGCCCAGTTGCGCTGTGGAGGTGCCGAGAAAGACGCCGCAGCGCTCTGGGTCCAGGTTCTGCGCGGCTTGCCCGTCGTCGAGGCCGGCCATTTGCAGCGCTTCTGCAGCACAGGCCAGGGTGAAGTGGTAGCTGCGGTCCACCGGCGCGGCCATTGGGCCACCGTCTTTGACAAGGCCGGCAATCTTACTCTGCCCGTCTGGAATCTCGAACGCCGAAATCGGCTGCACTCCTGAGGTTCCACGGCAACAGTTGGACCAGAAGTCTTTCAAGTTGTCACCAATCGGATTGATGGTTCCCATGCCGGTGACTACGACTCGCCTGATTTTCATGAAATAAGCCCTCTTGCAGTTGAGATCAGTGGTAGCTAAGCAGCCACGGAGTGGCGGTATTGGGTCTGGACTGCCCCTGCACTCAGTTTTGAGAGGGCCTGGTCGAGCACTTCCTGCACCGACGGGTCGGCCTGCATGGTCTCCCAGTCGAGACGGATATCAAATAGTTCTTCAAAAAAGCACTCGAAGTCGACCAGTTCCAGCGAATCCATCCCAACATCCGCCTTGAGCTTCGAATCGACGGTCAACTCTGCAAACGAGATGTGCATCTGGTCGAGGACATGAGCAATGCTGTTGAGGTTCATTTCTTGCTCCGATTTAGATTGATAGGGTCTAAGGTTTTGCCTAAATCAGCCCGTCTTGGTAAACGAGCACGCGGAGTCACTGGGCAGGATGTTCCGCTCGGGTCTGAAAATAAAGAAACTTCGTTCGCTGGCCGTCGCTTCAACTGACTTCTAGAAGGCGTCGGAGCATCGGGGAAGGATTCAGCGGGACTACTTGTGGGGCGGCTGTTTGTTAGGCGCCTAAACATATAGTAGCAGAGAATCTCGATTTAGTATGGCGGCTAATAAAAATTTTATTTTGCCTTCGGATTCCCGTCGCCGATGTGTTCAGTGGGGCCCGCTGACGCTTCCTGCCAGGAAGTGGCAGCGGGCCCTGAAAATGCCCGATTCGACGCTTTAACGTTCGCTCAAGGCGAGCAGCCCGGCCCGCAGCCTGACAATGAGCGAGATCAGCAGCATTTTTTCGATTTCGGTGAGGTGGGAAGTGAAGGCCGTGATCCGCCGAAAATGGTCCGGCAGCATGCCTTCGAGCAGTTTTTGACCCTGTTCGGTCAGGCGTACCGCCAACATCCGTCCATCCCCAGGGCGCGGCTCCCTTCTGATCAACCCTTCGCGCTCCAGACCGTCGAGCAACCCCGTGACGGTCGCGCGGGTGACGCCCAGCCGCTCGGCGCAATCGGAGGGCGTCAGCACCCGCTCGCGCTCGGTGAGTAGAAAAATCAACAGGCTGAAGCGGCCGTCCGAGAGGCCGTAGCGGGCAAAGTGGACGTTGTAGGCTTCGTAAGTCTCAGCAGATACGTGCAGGAAGGCGAGGAAAGCTCTCAAAGAAGTCGCTTCCGATTCAGAGAACCGGTCCGCCAACTCCAGCAACGCCCTATCCTGTGGCATGTCGGGCAGTGTGAACATAGTAGGGCCTAGTAGTTAGGTAACTTACTATATATCGCCGTGGGGCTGGTCAACAAGACAGGCTGACCGATTTTCTGGCATCGGCTCGTCAGGCACCTGGAATTTGGCGGCTAAGTACCCGAGTCTGGCCGGGTCTGACTGGGGTCCTCAGCGAACATCTCTACCGCTCCCAGCGCTTTGAGGGTGAGCTTCTGAGCCCTGGTCAACCCCAGGACGCCGGCGATGTTCATCCCTTCGTAAGGTTTGGTCGCTACCAGGGTGTCGCAGGTGCCGTCGGGTTGCCAGAGTTTGACCGTCTCGTCCTGGCTGCCGCTTGCCATCAGGCTTCCGTCCGGGCTGAAGGTGATGTCGAAGACCAGATTGGTGTGGCCCTCCAGAACGCGCAGGTTGCAGCCCGCTTTCACATCCCACAGCCGGATTGTCCGGTCGGCACCGGCGGTGGCAAGCGTTTGCCCATCCGGAGCAAAGGCAGCAGCCCAGATCCCGTTGGTGTGGCCCTCCAGGACATGGAGCCAGCTTTCAGCCTGGATGTCCCAGATGCGGACGGTGCGCTCGTCGCCGACACAGGCAACGAGCGGCGCAGTCGGGCTGAAGCTCACCGCCCGCACGCTGCCACCTTCTCCTGAGAGAGTATGCAGGCAATCGCCGGTATCGGTCTGCCAGAGTCGGGTCGTGCCGTCCTGGCTGCCGCTTGCCACCAGGCGGCCGTCGGGGCTGAAGTTGACCGTGCACACCCAGTCGCTGTGGCCGCGCAGGACCTGCAAGCACTGCCCCGTGCGCGCATCCCACAGCCGCACAGTCTGATCGGTGCTGGCACTGGCGATGGTCTGACCATCCGGACTGAAGGCCACCGACCAGACCCAGCCCTCGTGGCCGCGCAAAATTTTCGAGCACGCGCCGCTACGGGTATTCCAGAGCCGGATCGTGCGGTCCATGCCGGTGCTCGCAAGCGTGCGGCCGTCCGGGGCAGTGGCGACCGAAAGTACCCAACCCTCGTGGCCGCGCAGCGTACCCCGGCAGCTTTTGCCTTCGACATCCCACAGGTAAACCCGCCGGTCGGAACTGCTGCTTGCGAGCGTACGGCCGTCGGGGGCAAAGGCCACCGAGAACATCAAGTTGGCGTGTCCCTGCAGGGCGATGCGGCAGATCCCGGCCCTGGTGTCCCAGAAGCGCACCGACCGGGCGGCGCAGCCGCTGGCAATCGTCTCGCCGTCGGGACTGAAGGCGACTGCCCACACCCAGCCTTCGTGGCCGCGCAGGGTGCCCTGGCACTGGAGAGAGTTGACCTGCCAGAGTTTGATCGTCTCGTCTTGACTGGCACTGGCGATGGTCAGGCCGTCGGGGCTGAAGCTCAGCGAGTGGACGACGCTGGTGTGGCCGCGCAGGGTGCCCCTGCATTCGCCGGTTGCCACCTGCCAGAGTTTGATCGTCTCGTCCTGGCTGGCACTCGCGATAGTCAGGCCATCCGGGGCGAAGGCGACTGAAAAAACGCAGTGGTCGTGGCCCGCGAGCGTCTTGAGGCACTGACCGGAAGTGTCCCAGAGGCGCACGGTGCGGTCCATGCTGCCGCTGGCAATCAAGCTGCCGTCGGGGCTGAAGCCGGCGGAGGAAACGCAGCGGTTGTGGCCCGACAGGTGCAAACCGGGCTCGCCCGAACTGACGTCCCAGAGCCGGATTACCTGGTCGTCGCCAGCGCTCAGCAGGGTGCGCCCGTCAGGACTGAAGGCGACTGTCAGCACGCGGCCGACGTGGCCGCGCAGGGTCTTGAGGCATTCGCAGGTGCGGGCATCCCACAATTTGACGGTCTGATCCATGCTGCCGCTCGCGATCAAGTTGCCGTCGGGGCTGAAGGCGACCGCCCATACCCAACTCGTGTGGCCCTCGCAGAGGGCCAGTTGCTTGCCGTCGGCCACCTGCCACAGCCGGACGACGCTGCCCGCATCGCCCGTGGCGAGCAGCCTGCCGTCGGGACTGAAGGCGAGGGAGGTGACGTTGCCCACCGCCTCGGTGAACACCGACTTCGCCAGGTTGGCGCCGGAAAAATTGAGGCGATGCAAATCGGCACCGCGCAGGTCGGCCTGCCAGACGCTCAAGTTGGAAAAGTCGCAGCCGCTCAAATCGGCACCCAGGCGGCGCAGCAGATTAAACAAGTTGCCTGCGGCGTAGCCGGGCTCCGTGCCGTCCTGCCGCAGGACCGGCAGCAGACGGCTGAGGTGTTGTACGGCCGCTTCTTTGCCGCCGAAAGTGGCCATTAATTGTTCGAGCAGGGGTGCCAGGATAAAGCGGACCTGCATACCCTGGATGTACTCCGTGCCCTGGGGCTTGAGCAGGGCGTGGCTCTTCAGGAGCACCAGCCGGCTACAGACCAGTTCTTCGTAGACTTGTTCTACCAACCGCCCGGTCAAATATTCCAGGGCGACGGGCTGTAGCGTAAATCGGGTGGACTGCGACTCGGTCAGGGAGCGCCGCCCGAGGGATTCGAGCGCTTCGAGCAGCCGCAGTTTGGAGACGGGCGAGAGCAGGTCTTCGCGCAACTGCGCTTGAGAAGCTGGCTCGCGGTTGATGGCAAGCCAGTAGGCGATTTCGCGCTCGATTTCGGAGAGCCGGTTGAACTGCTGATCGAGCAGGTTACGAATTTCACCGAAGATAGTCGTGCCCTGGGCCATAAAGTCGGAGATGCTGCCCGCGAAGAGATCCTGGATCGTGCTTGCCGCCATCTTGAGCGCGAGAGGATTGCCCGAGTAGTGCTGGACCAGGGCGCGCGCCGCCTCGTCGCTCGGTGAACGCAGGTCTTTTTCAAGCAAAATCTTCTGGCCGAACTCCGCCGGTAAACCGCCCACCAGAAGCGAGCGGACCGGCTGGGTCCGCCCTTCGCTCACGGCCACTTCCTGGGGCTTCTCGCGGCTGGTCAGGACCAGGCAACTGCGGTGGGTGGTGCTGCCGATGCAGCGCAGCAGCTCGCTGTAGTCTGCGAAGCCCTCGTGGTAGCCGCTCGAACCCTGGCCACCCAGCACCGTTTCTGCATTGTCGAGCACGATCAAGCAGCGGTGTCGGCGCAGGTGATCGAGCAACAGCAGGATGCGCTCGCTGGAGCGGCCCGGCGGCAGATCGCTCTGAACGCCGGCCGAGAAAAAACGGATGCTCTCGGCCAACAGGTCCTGGGCGGGCGGCGCGTTGCGCAGCGACCGCCAGATCACGTACTCAAAGGATCCCTGGACCTGCTCGCACAACTTTAGAGCAAGGGAAGTCTTGCCGACGCCGCCCATGCCCACCAGGGCCACCAGTCGGCAGTTGTCCTCCAGAAGCCAGCCCTTCAAGAGCGCCAGTTCTTCTGTACGGCCATGGAAAGCGGACACGTCCGGGGCGTCACCCAGATTCAAGCGCGTATCCGGCACAGCAGGCTCCGGGACGGCACAGCAGGCTCCGGGACGGCAGGTCTTGCTCCGACGCTGGTGTAATCGCGCCGGGTCAGCTCCAGGCTGAAACCCCAGAACAATTGCTCCAGGGTTTGCTTGTCGACGCCCTCCGCGCAGGCCAGCACGCGGGTGACGGTCCGGGGTGCGAGGCCGGTGCGCTCGCTCAAGTTTTCAAGGGAATAGCGCCCACCCAGGTTTTCCTGGCGCTCGATCTGACGCCTGGCTTCTTGCAGACGCCGGTAGCCTTCGGGCGTCAGGATGACGCCGCGCTTGCGTTGTTTAGAAGGTGAAACCACGAATAGATGCAGCCATAAATCCTCCCTTCACAGTACTCGGGCGATCTCCATCGAAGCGACCGCCCCGATACAATTGCGCAACTTAAGCCACTTAAGGCCCGTACCTTTAAATTGTCCAGAAGCTAAAACGCTCTCCAGAAGAAGCTTCGGGGGTTTGTGTCGGCGAAATTCCTTAACTCGACCAATCTCGGTCGTTCTCGCCTGGTTTCTCGGGGGTGGGGTCTTTAGTATTTGCGTAGTTCCTGCAGGGCAGGGCTGTCGAATCTCAAGCATCTCCACACGAGGTAAGCAGCATGGCAGAAAGAACGACACAGAGTGCGGCAGAAAAAGCGCAGGCAATGGTCGCCCTGGTGGCAGGTGCCGACGGCATCGTCGGTGGCGCAATCGCCCTGGCCCTGGCTGAAGAAGGGTATGACCTGGTACTGCTCGCAGCACGGGCGGCAACCCTCACCCAGACCGCCGAGCGCTGCTTGCAGGCTGGGGCCGCGGTGGTGTGCCTCGGTCTCGACGCTCCCTGCTACACGCTGTCTCAGTCGTTCGATTTGCGGGTGGATGCCACCGTAGCCGACCGGGTCGTTGCCTCGATGCAGGTGCTCTATTCACCGGCAGAACTCGCCGTGATGCGGGCCTTCGAGGCGGTCGGACCGGCCGGGATGCTGGTCGCCGTTGCGCCCACCGTCAGCTCTCCGCCGGCTCTGGGTAGCGGTTACTACGCAGCCCAGCGTCTTGCCGCCGAGGCCCCGTGGACGGCAGCCGGGCAGCGGTGCACCGTTTTTCCTGCTTTCGTGGCGACCCGGGCGATTTCAAAACACGACTTGCCCCTCGACCACACCCGGCCCAGCGCAGCACAGGTAGCGGAGGCCGTCTGCATGGCGGCAAATTACGCCGGGAAAATGGCTGCAGACGAACTGCTGCTGACTTTTAGCCCGGCCGATACCGCCGAGGCGGCACCCACGCTGCACCTCTGGGATGGGCACACGGGGCAGTGCTTGAAGGCGCTGAAAGGCACCCCCGACCGCCTGAGTGCTTGCGGGTCCAGCCTGATGTCCCGTGCAGCCTGAAATCCTGCCCCGAACGCCATCTCTCAATTTTTCCGGAGAAACCATGGACATCCCACGCGAAGCAAAAGCGCACAATCGCTATCTCCGTCCGCTCCTTTATTCCGGCATCGCGGTCGGTAGCCTCGCCCTGGTCAGTTTTGCCTTGAGCAACCTCCAGCCGGCCCTACCGGGCGTCGATCGCTCGACTGTGCTGGTGGACACCGTCAAGCGCGGTACCATGCTGCGCCAGGTGCGCGGGCTGGGCACGCTCATCAGCGAGGAGGTGCACTGGATTGCCTCCACCACCGAAGGGCGGGTCGAGCGCATCATCGTGAAGCCGGGGGCGATTGTGAAACCCGACACGGTCTTACTGGAACTGAGTAACCCGATCCTCGCGCAATCGACCGCGGACTTGCGCCTGCAACTCAAAGGGGCCGAGGCGGAACTGGCCAATCTGGTAGTCGAGCTTGAAAGCCAGTTGCTGACCCAAAAAGCGGCACTGGCTGCCGTCGAGTCGGAATACCACCAGGCGAAAATTCAAAACGACGTCGATCAAGACCTCACCAGGCAAGATCTGCTCCCGAAACTGACCGCCAGGCTCTCCCAGGTGCGGGCGGTGGAACTGGGTACTCGCACCCAGCTTGAACAGCAGCGCGTCGCCATCGCGACACGAGCCGCCGCCGCACGCATTGCCGTCCAGCGCTCCAAAATTGACCAGTTGCGCAGCCGCCTGCAGTTGCAGCAGAGCCAGTTGCAGGCCCTGCGCGTCCGGGCGGGTACGAGCGGAGTATTGCAACTGTTGCCCTCAGAAGTCGGCCAGCAACTGATTACCGGCACCAACCTGGCGCGCATCGCCGACCCGAAGCAACTCAAGGCGGAACTCAAAATTGCCGAGGCCCAGGCCAAAGACATTCAAATCGGCCAACCCGCCAGCGTCGATACCCACAACGGGCTCATCCCCGGTCGGGTGACCCGGATCGACCCGGCTGTGCAAAACGGCACGGTCACCGTCGATCTGGCGCTCAGCGGGCCGCTGCCCGCCGGGGCCCGCCTCGATTTGAGCGTGGACGGCGTGATTGAACTAGAACGCCTCGAAAACGTACTCTACGTCGGGCGACCGGCCTCCGGTCAGGACCGCAGCACCGTCGGCCTTTTCAAGTTGATTCGCGGCACCGACGAGGCGCAGCGCGTGCAGGTGCGCCTGGGCCGCAGTTCGGTCAACACCGCCGAGGTGCTGGAGGGTCTGCAAGTCGGCGACCGGGTGATTCTCTCGGACATGTCGGCCCAGGAAAAAGCCGAACGCATCCGCCTGCAGTGAACCTGTCACCAAACCTATCTGGAGAGTCACGATGACCGCACAAGCCTTGATCCGCCTGGAAGGGATTACCAAACGTTTCACCACCGACGAACTGGAAACCCACGCCCTGGCAAACGTCCATCTCGAAATTTATCCAGGCGAATTCGTCTCGATTACCGGCCCCTCCGGCTGCGGCAAATCGACGTTGCTGTCGATTTTGGGATTGCTCGATTCGATTAGCGAAGGCCGCTATATTCTCAACGGCACGCCGGTAGAGCGCCTGAGCGTCGATGAGCGCTCGCGGATCCGCAATCGCGAAATCGGCATCATCTTTCAAAGTTTCAACTTGATCGGCGACCTGACGGTGGCGGAGAACGTCGAGTTGCCCCTCACCTACCGCGGCCTCGGCGCTCCTCAGCGCAAACAGGCCGTCGAGCAGGCCCTCGAGCAAGTCGGCATGTCCCACCGCCTGCGCCACTACCCGGCCCAGTTGTCGGGAGGCCAGCAGCAGCGCGTCGCCGTTGCCCGCGCCCTGGCCGGTACCCCCGCCATCCTGCTTGCCGACGAGCCGACCGGCAACCTCGATTCCACCAACGGCGAAGCGGTGATGGAACTGCTGCGCGCCCTGCACCGGGCCGGGACCACCATCTGCATGGTCACCCACGAACCGCGCTTCACAAGCTACGGCGACCGGACCGTCTGGATGCTGGACGGGCAGGTGATCGGGGTGGGCAAGGCCGGCGAGATGGCTTCTCAACCCCAGGCCGGGGTTTCTCACTAGAGTCGCCAATTGATTTTGTAGTAGCGGCGCCGAATCGAACCGATTGCCCACAATCGGTCCGAGGCGATCACATTCAAAGCGGGCTGTGACGGTTTTGATAATCTCCGCCCCTTTGCCGAAGCCCTTTGGCGCCTTTGAGCGTGCTGTTTTCAACAGGGGTGGATATGCAGAAAAGGTGTGAGAGAAATCGTCGGCGCACCCAGCCCGGCGGCCGACGGATCAAGTGCCCGGTGCACGGCTGTTACGCGTCCAGCGTCAGTCAGAAATGGCCCCTGTCCCACGACGTCGCTACGGGACCGGCCCCGCAGCGCACCTGGCTCGAAGCTTTCTGGTGCACCGAGTGCCAGCAGAGCACCTGGTATCAAGTCCGCAAACTCGACGACCACCACGAACTTTCGCCCGTTGCCCCAGGCGTCTGGCAGCGCACCACGGGCACCGCCGATCCGAGCCGGGGCAACCCGTCAGTCAGCCAATACACCCAGAGGGAAGCCAACCGCCTGCGCAACCGGCGCTGCGACGGCCACGACCTCTACACGCTTGCGTGACCCTATGGAAACTCGATTACTCTTAGCGGACGATGCACTGACCGGCGCGAGCGTCGGTGAACTGGCCAGTGGGGACCTGCACGTCTGGTGCGTCTCCCTGCAGGCTCTCGGACCGGTGGAGCGGTGGCGACGAACCCTGGATCTAGAGGAGCGCGCGCGCGCCGGGCGCTACCACTTCGAGCGGGACCGCGACCTCTTCATCATCGGCCGGGGGGTTTTGCGAACCATTTTGAGCGGCTATTTGCAGTGCGAGCCCACAGATCTGGACTTTAGCTACGGCAGCTCGGGCAAACCGGCCCTGGCAGGGGCGTTCGCGGTGAGCCCGCTGCGCTTTAACCTGTCGCACTCGGCGGGGCTTGCCCTCTACGCCGTCACTTTGAACCGGGAAATCGGCATCGACATCGAGTACAACCGCTCCACCCTGGTAGTCGAGTCACTGGTCGAGCGCTACTTCTCCGAGCGCGAAGCGGCGGCCTTTCGGGTCTTACCGGCCGACAAAAGGCGCCAGGCGTTTTTTCGAAGCTGGACCTGCAAAGAAGCCTGCTTGAAGGCGACGGGCGATGGGCTTACAGCACCCCTCGACCGGGTGGAGGTGGGCTTCGACGGGGACGGCGCAGCCCGGCTGCTCGCCATCGACGGCGACAAAAAGGCGGCGGCCAGGTGGTCTTTGCGCGAACTGCAGCCTGCTTTCAATTACGCTGCCGCCCTGGCTGTGCAGGGTCCTTTGGGCCGTCTGCTCTGGCGGCGGTGGCCCCAACCATCCAACCAACCTGATTAGGAGAAGATCATGACTCAACCGATCGGCGTCGAAGCAGCCCAGGACCTGTACCAGGTGGTCGTCAACCACGAAGAGCAGTATTCCATCTGGGCCGTAGGCGACCCGCCGCCCCTGGGCTGGCTCGCGGCCGGTAAGCGCGGCTCCAAAGCCGAGTGCCTGGCCCACATCGACGCAGTCTGGCTCGACATGCGGCCCCTCAGCCTGCGCAGACAAGAGTCGGCCACCGGCAGCTGGGATGAGACCATCTGCGGCCATAAGCCCGGCAGCTAAAAAGACCACTGGCTTTCCAGTTCCCGGCACGGGCCTGCCCGTCGGGAACTGTCGTGTCCGACACCCGGCTGGGCGTCGGCATTTTTTGATCGGCAACGGCGGCCACGGGGCCGCCATTCAAAACACTTGAGGTTTCCGTATGTACGAGACAGATCCGATTGCCGCCGGTCCGGTGCCGAGCGCTCCTGAAAGCACGCAGCATGCATCCGCTCCGCTTGAACCGATTGCCATCATCGGCATCGGCTGCCGATTTCCTGGTGCGGACGGTCCTGCCGCTTTCTGGCAACTGATGCGCGACGGCGTGGATGCGATCACCGAGGTACCGCCCGAGCGCTGGGACGTAGGCGCCCTCTACGACCCCGACCGCTTCAAACCCGGCAAGCTGAATACGCGCTGGGGTGGCTTTCTTAAAAATATCGACGGCCTGGATGTCAATTTCTTCGGCATCTCCAACCGCGAGGCAATTCGCCTCGACCCCCAACACCGGCTCCTGATGGAATCCGCCTGGGAAGCCCTCGAAGATGCCGGTCAGGTGCCGGCCCAACTGGACGGGTCGGCCACGGGCGTCTTCATCGGCATCTCGGGTAGCGACTACGGGATGAACCAGTTCTCCTCGATGGAGCTGACAGACGCCTACTCCGGGGTCGGCACCGCTCTCAACATGGTGCTCAAACGGATTTCCTACTTCTATAACTTCCGAGGGCCGGGGCTTGCCGTCGATACGGCCTGCTCCTCGGCGCTCACCGCCGTCCACCTGGCCTGCCGCAGCATCTGGGACGGTCAGGCCACCCTGGCCCTGGCGGGCGGCGTCAATTTGCAACTGTCGCCGTCGATTACCCTGACCCTCAGCAAAGCGGGCATGATGTCGCCGGATGGACGCTGCCGGTCCTTCGATGCCGGGGCCAATGGCTACGTCCGCGCCGACGGTGCCGGCGTTGTCGTCCTGAAGCCCCTGGCGCAGGCCCTGGCGGACGGCGATTCGGTTTACGCCGTGATTCGCGGCAGTGCGATTAACCAGGACGGACGCAGCAACGGTCTAACGGCACCCAACGGCGAAGCGCAGAAGGCGGTCATCCTCGATGCCTGCCGCCTGGCCGGGGTGTCGCCGGGGCAAATCGACTTTGTCGAAGCCCACGGCACCGGCACGCCCGTGGGCGACCCGATCGAGGTCAATGCCCTGGGAGCGGTGCTCGCCATCGACCGGCCGCCGGGCAGCTACTGCGCCCTGGCCTCGGTGAAGACCAACATCGGACACTCGGAATCCGCCGCAGGTATCGCGAGCTTAATTAAAGCAGCCCTGGTCCTCAAGCACCGGCAGATCCCGGCCAGCCTGCACTTCAACGAACCCAACCCGGCCATTCCTTTCGATAGCCTCCCTTTGCGAGTCCAGACGGCCCTCGGACCGCTTCCGAAAAAGGACCGGGCCAACCTCGTTGGCGTCAACGGCTTCGGCGTCGGGGGCACCAATATTCATATCGTGCTCGAAGAAGCGCCCCCCCAGCCGCCAAGGCCGCGACCGCAAACCGGCGCCCGACCTTTCGTGCTGCCTCTCTCCACCCGTAGCCCGGCCGCTTTGAGCAGTCTGGCGGAGCGCTACCGCGACTTTCTTGCCGGTCAGACCGAAGATTCGCTCTCGGATATCTGCTACACGGCCAGTCGGCGCCGGGGACACCTCGACCATCGCCTCGCCGTGGTCGGGACGGGTGCAGCCGAACTGGTGGGCGCACTTTCGCAATTTATCGACCAGGCAAGCGGCGGCACCGCTCCCGGCCGGGGGGCCGCCGGTCGGCGGCGGCTGGTGTTCGTCCTTCCCGGCCAGGGACCGCAGTGGTGGGCGATGGGGCGCGAGCTACTGGAGCGCGAACCGGTGTTTTGCCGGGAAATCGAGCGCTGTGACGCGCTGCTTGCCCCGTACACCGGCTGGTCCCTGAAGGCCGAACTGACGCTACCCCAGTCGGCCTCGCGGCTGGACGAAACGGCAGTGGCGCAGCCGGCGCTCTTTGCGCTCCAGGTAGCCCTTGCCGCTCTCTGGCGCTCCTGGGGTGTCGTTCCCGATGCGGTGGTCGGCCACAGTGTCGGAGAAGTGGCCGCGGCCTATATTGCCGGGGCGCTCGACCTCGAAGCGGCCGTGTCGGTCGTCTTCCACCGCAGCCGCCTGATGCAGCAAGCGACCGGCCACGGCAAGATGGTCGTCACCGAATTGAGTGAACCCGAGGCGAAGCGGCTGCTGGCCGGCAGCGAGGGGTTGTCGATTGCTGCGGTCAACAGTCCGACCTCGGTTGTCATCTCGGGCGAACCCGAGGCCATTGACCGCCTGGTGGCGAGCCTGGCCGAAACCGAGATTTACCACCGCCTGATGCCTGTGAACTACGCCTTTCACAGCAGCCAGATGGAGCCTTTCAAAATTGCCCTGATCGAAGCCCTGGCAGGTTTAAAGCCCCAGGCCGCCTCGATTGCCATTTTCTCGACGGTGAGTGGTGATGCCGCCCGAGGCGAGGACTTCGGTGCGGCCTACTGGGGTGCCAACGTCCGCCAGGCGGTTCGGTTCGCCGACGCCCTGGCTGCCCTGGCTGCCGAGGACTACAACTTATTTGTCGAACTGGGTCCGCACCCGGTGCTTTCCGGGGTGATTACCCAGACGTTGCAGTCGCTGGAAATGCAGGCGACGGTGCTGCCTTCTTTGCGCCGCAACGAACCTGAGCAGTCGCTGATGCTGCAGTCGCTAGGCGCGCTCTACACCCAGGGTTACGAGGTGGACTGGCAGCAGTTCTATCCATTTGAGGGCGAGTGCGTACGATTACCCTCCTATCCCTGGCAGCGCGAACGCCTGTGGCTTGACATGCTCCCGTCCGGTGGCCAGGCGGGTGTGGCAATGCAGGCGACGGCCGACAACCATCCGCTGCTGAGTCGGCGGTTGCCCCTCGCCCAACCGACCTGGCAGCTGCCCCTCGACAGCTCCTCACCCCTGATCGGTGCCTGTCGCGTGGAGGGCCAGATCTTGCTGAGCGCCGCTACTTTCATCGAACTCGCCCTGGCGGCCGCCGAGCGTGGCCTCGGGGCGGGCAGCTGGCAACTGACGAATCTGGAGATTTCTGAATCGCTGCGCTTTGCGCCGGAAGCTTCGCCGCTGCTGCAGGTAGTCCTGTCGGCGGCCGGGGACAGCGGGGCAATCGTGCACTTCTACACCCAGATCGCGGGCGACCCGGCCTGGACGTTGCGGGCCACCGGCACGATCGAACGCGCCGACTCGGGCACAGCATCACCCACATCCCTCGCCAGGCTGCAGGCCGCCTGCAATCAGGAACTGGTCGCCAGTGAATTTTATGACCGGCTGAGTGGCGGTGGGCTCGACTACGGCTCACCCCTACAGAACCTCGATCAGTTGTGGCGGGGAGACGGTGCTGCCCTCGGCCGGGTGCAATTGCCGCCGGATAGTCTCAGCCCGGCGCTATTCGAAGCCGGTCAGCAGCTGCTGATCGCGGCGCGGGGCGAAAAAGCGGTGCCCCTCGTTGCCGACCAGATCGAGCGGGCTCGCCTTTTTACTGCACCCGGCGAGACTGTCTGGGTCTACGCCCGCCTGCGCACCTGGGCTGAGCCGGGCGAGGCGACGCCGCGCGGCGACGTGCACTGCTTTGACGAGGACGGCACGCCCATTGCCCAGCTCGAAGGTGTGCGCCTCCAGCCCGCCCGGTCCGAGGCCTCGGGCATTCCCACCCACTGGGAGGACTGGCTTTACCGGAGTGAATGGCAGCCCAGGGAGCGCCCGGCCGAGCGGCCAAACGAGCGCAAAAGTGGCAGCTGGCTCATCTTCGGCGACACCGGCAGCACCGGAGAAGCCCTGGCCGCCCGCCTGCGTGCTCGGGGAGAGCGCTGCGTGCTGGTCGTCCACGGACGGGAGTACGCGCAGTTGGGCGAAGCCTACTTCTGCATCGACCCCGCCCGCAGCGAGGACATGCACCGCCTGATCGCTATAGCCCTCGACAAAGCGAAACCGGCCTGCCGGGGCATCATCCACCTCTGGAGCCTTGACGCATCCCCAGGTGAGACGACCACGATGCAGTCCATCGAAGCGGCCCAGACCCTGGGCTGCGTCAGCATCCTGCACTTGATCCAGGCCCTGGCCGCAGCCGGGTTGGAGCAGATGCCCCGGTTGCGGGCGGTGACGCGCTCGGTACAGCGGGTGGAAGGAGACACCGGGGCCGTGGCAATCGCCCAGTCGCCCCTCTGGGGCCTGGGCAAAGCGATGCCCTTCGAACACCCCGAACTCGGTTTCACTGCGATCGATTTGAGCCCCCAGAGCACCCCGGCGGAGATCCAGTCTCTATTTGAGGAGTGCTGGTCGAGCGAGCGCGACGATCAAGTCGCCCTGCGCGGTCCGCACCGCTACGTAGCCCGTCTCGTACGCCACGCGCCACCCGAGACGGGTCCTGCGGCCCCGGCAGCCCTGGCCGATTTGTTCGGCTCGGCAGCCCGGCAGGCTCCAGGCCCCGGACAGATCGAGTTGCAGGTGCGTGCGGTCAGCCTGAAGCGCGGGCCGGACGGCAGTACGCTCAAACTGGCCCAGGGTTGGGCGGGTTACATTGCGGCGATCGGCGAGGGAGTGAGCGGCTTTGCACCGGGAGATGCTGTCATGGCAATCGCTCCCGGCCCGGTCGTCCCCTTCTTGATCGTGCCCGCCGCCCTGGCCGCTCCAAAGCCGATTCACTGGAGTTTCGAGCAGGCGGCGACAGCGCCTGTGGCCTTCTTGATTGCCCACCACGCCCTGGACGGGTTGGCGCGGATCGTGGCGGGCGAGCGCCTGCTCGTGGACGGGGCCGATACTGCCGTCGGTCTTGCCGCCGTGCACGTAGCCCGGCGGCGTGGGGCGACGGTCTTTGCCGCAGCGGCGACCCCGTTGCCCGCTCCTGGCACCGAGGGCATGTTCGATTCGCAGTCGCCGGCTTTTAGCGACGAACTGCGTTCCGCTGCCGGGGGGGCGGCGATGGATGTCGTCTTGAGCTGCCGACCCGGAACGAGTGCCCGCCGCAGTGCGCGGACGCTTGGCGCCTGCGGACGTTTCGTCCGGCTCGGCGGGGCGGCCGCGGGCACGACCCAGAACAACCTGGCGCATTTTGCAGTCGAGTTGGAGACTTTAATCCACGAACGCCCGGCAGTAGTCGGGGTGCTCTTTACCGAGGTGCTGAGCTGCTTTGAGGCCGGGATCTACGCGCCTTTACCGGTGCAGGCGGTGAACTTCCAGGAAGCCGAACGCCTGAGCGAGCCTGAAACTCCGGGCACCTGCCTGGCGCTGGTGCTGAGCGAACCGGCCGCCGGAGCAGCAAGCCTGCAACCTGATGGCACGTACTTGATTACCGGCGGTCTGGGTGGTCTGGGCTGGTCCCTGGCCGAGCGCCTCGTCAAGCGCGGTGCCCGCCACCTGGCCCTGCTGGGCCGGCGCGGCCCCAACCCGGCGGCCCAGCAGGCAATCGACCGCATGCGCGCCGCAGGCGCCGAGGTCCGGGTGATCCAGGCGGACATCGGCCGGGATCAGGAGGTGGCCGACGTGCTCAACTGCCTGGGTGCCTCGATGCCGCCCTTGCGGGGCATCGTGCACGCGGCCGGCGTCCTTGCCAACGGCTTCTTGTTGCAAATGGACGAGGAGCGCTTCCGCGCAGTGATGCACTCGAAAGTGAATGGTGCCTGGAACCTGCACGTGCACACGGCCAATACGCCCCTCGACTTCTTCGTCGTCTATGCCTCTCTTGCCTCGCTGTTCGGTTCGCCCGGCCAGGGCAACTACGCGGCCGCCAACGCCTTCCTGGACGCACTGGCTCACCACCGCAAAGCCCAGGGCCAGCCAGCTTTGAGCGTCTGCTGGGGACCCTGGAGCGAAGTCGGCATGGTGGTCAACGAAAACGCGCAGGAGCGCCTGGAGGAGTGGGGGCTGGGCGGCGTGTCGTCCGAGAAGGGACTCGACGCCCTCGAAGCGCTACTCGGTCAGGAGGAGCCTCAGGTTGGGGTCATCCCGATCGACTGGCGGATGTGGTATCGCTATCACCCGGTTGTCTGCGACAGTCCGTACTTCAGTTGTCTCGTAGAACGTCACGACCCCCCGGCCCAGGCAAGCGGGCCGCTGACCGCCGAGGCGCTCGCAGCCCTACCGCCCGACGAGCGGTGCGCCGTCCTCGAATCCCGCCTCACTCGGGCGATTGCCCAGGTGTTGCAGCTCGACCCGGAGCGGGTGGACCATCACCAGTCGCTGAGTGCGATGGGCCTCGATTCGCTGGTGGCCCTCGAAGTCAAAAACCGGATCGAAAGTGCAATCGGCACCCTCGTCTCCGTCACCAGCCTGTTGCGCGGACCCACGATCGCCCAACTGGCAGAACAGTTGCTGAGCAAACTGGTCGCCCCGCCCACGGCCACGGCGCTTCCGGCTCCGGTCGAAGTGCTCGACAGCGACCAGGCCGAGGCACTGCTCGGCGAACTCGAACAACTCTCAGACGAGCAAGTCCACCGGTTGCTCAATTCGATCCTCGCCGAGGAATGAGCGGCCTGCCCGGCCCCGGCGGCCGGGCGGGTCCACCAGCCGGTGTTCACCGCCACCAAGGACAGTCCCCTATGAAGATGCTTTTGTTTTTGCTCCGCTTCTCGAAGACCACGACCGCCTTTGCCATCCTGGCCGGGGTGAGCAGCGGTCTGGCCAGTGCCTCGCTCGTCGCGCTCATCAACCGGGAGCTCGCGGGTACGGGACCGGCCACCACCGCCAGCATCGTCACTTTCTTTGCTGTCACCGCCCTCGTCCTCGTGCTCAACTACAGCTCGCGGGTGTTGCTGTTGAACCTCTCGACCCAGGCCATCCTCGAAATGCGCCTGCACCTGTGTCGGCAGATCCTCTCGACTTCCTTCCAGCGCCTTGAGGGCCTGGGCTCCAACCGGTTGCTGGCCGCGCTGACCGAGGACGTGCTCACGATCACGACGACCCTGGCGGATTTCCCGCTCTTTTGCGTCAATCTGGCGATTTTCATCTGCTGCCTGGGCTACTTGCTCTGGCTTTCACCGCTACTGGCCCTCGCGTTGATCGCCTTCGTCGCCCTCGGCACGCTCACCCACGAAGCCATCGAGCGCCGCGCCCGGACTTACCTGGTCTCGACCCGCGAGACCTGGGACGTGCTGATCGGCGGTTACCAGACCCTGATTCACGGCAGCAAAGAACTGAGACTGCACCGGCAGCGGCGGGAATTTTTCTTCTCGGGCGTCCTGCAGCCGACCGCCCTCACCATGCGCAAACTGGCCTTTACCTGCCAGAGCATCTTCGCCCTCGCCAACAGCTACGGCCAGGCGCTCTACTTCGTGTTAATTGGCTTGATTTTGTTCGCCGCGCCGGGATTTGGCCGCTTCGACCCGCAGGTGCTGACCGGCTTCACGCTCATCGTGATCTACATGAACGCCCCCCTCTCGTACCTGGTCGGCACGTTCCCTTCGTTTCGCCGGGCGACCATCGCCCTTGAGAAACTCGAATCCCTGGGCCTGTCGCTGACGCCGACGATTCGTGAGGACAAGGCGATACCGGCCACGGTCAATGGCCGGACGCTCGAACTGAAAAAACTGCGCTATACCTACCGGTCTGAGCAGGAGGACCACGACTTCACCCTCGGCCCGATCGACCTGCAGTGCAAGGCCGGGGAGATTACTTTTCTCATCGGCGGCAACGGTAGCGGCAAGAGCAGCCTCGTCAAGTTGATTACAGGTCTCTATGCTCCCGACACCGGGGAAGTGCGCCTGGACGGACGCCCCATCGACGACGAGAACCGCGACGACTATCGCCAGCACTTCTCGGTCGTCTTCTCCGACTTTTATCTTTTCGAGAGCCTGGTCGGTCTGCACAACCCGGACCTCGACGCCCAGGCACTGCATTACCTCCAGAAGTTGCAGCTTGCCAGCAAGGTCCAGATTAAAGACGGCGTCTTCTCGACGACGAATTTGTCCCAGGGCCAGCGCAAGCGGCTGGCGCTCCTGACGGCCTACCTCGAAGACCGGCCCATCTACGTCTTCGACGAGTGGGCCGCCGATCAAGACCCCTATTTCAAAGAGATTTTCTACCTGCAACTCCTGCCGGAATTGAAAGCCCGCGGAAAGATGGTCCTGGTGATCAGCCACGACGACCTCTACTACGACGTCGCCGACAAGATCATCAAGCTCGATAGCGGCAAGATCATCGAGCAAAAATATCCGGCGGCCTGCGAGAGAACTTGAACCGGGACCACCGCCATCCACATTGCACAGCTTTACTGCACGGATTTGCGCCATGACACCAACCGTCACCGATCCCTGGGTCGTCCTGCACCGGCCGAACCCGAGGGCAAAATTGCGTCTTTTTTGTTTTCCTTACGCGGGTTCGGGAGCAGCAGTCTTCCGCACCTGGCCTGCCGGGTTGCCCGAAACGCTCGAAGTCTGTGCAATCCAGTACCCCGGCCGCGAGAACCGGCTCGACGAGCCCGCCTGCTGCGACCTAAAAGCGCTCGTCGCGTCGCTTGCCGCCGCCCTGCCGCCCTATCTCGACCGGCCCTTCGCCTTTTTCGGCCACAGCATGGGTGCCCTCGTGGGCTTTGAGCTGGCCCGCGCCCTGCGCAGATCCGGGCCGGGTCCGGTGCATCTATTCGCCTCGGCGGCCGGTGCCCCCCAGACTCCCGAACTACAGCCGCTGAACGCTCTATCCGACGACAGTTTTCTCAAAAGGCTCTGCGCGCTCAACGGCATCCCCAAAGAAGTGTTGCAAAACGAAGAATTGATGCAACTGATGCTGCCAGTGTTGCGGGCCGATTTCACGCTCTACGAGACCTACTTCTACCGCAACGCTGCTCCACTCGCCTGCCCGATCTCGGTCTTCGGGGGTCTCCAAGACGGCAAAGTGGGCTGCGACCGCCTCGAAGCCTGGCGCGGCCAGACGAGCGAACGCTTCTGTCTCCAGATGTTCCCGGGCGATCACTTCTTCTTGCGCTCGGCGCAACCGCTACTGCTCGAATCAATCGCAGAAGCGCTGCAGCCCCACCTCGGTTGAAACCCACTCTGACTTTTCATTCTCCTGGACTTGCCGGCGATGACTACGAATATCGATCCGAACCGCCTCACGAGCGAACAAAAACGGCTGGCCCTGGCACAGCTACTGCGCGAGAAAGCAGCGGAGCCGAAGCAATCGGCCCTGTCCTCCAGCCAGCAACGCCTCTGGTTCTTGCAGCAACTGGACCCCGAGAGCACCGCGTTCAACATACCGCTGATCTTTTGCGTCAACGCCGAGGTCTGTCCCAAGCGGCTGGAGCGCTCCCTCAACGCCGTCCTGCAACGCCATCAGGTGCTGCGGTCGACTTTCGAGCTCGTCGGTGCACAACCCATGCAGACGGTGGTACCTGCTCTCACGGTGGCGCTATCGACCACAGATCTGCGAAACCAACTGGAGGCCGACTGGAAAACCCAGGTGCAAAGGCTGGCCCAGGCCCAGGCTCAGATCCCCTTCGACCTCGCCTGCGCCCCGCTCCTGCGCGCCCACCTGCTGCGCCTGGGGGAAGTGCGCTACGTGCTGATCGTGGTCGTCCACCACATCGTCTTCGACGGCTGGTCCACAGGAGTGCTCCTGCGCGAACTGAGCAAGGTCTACGACGCGGACGGCTATCCGCCTTCTACCGGGCGGCCGGCACAGTATCTTGACTTCGTGCGCTGGCAGCACGAACGCGTCCGGGGCGAGGCCCTCGAAACCCACCTGGCCTACTGGAAAGCGCGCCTGCAGGGGGCACCGTGCTCCCTGGCCCTACCGACCGATCGCCCGCGCCCGGCCATCCAGACTTTCCGGGGAGCAAGCCAGCCGCTGGAATTGTCGCAGCCGGTGACAGCAGCGCTCAAGGCACTTGCCCAGCGCGCCGGGGCGACACCCTTCATGGCGCTAATGGCGGCCTTCGGTGTCTTGCTCCACCGCTACAGCGGCGACACCGACCTGGTAATCGGCACCAATTTCGCCAACCGTGAAAACAGCGATTTCTGGGGGCTCATCGGTCCTTTTTCCAACACGATTCCAATCCGCCTCGACCTGTCGGGGGATGTCAGTTTTAGTGAGTTGCTCACGAACACGCGCGAGGTGAGCCTGGAAGCCTACGAGCACCAGGATCTGCCCTTTGAAAAGCTCGTCAAGGCCCTGCGGCTGGAACCGGACGCGAGCCGCAACCTGCTCTTCCAGGTCGGCTTCGACATGCAGAACTTCCTCGGACCGGAGGCTGCGTCGGAGGCGGCCCTGTCGCTCCTCGATGCCCACAACGGCACGGCGAAACTCGATTTGAGCCTGTCGCTGTACGAGTACGACCAGCGGCTGGTCGGCTTCTTCGAATACAACACAGACCTCTTTGAGTCGGAGACGATTGCCCGCCTGGCCGGCCACTTCCAGACGCTGATTGCCGGGATCGTCGATTGCCCGCAGGCGCAGCTCTCGCGCTTGCCGCTCCTGGCCGAGGCCGAACGGCAACTGGTGCTGGTCGAATTGAACGCGACTGCCAGTCCCTACCCGGATACCTGCCTGCACATCCTTTTCGAGCAACAGGCGGCGTTCACCCCCGACGCCACGGCGCTCGTCTACGAAGACGAGCAATTGAGCTACCGGGAGCTGAACGTCCGGGCCAACCGGCTCGCCCACCGCCTGCGGGCACTGGGCGTCGGGGCTGAGACACTGGTCGGGCTGTGCGTGGAGCGCTCGCCCCTGATCGTGATCGCCATGCTCGCGGTCTTGAAGGCGGGCGGGGCTTACGTGCCCCTCGACCCGGCCTATCCCGCCGAGCGGCTGGCGTTTATCCTCGCGGACGCCCAGGTGTCGGTGCTACTCACCCAGGCCCACCTGGCCCCAACCCTCCTGCCGCCTACCGGGACGCCGGTGCTCTTTCTAGAAGAATTTGCCGCGCCTGGGGACGCGGAGAATCTACCCACAGTGACGACTGCCGACCACCTGGCTTACGTCATCTACACTTCCGGCTCGACGGGCAGGCCCAAGGGCGTGCTGACCCAGCACCGCTCGGTCGTCAACCACATCGCGTCAATTCGGGCGAAATTTGCACTGACGCCCGCAGACCGGGTGCTGCAGTTCGTGTCCATTAGCTTTGACCACAGCGCCGAGGAAATTTACCCCACCATCACCAGCGGCGCGACCCTGGTGCTGCGCTCAGAAGCGATGCTGCAGTCGGCGCAAAGTTTCTGGCAGAAATGCCGCGACTGGCGGCTGAGCGTCTTGAACCTGCCGACGGCCTACTGGCACGAATTGACCAACCACCTGGGCAGCGAACGGCACCGCTTCCCGCCGTCGTTGCGCCTGGTGGTGATCGGCGGCGAACAGGCCCTCGCGGAGCGGTTGCGGCTATGGCGGTCGCACCTGGGCCTGCACCCGCGCGTAATCAACAGCTACGGCCCGACCGAGGCCACGGCTTCTGCGACGATGCACGAATTATCGGCCACCGCCCGCATCGACACGGCCTCCCAGGGCCTGCCGATCGGCCGCCCACTCCCCAATGCCCAGAGCTATATCCTGGACAGCAATGGTCAGCCGGTGCCCATCGGGGTAGCCGGGGAGCTGTACCTGGGCGGTCCTGGACTGGCGCGGGGTTACCTGGGTCGTGCCGGTCTGACGGCCGAGAAATTCGTGCCGCACCCTTACAGTGAGCAACCGGGAGCACGGCTGTACCGCAGCGGCGACCTGGCGCGCTTCGGGGCGGACGGGGCAATCGAGTTCGTGGGCCGCACGGACGGCCAGGCAAAAATTCGCGGCTACCGGATCGAG